>NZ_CP012371.1:2889101-3210113 GCF_000619905.2 Nitrosospira briensis C-128 | reverse complement strand
CCAACTTTCGCACCAACGGCATCTCGAACGCAATCATGGATGTGCATGATGCCGCGCCTGTCATCGGCAAGGATAAAAAAGATGCGTCGAGTGGGAAGCCATCGCGGCGGACGGAAAAGATACAATCTGCATGTTGAGCGAAACCCGCAGCGAAATTTCCTGCCTCGACCGGCGGCCTGCAGCAGGATCGCGGAAGTTTCAGCCTGGATACCTCCAGCATCAGCGACCTCGATTCAGCCTGGAAAGCACGCCCCAACTCGCGCGGAGAAGGGATGATACTCATGAAAAAGGACACGTCCTTGTCCTCAAGGAAAAGAACCGCCCATGCTTGTCGAGTTCGGCCGGAGGAGGACGCGCCCATGGTTATGGCCAAGTGCATTTCTTCAGGCAGGTGAAGCATTCGCGGGACTTCAGCCGGTTGACCCGGACAAAGCTGATCAGCCAGGCCAGCCCGATCGTCGTGCATCCCGCAACGCCTGATAGCGCTGAAGACATGGAAGTTTTCAGCACGCTTGAGCGATCTCGCCAAAGATGCAAGCGAGATCACGCTCGGCCCGATGGACGCGTTTACCTGCTATCGCAGGAGGGATCAGCCTTGATCCGGCTGGAAAGAATACTGAAGCCTGACGAAAACAAGGTCGGGGTGGATCATGGCGCTTACTGGAATCTTCCAGCCGGGCTCGAAAAAGCCGAAGGCTGGTGATCGACACCCACATGCATCCATGGATCGACATCGACATCAAGCAAACCCACAAGCCCAACCTTTTCCGGCTATCGCCATCGAGGCAGCGTCGCCTGAATAGGTGGCTTCGATCCGACAGGCTGCTAGAGGTGGTAATGTCGTTTCACTCGTCACCTGGAAGTCACCGATCTCGTCACCCATAACCCCCATCATCAAACAACTGATGAAAACCAGACGTCGCTATTCGCTCACCCGTTCAACAAAGTCACACTTGCGCGGATTTAAACAAACATACAGGAGAACCGGATATGACAAAGAAGAAAGTTGAAATCAAGTGGTTGAGCGAACCGGAAGAACACGACTATACAGCGGCCATGTCATATCTGAGCCTGCTATATGATGAGTCCGTTATCAATGCGTATGTGAAGAAGTTGAAGCGCGCTTCCACATCGGCGTTCAAGGCAAAAGATATTTTCAGGGCATCCGGTCTCCCGCTGGTTGGGTCAGCAACGCACACGTCGAAAAAGATCAACAGAAAATAGAGTCGGGGCAAGCGCTCGCTCCGCTTCTATTAATACGAGACTCGACCAATGGCAAGGTCATCATTGCCGATGGCTATCACCGGTTGTGCGCGATCTACTCGTATGATGAGGACGCCATCATTTCCTGTAAAATCGTGTAGACAAGTTTTCGATTAAAAATACCCGGCGCGGCGCTGACTGTCCCGCTCCCGCTACGGCCCTTTTTGGAATCCCTGAAAGAACCAGACAGTCCAAACCTGCTGATACGTTTATGACTGCCGCAATTCACGCTTGAGAATTTTGCCGGTCGCGCTGGTGGGCAGGTGATCACGAAACTCGACGTGCCTGGGATACTTGTAAGCGGCAAACTCCTCCTTGCACCAGGCCACAAGTTCCTTCTCGGTCGTTTCCATGCCGGCTTTCCTGACGACGAAGGCTTTTATTTCCTCGCCCAGTTTCTCGTCGGGTATACCGACCACCGCCACCAGCGATACCGATGGATGGGTCATCATGACATCTTCCAGTTCGCGTGGATAGACGCTATAGCCGCCGCGCAGGATCATGTCTTTTTTTCGGTCGACTATTGATAAATAACCCTCTTCATCGAGGATGCCGATGTCACCGGTATGAAACCAGCCATTGCGCATGGCCTCGGCGGTAGCCTCGGGGCGCTTGTAGTAGCCCTTCATGACGTTGTGGCCCCGGATCAGCACCTCCCCTCTCTCGCCCGTTGGAACGGGCTGATCATTATCATCGGCGCATATGATATCCACGCCCCATAGTGCCTGGCCGACCGTACCCGGTTTGGAGGGCTTGTCCACATGGTTGAAGGAAGCGACAGGTGCCGTTTCGGATAAACCATACCCTTCCATGATCCTGACGCCGAACATTCCTTCGAACTGTTTCATCACGTCCACCGGCATGGGCGCGCCGCCGGAAGACGCCAGGCGCAGATGGGCCGCGATCGGCGCGATGTCGATATGGTTGGCGGCAGCGTAATGCAACAAGGCATGAAACATGGTGGGAACGCCTGTCCAGAAATTCACTTTGTCACGTTTCATCACTTCCAATACCGAACCGGCCTCGAAGCGCGGCATAAGCGTCAGCGTGGCGCCGGCCAGCAGATTGGCGTTCATCTGCGCTTGCTGGGCAGTGGCGTGGAACAGGGGCAAAGTAATAAGCACGACATTTTCGGCATCAGCACCCGTTTTCATTACCGTAGCGACCAGATCGCGCACAACCATCGCATTCATCAGCAGGTTCATGTGGCTTAACTCCGCCCCTTTGGGCTGACCGGTGGTTCCAGAGGTATAGAGTATGACGGCGGTATCGTCGGCCTGCGGCGCATGGGCGGCGAATGTTGCGGGTTGGTCATGCATCAACTGCCCCAATGTCACGGCCCCTTCGATAGGGGTGGGTGATGCTGGATTGGCCGTGATGACAATCAGGTGCTCGCATTGCGGCGCTGTGTCGAATGCCGTTTTGCCCATCTGGCCCATCGGCAACTCGGCTGTTCCCTCAAAGCAGAAAAACGCCTTGGCTTCGCTATCTTGCAGGTGGTAGGCGATCTCACGCGGCTTGAGCAATACATTAAGGGTTACCACTACCGCGCCCGCCTTGATTATCCCGTAGTAGGCCATCGGGAAATACGGCAGGTTCGGGCACGACAAGGCAACATGGTCGCCCGGTTTAATGCCGAGGTTCACCAACCCATTGGCGATCATATTAGCCATGGCGTTGAGTTGGCCGTAAGAAAAACGCCGGTCGTTGTAAATAACTGCTGTGCGATCGGGACGTTTACGCGCGTGATCTTCGATAATGGAAATCATGCTGAGTGTCGTTGCTGCGTGGGCAATCATTGAGGCTAGCTCCGTATAAAATACAAAATTATATGAAATACCGGGAATCCACGCGCCAACACGACCAACGCAACGATAGGTGGCAGTTGCGCGACTGCCTCACCGGAATATTCATGTGCGTGACGAGGAAAACGTGACAATCATCGCAATAACGCTGGAAACGGCTGAGTTTAACCTCGAACGTGCAAGGTAGTGCTCGCATTATTTATTTTTTTACGTTTACTCTGAACTACAAAAGAAGATGAACTAAAATATTAGATATATGGCTTATCGGATGAAGTTTTAGAAAACCATCAGGGAGAGTCCAACCGGCATTGGATTTCATGGAATGCGTGTAGATGCCTTGATTCCGTTTTTTCGGCCGGAAATAGAATTCGTTTATTTTCGCGATTCGTTTCCAGATGATTCGGGTTATGTTTGTGCTACCCGCCGTTGTAAATCCGGCATGAATACCTTCTGTTCCGTGTGACAATAAGCCCTACCCATCACTGGAAAACAATAATTATGGCTTCACCTCACGAAAATGTCAGCATGGCGGTATTCTGCGACTTCGAAAACGTTGCACTTGGCGTGCGCGACGCAAAATACGATAAGTTCGACATCAAGCCGATACTCGAGCGTCTCTTGCTCAAAGGCAGCATTGTCATCAAGAAGGCTTACTGCGACTGGGATCGTTACAAGAGCTTCAAGTCCACGATGCATGAAGCCAATTTCGAGCTGATCGAAATCCCGCATATACGCCAGTCAGGCAAGAACTCGGCCGACATCCGCCTGGTGGTGGACGCACTGGACCTTTGCTACACCAAATCGCACGTCAATACCTTTGTCATCATCAGCGGGGATTCCGATTTCTCGCCACTGGTCTCCAAGCTGCGCGAGAATGCCAAGCAGGTAATAGGCGTCGGCGTCAAGCAATCGACCTCTGACCTGCTGATCGCCAATTGCGACGAATTCATTTTTTATGACGATCTGGTACGCGAGAGCCAGCGAGCGGCCAAACGCGACACAGAGGAAGTGCAGCCCGAGGCCAGGCGTTCGCCCGATGAGGAAAAGCACCGCAAGGAAGAACTGGAAGCACGCAAGAGCCGGGCGATAGGAATAGCGGTGGAAACCTTCGATGCCTTGGTATCCGAGCGCGGAGACAGCGGCAAGATCTGGGCATCCGCGCTAAAACAGGCAATCAAGCGACGCAAGCCCGATTTCAATGAGACCTACTTTGGCTTCCGCGCCTTTGGCAATTTACTTGACGAGGCGCAGCTACGCGGTTTGCTTGAATTAGGCCGTGACGAGAAATCCGGCACCTACGTTTATCGCAGCAGCGGGGGAACGGCCCCCGGCGTGGCGGTAACGGAGCAGGCGCCAGACGTACCGGTAGCAGAGGTGGAAGCAAAAGCCGAAACCAAGCCGTCGGAGACCGTGGAGGCTCGCGGCAAACAGGAGGCGGCACACAAGAAACGTGGGGAGCGCAAACCGGCGGAAAAAAAGGCAAAGACCAGAGCGCCGAAGACGACCGGCAAGCCCCCTTTGCCCGAAGCAGCCGATGCGCCTGATGGGCCTGATTTGGCTGCTTCCCTGGCAGCGCCCGATTCGACTGCTTCCTCAGCCAAGCCCGATACAGCCGATGTGCCTGTGCCCGATGCGGCGCCGGCACCACAAGCACCTACCGAACCAGCGGCTCAAGCCACGCCTAAAGAAGCAGCGGCCCGGACACCCCGCAAACCTGCTGTCCCCACCCGTCGCCGGCGTAAACCGGAAGTAGCGCCCGACAGCAGCACTTGAGCATGGCCAGCTACTTTCTGCCCGATTGAAGTCACTTGAACCGTTGGCTGCTATCGGGACTTCAGGGTCAGCCTCCCTGACCCGCTGCTTCTGAAAACATCTGAAACACGCTGGAAACCGTTGGTTAAGCGCAACACCGCAACGCATTCTTGTCGCCGTTGCCTGTTCATTCCCGGCATGAGCAATCTCACCGCTGCCATAAAATCCAGGCCGCCTCCAACGGAACTTCCGCGGCGTGGTGGTGGGGTATGAGCCGAACCGTGTAGTCCGACTCCGGACGATCCGCCGGCACGGATGCATGATAGGCAAAGCCCGTGGCTGCGGCTATCAGCGGATGCAGCCGCGTCATCTCGTGGCGCACGGGAGTGCCGCCAAAAATGGCGTCCGCATACAGCTCGACCCGCACCAACTCGGGGTCGAGGTCATTCAGATATACATGAATTACAAATTTGTGATACTCGCTGTCGGTCTCGACCCTCAATTCACCGAAACGCAAGGCAGGCCAGTTATGCTCCATCGCATGCCGCCAGGTTTCCACCTGCACACCCAGCGCGCCGTTGTTGGCGCTCCGTTCGCCGTACGCGGCCGCTGCAGGAAGGTAATGGCGCTCGGTATATTCGCGCACCACGCGGTTGGTGGAAAAACGGGGCGTCAATTGCGCCATGCTCTTGCGCATGCGCGTGACCCAGGCGGTAGGAATACCTTGCTCGTCGCGGGTATAGAACTCCGGAATCACCGCGTGCTCAAGCAGATCATAAAGGGCTTCGGCTTCAATCGCATCCCAGGCGGGGTCATCGCCATGCTCGTTCCCGTCGCCCAGCGCCCACCCTACCTCCGGCGTGTAGGCTTCCGCCCACCACCCATCCAATACCGACAAATTGATGCCGCCATTGACGAGTACTTTCATTCCGCTTGTTCCGCTCGCCTCCCAGGGTCTGCGGGGCGTATTGAGCCAGACATCCACCCCCTGCACCAGTTGCTCCGTCAAGTGCATGTCGTAGTCGCTCAAAAAGATGACAGAGGCGCGTGCGCCGGCACGATGGATGAAACGCATCCACTCCTGGATCAACGCTTTGCCCGCCTCGTCCGCTGGATGCGCCTTGCCTGCCATGACAAGCTGTACCGGGCGCTGCGGATTATTCAACAGCCGCAGCAGCCGCTCGGGATCGTGCAGCAGCAGATCTGGCCTTTTGTAAGTTGCAAAACGGCGCGCAAAGCCGAGAGTCAGGGCATCGGGGTCAAACATGCTTTTGGCTGCCTCGACTGCTGCGGGCGGTTCCCCCGTGACAGCAAGTTGCCGAGTGAACCGCTTGCGAATGTACTCGACAAGCGATTTGCTCGCGACACTACGGAACCGCCATAGATCGATATCGGGGAGGCAGAGGACATTCTGTTCCAGCATTTCCGTGGTTCCGACCCAGCGATTTTCTCCACAGGCCTGTTTCCACAGTTGGGCTGCCGGCACCGAATCCCAGGTCGGCACATGAATACCATTGGTTACATGGCCCACAGGCACTTCACTTGCCGGCCATCGCTGGAAAACAGGCCCGAAGAGGTGTCTGCTCACTTTTCCGTGTAAACGGCTCACTCCATTGACTGCCCCGCTACCATGGATCGCGAGATAAGCCATGTTGAAAGGCTCCGACGCATCGTCCGGATTTCCCCGCCCCAGCGCCAGCAGATCGTGGCATGCTATGCCCAGCTCATTCTCGGCATAACTGGCAAGATATCGCTCGATCAGATCCGGGTCGAAACGATCGAAACCCGCGTCTACCGCCGTGTGCGTGGTGAAAAGATTGCCCACTCGCGTGATGGATAACGCCGTCTTGAAGTCATGCCCCATCTCCTCCATGCAGTGCCGGGCGCGCTCCAGGACGGCAAAGGCGGCGTGACCCTCATTCAGATGGCAGACTTCCGGCTTGATGCCAAGTTCAGCAAGCAATCGCCACCCACCGATGCCCAGCAAAATCTCCTGCTCGAGCCGCAACTCCGGACCGCCTCCGTAAAGCTCGCTGGTGATACCGCGGTGAGCGGGATAGTTTGCCGCGTCATTGCTATCCAGCAGATACAACTTCGTCCTGCCCACCTGAACCTGCCAGGCACGCAGCCAGACGGAATAGCCCGGCAATTTGATCTCTAGCCGCAACCATTCCCCATTCTGGCGGCGCAACGGCGTGATAGGCAGTTGACCGGGGTCGTTATAGGGGAAGAGCGCCTGCTGGACGCCGTCTTTGTCGATCACCTGGCGAAAATAGCCCTGTTGATAGAGCAGCCCCACGCCAATGACCGGCACACCCAGATCATTAGCGGCTTTGAGCTGGTCTCCCGCCACGTTGCCCAGTCCACCCGAATAAATGGGAAGCGCTTCGTTCAGCATGAATTCCATGCAAAAATAGGCAACACACTTCAAAGGCGATTGCGGATAGGTTTGCTGAAACCAGCCGGGCGCGGCTGCCGCCTCATGCCTTTCCCGCGCCAGCTCGGCGACGTTCTTGCTGAACACCGGGTCGGCAAAGACGCTCTGAAGCTTTTCTCGCGACACCGTCTGCAGCACCACCCATGGATTGCGCGTCAAATCCCATAGCGCCGGATCCAGTTGTTCCCATATATGGTCCCCACTGTGGTCCCAAGACGTTCGCATATCCAGCGCCAGATCGGCCAGGAAATTATATCCGTCGACATCTTTGGTGGGATGAAGCCGGTAAAGCGGTTTGCGGTCCGACGTATGGTTTGCCATATATTGACCTCCGGGTTGGGTTGCTAACGATGGAATTTCTGCAACAGTCACTGAGATAGGTAACGCAATGAAAGGTTTCGGTCAAAAAACAGTTCCCTGAATCCGGCAGTTGTAGCGAGCTCAACAAAAAGGTGACGATGTTCCGATGATTACCAAAGGCCAATAGATGGTAGCCAGCCCACAGGATATTCAATTTTCGTAGGATGGGTGGAGCAAAGCGCAACCCATCAAGACAAAAACGATGGGTTACGGCTTGCCGCCTCCACCCATCCTGTTATTTCTGCTATTTTGTGAAACCCCGGCCAGACCGAATTAGCGCAGCGTTACCCAACGTATCATCCAGGATTGAACCATAGCAGATATGCCATGGTAGCGAATAGCGCATACCTCCCGATCTGCATCACTACGCAGCGTAGCAGATTGTTTTAGCGCCGGAATCAGCCGACGCGAGGACGTATAACCTGCCGATACAGTTGAGCGTGGTTTACTCTCCCTTTCCATTACGCAGGCAGGCTTTGCTGCGTGCCAATAGGCCAGCACTCGTGCCCGTTCCCTCGCTATACTTCGTGCTTGACACCGTCCGCACAAACAGATAGTTTTTTAAACGTATTTTCAGTTGGTTGCCTGACGGGATATCATGCATTTGAATCAAGACGGCATGGCAAACCCGGTTCCAGGAAGTTGAAGAATGGCGAAGCTGGCTGGCGGCCTCGATCAATACCGGCCGGCGTAGGTCACTAGCCACACGCCCCGAAACCAATACCGAGGCTGAGCCGACGCAAACAGAAACATCGTGAATGCGATTTAACAAGCGCGGTTTCGCTACTTCCACTATGCTAGGATGGCGATGAGTTTCAATCACCAAAAACACAGCCTGCTCCATGTCGCGCCGTCCTCTTCCTCTACCACCGATGTCATATGAAATTATCGCCCGTCCATCGACGCCCGGGAGAGCAAACAAGCCTCTCAACGGATTCCTGCGATCATCCCATTTACATCCGGAAAAGTAGAAACCCATGACGCCCGGCGCTAATTCAAGACTCCTCGCCTGGGATTCCGCCGCCATCCCGCCCAAACTGACCGTGCGCGGCGATTGGACCCTTGACAACTATGCCGCACTGGGACAGGAAATCACCCGGCTTCGTGCCGAGGTGGCGGATCTGGCTGGCGCGCAAAGTAACCAGGTTGACCTGAGCGGCCTGGGCGCGCTTGACACGGCAGGCGCTTCAAGGCTGCTTGAATTGCTCGGCGTCGAACTCACCCAAAAAATATCCGGCCCCGATTCAGTGCTGACCACGGAACGTGATGCGCTGTTGCGGACCGTAGCGAATGCAATGAGCGCCACCGGTAAAATCGAACATACGCGACGGCGCTCGGCGGCAATCGAACTGCTCGAGAGGATTGGGCATGCCATGGAAATCTTCCGGCAGCAGGCATTAGCATTGCTCGGATTTACGGGTCTCACGCTCCAGGCCTTGACCCACACCATTTTTCGTCCAAGGCGCTGGCGTATCACCTCGGTCGTGGCGCAGATTGAAGAGACTGGCCTGAACGCCGTGCCCATCGTTGCCCTGCTCAATTTCATGGTTGGGGCGGTGATTGCGTTTCTCGGCGCAACGGTGCTGGCCGATTTCGGCGCCAGTATCTATACCGTTAATCTCGTGGCCTATTCATTCCTGCGCGAGCTGGCTGTCCTGCTCACCGCTATTCTGATGGCTGGTCGGACAGCGAGTGCCTTCACAGCCCAGATCGGGTCCATGAAAGCCAATGAGGAAATTGACGCCGCACGCATGCTGGGCCTGAGCCCGGTCGACTTGCTGATATTGCCACGCCTGCTGGCGTTGTTCGTCTCGCTGCCTATTCTTACCTTCGTGGGCATGATCTCGGGCATACTCGGCGGCGCGGTCGTCTGCGCATTGGCGCTGGATATTTCGCCAGCGATGTTCCTGTCGATTTTTCAGGAACAGATCGAGTTGCGGCATTTTCTGGTGGGGATGTCCAAGGCGCCGGTATTCGCTTTCGTGATCGCGGTCATCGGCTGTCTCGAAGGTTTCAAGGTCAGCGGCAGCGCACTGTCGGTTGGCCAGCACACGACTTCCAGCGTGGTCCAATCCATTTTCGTCGTTATTCTTCTGGATGCGCTGGGCGCGCTGTTTTTCATGGAGATGGGATGGTAAGCCCGACTGCTTCTCCCAGCCGCGATGTGATAATTCAAGTCCGCGATCTGACAAACCGTTTTGGCAAGCAGACCGTACATGAAAAGCTGAATCTGGACGTTTATCGTGGGGAGATCCTGGGCGTGATCGGTGGCTCCGGCTCAGGCAAGTCGGTACTATTGCGTACGATAGTTGGATTGCAGACACCTGTGTCAGGGAGTGTATGTGTGCTTGGCGAAAACGTCCTCAAGTTGTCGCGTGAGCGCCGATACCGGCTCGAGCGGCGGTTTGGCTTGCTTTTCCAGCGCGGCGCCTTGTTTTCTTCGCTGACCGTCGTCGAAAATGTCGCTGTGCCGCTCATGGAAAGTGCCGGCCTCAGCCGGGCCGATGCCGAGCATCTGGCGGACGTAAAACTTGCACTGGCGGGGCTACCCGCCAGTGCAAGCGAAAAATACCCGGCCACGTTGTCCGGGGGCATGGTAAAACGGGCTGCGCTTGCGCGGGCACTGGCACTCGACCCGGACATACTCTTTCTGGATGAACCTACGGCGGGCCTTGACCCGATAGGCGCCGCGGAATTCGACCAACTCATCATCACTTTGCGCGACGCGCTGGGGCTGACTGTTTTCATTGTGACGCACGATCTCGATACGCTCTACACCATCTGTGACCGGGTTGCGGTACTGTCCGGCAAACACGTCCTGGTGGCGGATACACTGGATGTCGTTGAAGCCACCGACGACGCCTGGGTGCGGGATTATTTTCACGGCCCACGCGGGCGGGCGGCTCACCAGGCCGGACGCCAGCGGTTGCAGGAGGCCGGTTGATGGAACCCCGCGCTCATCATGTGCTGATCGGGCTCTTCACCGTTATCGCCGTGGCGGCTGTCTCGCTATTCGTTTTATGGTTAGGAAAATCGCCCAGCGATACCGGACAGCGATATTACAGCGTCATTTTCAACGAAGCGGTAAGAGGCTTGTCCGTCGGCAGCGCCGTCCAGTACAGCGGTATAAAGGTGGGCGATGTGGTCGGGCTTGCGCTCGATCCGCACGATCCCCGCAAAGTACTCGCCCGGATACGTGTGCAAGGCAATGTCCAGATCAAACAGGATACCCAGGCGCGGCTGTCGTTTACGGGCATCACCGGAAACTCCATTATAGAACTGAGCGGCGGGTCTCCGGATAGCCGGAAGCTGGTGGCGGCGGAAGGCGAAGATCCTGTGATCGTGGCCACCCCTTCTCCAATTGCCAAACTGCTGGAGCAGAGTGACAGTACCATGGCGGACATCACCGAGTTGATCCTGCGCGCCAAGGATGTCTTGTCACGAGAAAACGTGCAGCACGTGAGTAAAACGGTAGAAAATATCGCGCAGGCTTCGGGGGCGATAGCCGGGCAGAGCGAGAATTTCAAAGTGCTGGTGAAGGAATTGACGGCTGCCAGCAAGCAGGCAAACCTGGCGTTGCAGCGAGCTTCGCTGATGATGGATAGCACCGACGCCCTGATCAATAACCAGGGCGCGCGTACTTTGGACAGCGTGGAGCGAACGGCGGCTTCGCTGGCAAAAACCACTGCCACCATCGACCAGCTGCTGCTCGACAACCAGGATGCGCTTGGTGGCGGAATGCGGGGTTTGAACGAGCTTGGGCCTGCCCTGCAAGAACTGCAAAAAACACTGGGCTCAATGAACAGGATAATGCGCCGGCTGGAGGATAACCCGGCCGATTATCTGACCGGCCGTGAAAAAATTCAGGAGTTTGAACCATGATGGGTCGTGCGCTTCGGCCGCAATACTTTTGCCGTTTCGGGCTGATATCGGCAGTGATGGGACTGGTATTCCTGTCTTCCTGCTCGATATTGCCGAAAGCCGAAAAGCTGGAGATCTATCAACTGCCCTCCTCTTCGATTCCGCGCTCGGCCCAGGCAGGCAGCCTGCCGTGGGCGCTGCGCATTGCTACCCCGCACAGCAGCCAGTTGACCGACAGCATGCGCGTGCTGGTACTGCGGCAGGACAATCAGATCAGTGCTTACAAGGGCATACGCTGGGGCAACCCGGCACCGATTTTACTGCGTGATCAGCTCGCCAAAGCCTTTCGCACCGATGGCAGGTTCAGTTCCGTGAGCAGCGGCAACAATAATCTAATGGCCGATCTGGAGCTCGGGGGTGACCTGACCGCATTCCAGGTGGAATACAAAAACGGCATACCGGCCGTGAATATCCGTTTATACGCAACGCTGGTGCAGCCCGGAAGAAACCGCATCGTAGCCACGCGCAGCTTCGAGATCGTCGAACCCGTACAAGGCGGGGAAATACCTGAAGTCATCGCGGCATTCGGCAGGGCCACCGACCGGCTCGCCGCAGAGATAATCGATTGGACGCTGCAATACGAACCGGCTTCGCAACCCGCTGTGGAATAAATTCTCCGCTCGATTATTAGCGGAAAAACAGTCACCCTGAATCCCGCAGTTGGATAGGGGTGAAGTGCGCGGCTTTTGGGACGCAGAGCAGGATGCAACGACGCGGAATGCGACCACGCAGGGCAGCGCAGTGCCCTTCCGCAGGAAGGTCGAAACCGAAGCGGGATGCACTGGAACGCTATCGCGGTATTCTCTATGCTGTCCGATCCCCGCTTCGCGGGGCTCTCGGTGTGGGTGGAAGCACAATCGCCCTTGACCATTTTTCATGAATTTTCTCTCTCCGGTTTTTGCACTGCCCTTATGCAACAAACGAAGTCAAAAAAAACAATACATTGCATTGCTCATACTGGTTTAGCAAAAGGGAGGCCTGATGCATTATTACAAGCTACGCTCAAGCTATTGCTCATGCATATGTGGCCTGTGAGATGAATTTACGCGCGTCATCATTAGAAACTACTTCATATTTCCATTGCCACGAAGTGTAAATATGAGGAGCTTCATCAGTCGATTTGATTTTTGCTTTTACCTTAAACTTTGTTCCTATGGGGTAGGATTCTCGCATAAAAGTAGAGCATTCAACCCTCATTGTTAGGGGTAAACCTTGTCCTGGAAGCGGACGTGCCCGTATCGAATGCCGCGATAATTCGCCGCGGGATTGATAAGTCTCAATGATTATATAATGATATTTATTTGTCATTAAAAATCCCCTCCCTGCGCTGAAGAACCCTTAGTTGTATACCTCCGCCTATAAAACAGTTGGATGATGGTGCGCACTTGATCATGAATTGTCGAATCCGAGCGTTTTATTGATGAGGTGAATTAGAATCTGCTTCATAACATCAAGGGTTACGTTGCCAGCTTTTTCTTTCGCTATCCCTGTTGCTTTTTTCCAAATAGACTCATCCCGAGCAGCATCAGCAAAATCGTGACCCGCGGATGTAAGGTGAAGAATTGTCCATTGAGGTAACGTATCAGCAATTGTTGTGACATCTATACCGTTGGCTAGCCCAGCATTGACGAGAAGATACGCGTGGTAACCAATTTGCTCTTCCGAGTATCCATCAATCTCAATTTCATCTTGAACATACCCTGTTGGACCGGCTTCCACGGCCAGAATAAGCTTTCTTATCAGATTTAGGTCGCGTATCAATTGATATCCCAGTAGCGTTAAAAAGAATATTGAAAAAATATCCATTAGCTCTGATTTTACGAACTCTACCAATGACAAAACAATTGGACTTAGGTACGCCAGTCACCTAGTAGGGGTATTCAACGTGAGCAATGCATTTAAGAAGACAGCGAGTCTGATCAGCTGCTTTACCTTCTGCGATTTCGGCGCTTTGACTGTTGCTGCATCTTCCTGCGACTCTTCGTAGTCTTACGTCTTTCGACGTCATGCGATTGCAGTGACTTTCTGTTGTCTATTTCTATTCGCTGTATCGCGACCGCTTGAGTTGCTTGGGGAAACTCGTCCTGGCGATATCGCCAGTACTCCATCGAGGGCCCCCAAAGGCCAAGCTCTTGCCGCCTTCGTTCTAGTTCTGCGAGCTCCTCCTCGGTCCAAGTGTTTTTGGACAGAACGAATAGATCTTCAGAACCACCCTTATAGTCCTTGTGCAGATTGTCAAAGGCGATGCCCACGAACGTTGTTGCCAACGCTGCCTTGAGCCGTGCTGTTTGCACGTAGGCATACAGAACACTCATCCGGTACTGACGGTACTCTGCATACGACACGTCAGCGCGCTTTGGGACGATAACGAAGACGAAAGCCGTTTCATCGGCAACGCCACCGTACACCAGTCGTCCTAGTCGATCTCCTGGCTTTACCCGACGCAATGCCCCAACAAACGCCTCAGCCAATTGGCGCCGCCTAAAGCGGGACTCTGCGGCCAATAGACGCAGGCCGACCTCAGTTTCAAATGCCGTTTGGTCGACGTACCGTTCATGCAGGCTAGGGTCTCCGTATTCAATGAAACGCTCAATCAGTGCATCCCATTCGTAGCTTATTTTATCGGCCAGCTTCTTGCGCTTGTAGCCCGGGTCAGAGTCGAGTCCTTCGTAGTGGGAGCCGTCAAATACGACCATGTCGGGCAAAGGCTCTCCTGACGGGTTGTTGAAGAACACATGCCGTATTCC
Organism: Nitrosospira briensis C-128; assembly: GCF_000619905.2. NCBI lineage: Bacteria > Pseudomonadati > Pseudomonadota > Betaproteobacteria > Nitrosomonadales > Nitrosomonadaceae > Nitrosospira > Nitrosospira briensis. The sequence continues at coordinate 3,195,828 of NZ_CP012371.1, read as the reverse complement.
CGACTCGTCCATCGTGCGCAGGTACGCAGCCATCAACTCTTCTTCGCCGAAGGCAGTCACATCCGTGCCAAGACGCCCCAGCAGAGCCTCACGAGCCTTGAGGTAGTCGATGAAGTCGATAGCGGTATCGAATTCACTCATCAATAACTCAATGGTACCTTCGTCGAAGACGTGCACGAACTGCTTACTTGGCTCGGGCAGTCCGATGAGGAACGGCGCCGTCAAGTGGGCGTTGCCTTCCAGGCTGCTGCATACACCAAATGAGCCAAATCCTATTCCACCTTTAGCTGCCAATGCGGCATCCCAACTACCTCGTGTAACCGCTACAAGGTGAAATCGAACAGCCTCCCCAGTGGGTACGAGTATCGGGAGTTTTCGAAGGCGTCTCATTCGCCCGATTTCGTTTCGCAGTTCCAATACGGCGTTTTGCTGATGCCGGGATGGCGCCCTGTTTGCTGGCGTGATCACCAAACGTCTATCGATTTGCCCCTGGGAGGGCATATATCGGGTTACCCAGCGAGTAAAACACGTGGCATAGGGGCGATTCCCTCCAAAAGCCGGGTACGAATCTGCCATTCGAAACGTATTTAACCTGCTTCCGTTCATCCATAAAAATGCATGTACGCTACCCCCGGTTTCGCTCAGGCGTTCTTCAGCACATAGCCATAGGCGAGATTAGTGCGTCCCACGCCATGCTTGCCGTACAAGTTCTTATATGAAGCGATCCCGTCATCGGTCAACCCGGAACGTTGCTGAGTCGTGAAACTGTAAAGCCGCGCATTGTTGTCGCCGAAAATAGCCGTTTTGACCGGGCCGTCGGCCGGCCCCAGCGGTTCCAGGCCATACTTTTTCTGCAAGGTCTCCGGAATTTCCAGGCGGCGCAGCGCCTCGATCTGCCATTGCGGCGAGCCGGTCCAGATTGCATCGGTGCCCCAGCAAACATGGTCTGCGCCGAGGCCCCGGATGAGTTGTCCCGTGACAATGGCCGCCACCCTTGGATCGGCAATAGTGGATTGGGCGAACACCTGGCCCAGATCCGCATATACATTTCCGACACCATACTTCGCCGGTATCTCGGCAAGATCGGTCACCCACTCGATGCGCCCGCCCTGCTCGAACTGCTTCCAGGCATCCTGCGCCGTTCCGCCCCCGGCCCAGCGATAGCCGCTGTGATAAATGATGAAGTTGAGCTGCGGCCAGTCCTGCGCCGCCTTCCCCACGTCGCGCACGTCGCAGTAACCCAGCAGGTGCGGAAACCGCTGCTCCACCGATGGCGGAAACAACCCCTTGTGAATGCAGATGTTTTTGATGCCGGCTTTCTGGATCTTTTCATAGGCGGGATAAACAAGTTTCTCGTCGTCCAGGCGCCACGGATGTTTTGACAAATCCTTATGCGTATTGTCACCAATGGTGTAGCCCTTGATCGAATCCGGCTTGAGATCGGCCAACGCATGATCCAGCTGCTCCATCCAGCCGGGATAACCGGGCGTGAAAACGGCATGCGATAACATGCGCTTGCGGCCGGCAAGCCCATTCACGGCGGCACGTGCCTGGGCTTTCATTTCGTTGGTCAGAAACCAGTCCTCTGGAATCTCGGAAGGCGCGCCGCTGATGCAGGCGACTTTGGTATCGCTGTCCAGATAGATTTCCTTGATGTAGTTCATGAACATCAAGTCATCGAGCGTCTGCTCCTTGTCTACCAGTTCCGGGTTCCAGCCGGCTTTGCCCACGGCCTTGCGCGCGTTGATAAAACCGGCAAGCCGAGTGCCGGGACGCAGGAAGTGAGTGTGCATATCCATGATGAATTGCCCGGACAGCTTTTTTGCGCGCGCGTCGGCTTCTTCGGGCGTTTTCGCTTCGGCACGCGATACGCCAAAGATCGGCCCGTACGTATCATTCATGGCGAGAAACGCCGTCGCCATCCCGGCTGCCGTCTGGAGAAATTTCCTCCGGCTGATGCCCAGGCGCTTCGCCATGCGCGTGCCCGCTTCCTTGATCCGGACCTCGAATTCTCGCTGCCGGGGCGTCTGCGGCAGCGGCATGAACTCATCGCTCGATATCGACTGAACCGGGATAGGGGAAGGAAAAAGCGATTCAGCGGATGAAAGTCGTGCCAGTTCTTCGGGGGAAAGAAAGCTCATCGGCGCTCCCGTATATGACAACATGATAGAAAATCAACCCTGTTCTTTCAGCGTTCGCAGAGCGTTAGCAGCCGCGCGCCGCGACCTAAGAGGAAATGCGCCCTGCCAGTGCCTCCACGCCGGCGATAACATCGAACAATTCCTCATCGATGTTGCTTTGCCGCAGACGGTAGAAGCTCTGCTGGAGGTCAGCGCTCAATTGATCGATATTCTTTTCGGCGCGCTCCATTGCCGCCAGGCGACTCGCATTTTCACTCGCGAGCGATTCAGCGCAGGCGCGAAACAGGGAAACGAACAGATACTCCCGAATCAGCGCATGCAGCGTTGCTTCGCCGCTGCCCATCACCTCCGGCAGCTTGTTCGTCGGCCAGGGAATTCCAGCCAGTTCGCGCCGCCAGGCATCATCCAGCGGCAGCAGCCGCTGATGGACAGGCGCATATATTGCTCCTGACCGGGAACTGTTGTAGAAGAGATAAAGCTGCGCGACCCCATCCTTGTCGCGCCTTGCCCGCCGGGCTTCGCCTTCCCCTGGACTCGGCATCAGCGTCTCCATCAGAATCCGGCCTACCAGCGGCGTGATGCCCTTGACCGAAAGCGGAACGGTAAAAAGCCCCGCTACCTGCAGGTCCACATGCATGCCCGTGTTCGCCAGCCGATCATACACACGCTCACCCGTCACCCATACCCTTGTTTTGCCCGGCAAGGCCGCCAGCGTCCGAATGGCGTAATCGGCAATGACCTCGTTGAATCGTCCCACCAGGCCCTGATCCGAACCGAACACGACCGCGCCGGTTACGTCGCCCCACGGGTTTACTTCCTGTCCGGTCACGGGCGACGCGAATGACGATAGCATGCCGGTACGAAAACAGACACTCAAACCAAGCTGCACGGCGCGATAATAATCATCCAGTGCCCGCGTCGATCTTTGGTATTGCCCGATGCTCGCCGCTGCCATTGCCTTCATGGTGCTGACCACCGACCGCAGATCACGGGCGCCCTCGATTTTCCGGCGCAGGCTGGCGAGGCTATCGCTCATCATGTGCCTCGCTTGCTCTGGATTCAAATTCCGACGGCGATTGAAATCCGGCGAGCGCCCTGCTCAGGCTTTGCGTTATCGATTCGCGGTCCTCATCGCTCAGATTTTTGGCAGTTTCGATGCGCGCACGCACCTCGGCAGGCATATTCGCCGCTGCCTCCCGCACTGTTCGTTCGGCATCCGCCATGCGGTCAGGCGGCACATCGTCAAACAATCTGGCGGTCAGCGCCAGCAGCAGGCCAATCTGCTCGATCATTGAAACCGGGGCGGATTCGGGTTGCCTGAGGCAGGCGCGAATGCGGCGCCCATGCTCGATAATCCCGAGGGTAGCCTTATCCAGCCTTGCGCCGAACCGGGCAAAGGTTTCCAGCTCTTCAAACTGCGCATAGTCCAGCTTCAGGTCGCCTATCACCGCGCGGTAAGCGGGGCGCTGAGCCTTGCCGCCGACACGCGAAACGGATTTGCCGACATCGATGGCAGGCAACACACCCAATGCGAACAATGTCGGGGATAGATAGATTTGGCCATCGGTGATGGAAATCAGGTTGGTCGGAATATAGGCCGAAATATCCTGAGCTTCCGTTTCGATAATGGGCAACGCGGTCAGCGAACCGCCGCCCAATTCTTCGCGCAGATGCGTCGCGCGCTCCAGCAACCGCGAGTGAATATAGAAAATGTCGCCTGGATAGGCTTCGCGTCCAGGCGGCCGGCGCAACAACAGAGACAGCTCACGGTAAGCACGCGCGTGATGCGTAAGATCATCGTACACGATCAGTACGTCGCGGCCCTGTTCCATGAAATATTCCGCAATGCTGGTTGCGGCATAGGGAGCAATGTAGATGAGGCCCGGTGGATTGTTTCCCTCCGTCACCACGACCACCGTGTAGCGCATCGCACCCGCCTCACGCAGGGTGGCGACCACCTTGGCTACACCGGATGCATGCTGCCCGATTGCGCAATAAACGCACAGCACGTTCTGGTTTCGCTGATTAAGTATTGTATCCAGCGCAATAGCGGTCTTTCCGGTCTGCCGGTCGCCAAGAATCAACTCACGCTGACCGCGGCCTATCGGGATGAGTGCATCGATGACCTTGAGGCCGGTTTGCAAGGGCACGGTAACGGGTGCACGATCCATGATGGATGGAGCGGCGCGTTCGATGGGCAAACGCTTCGAGGGGATGACTGGCGCCTTGCCGTCCAGTGGTCGTCCCAGTGGATCGATTACCCGCCCGACCAACCCGTCGCTCACTGGCACATCCATTACATGCCCCCTGCGTTCCACCTCATCGCCGGTATTTAACTGCGAGTAGTCGTCGAGCAGGATCACGCCGATTTCATTCGCATCGATATTGAAGGCAATGCCATATGACTCACCGGTAAACTTCAGCACTTCCTCGAAGCCCACGCCGGGGAGACCGGATACTTTTGCAATGCCGGAGGCGATACTTGTGATCGCACCGGTCTCGCGCAACGCCAAGCGCGGCCTCGAGGCTTGTCGTACTTGCGTTATCTGCGCGAATACGCCATCGATGACGCCTTGCAGATTTTTGGCGGTCGTATTCATCGAATATGTTCGGAGGACTTAAGGTTCGGGGTATCCGGAGTATTCAGTTTTTTCTTATCCCTGTTCTTTTCCTTTACCGATGTCCCGGCTTCAGGTTCAGCTTCGAGCTCAGGTTCAGGCTCGAGCCCAGCTTCCGGTTCCGGTTCGCCAGGGCTCTTCAGAAGCTTGCCTATCTCGTCCTCCAGCGATGCGAGATAACCTGCAATATTCCAGGTCACTTTATGCCCGTTCGCAATGAGTTCAATGCCGCTGATCAAGTCCGGCCTGGCCTCAAACCGGACTGGAATTCTCGTGTCGAGGATTTCCTTAATCGCCGCTTTAATCGCGTTTTGCTGTATAGCGGGCAAATCAAATGCGCTACGGATCAGAATTCCTGCCGTTTCTGCTGCCGCTGCTGCGGGGGTGGCTGGCGTAGCTGGCAATGCCGACGCCGACAGTCTGGTTATCGAAGCCAGACTCGCCTTTTCCTCAGGGCCTAGCGCACGCAGACGTTCGATAAACGCGTCTGCCATATGCGCTTCGAGCGTGGTATCGGCAAGATCGGCCAGCACCTTGCGGGCAATGGCAAATACTTCCGCACCTATGCGCCGGGAGAGCGCTGCCCTCAAATCCTCGTATTCTCTTTTTAATGCTTCTTCCCACTGCGCGCGCAATTCGTCCGCATCCGTCCGAGCGGCAGCAATCAGCCGCTGGCGTTCGGCGTGCGCCTCCGCCGAAGCCCTGCTTAGCAGTACCGACCGCTGCTGTTCGAATTCGTCGTTCTTTTGCTGAAACTCGTCGCGCTCATTTTCGGCTTCCCGTTTTTTTGCATCGGCAGCGGCCAGTTTCGCAGCGATGCGCTTTTCTCTCGCGTCCAGCGCCCTGAGAATGGGTTGATATAAAAAACGCTTCAACAACCACACCAGGATGAGGAAGTTTATGATTTGCGCAATAACGGTGAACCAGTCTATCAGCACGACTTATTTTCCGGCAGCCTGGGCAATAACGTAATTCCAGAACGGGTTGGCAAAAATAAGAATCATGGAAACCACAAAACAGTAAATAGCCAGCGACTCGATTATCGCCAGCCCGACAAATAACGTACGGGTAATGGTCGGTGCGGCATCCGGCTGCTGCGCCAGTGAAGTCAGCGCCGTCGCCACCGCCCTTCCTTCCCCCAGTGCCGGGCCGATCACTCCGACGCTGATCGTCAGGCCAGCCGCGAGAATCGATACGATTGCGATAAGGGTCATGCTGTCCATACTCCCTCCTTCTCTTTGTCTGTCAGGTTATATTTATCATGTCATATTTATTCGTAGGATGGGTGAAGCAAAGCGTAACCCATCAAAATCCCATTTCAATAAATCGAACGATGCATTAGGCTTCCATCTATCCGATTTGCATAAACCCGGGAATGAAAAATGATAATAATTTATTGGCATAATCCTCATTGCCCGGCTTCCGGTTTTTCCATTTCCGATTCATCGGGTTCGGCCAAGTCATGGTCCTGATCGATATCCTTCGTGTTGCCAGAGGTGGCAGCCGCGATATAGACCGTCGCCAGGATGCTGAAGATATAGGCTTGCAGCATACTCGTCAGCAGGCCAAGCGCGCTCATGACGATGGGAAAGATGAACGGCGTGACGGTCAGCAAGATCGCAAGAATCATCGTTCCGCTCATGATATTGCCAAACAGGCGAACAGCCAGGGCCAGGGTGCGCGAGAACTCGCTGATAACGTTGAACGGCAGCATGATGGGCGTCGGCTCAAGATAGGACCTGAGGTAGCGGCCCAATCCCTGCTCTTTTATGCCGTACAGCGGCACAGCGATAAATACGCAGATCGCCAGCGCCGTGGTGGTCGAGAGCGAACCGGTCGGCGGATCGTATCCCGGAATAACGGTGAAGAGAGTCGCCACAGCGATAAACACAAACAGCGTGCCGAGAAAGGCGAAATATAGCCGCGGCTGGCGCAAGCCTACTTCTCTTATCTGGTTGTGGATGGCGATAACCACGATTTCCAGTAGATTCTGCCAGCGGGCACGCTCCAATCCAATGGAGAGCTTGCGGGTAATGGCTCTTGAACCGATAACCAGCACAAACATCAGCCCCCAGGTGGATACAATGGTGGCATTCAGTTTCAAAAACCCGTACTCCCAGAAAATGATGTCGTCGGGGCTAAGGTGCATGGCTGGCCTTCCGTTTCAGGTGGTTGAGGTCTGGTTTCCCCATGCCTGCAAGCCGCGTCGCAACCAGCCGCGTAATAACGAACCCAAGCAGGCCGGCAAGGAGTATTTGCCAGCTTTCGCCCGGCAGGCCCAGCAGGAAATAAAATCCCGCCATGACCGCGCCTATCCGCAGCAGCGTGCTGCCGGCGAACCAGAGTCCGGGATTCCGGGATGAAAAGCCGTGGCGCACCGTCCACCACAAGCCGCCGAAAAAAAATACTCCCAGCAGAATGCCGGATGCCAATGACAACACCAGACCCAAGGTTTCACTCATTCGATCCTCCTATTGCTCCTGTCACTCCCGTTGCGCCCGCTACTTCGGTTCGATCTTTTATTTCCTCTGGCGCTCTCCCTCATGGGTTGCTCTATCTTCCCTAGCCAACCAGTACCAGGCATTCAGGCAACCCGCGATCAGGCCGATAATCAGCAGGGTCAACGTCCACGAGTGATTCATCGGATAGTTTTTATCCAGCCATATGCCCAGTGCCGCACCCAGCAGCGTGGGCACAGCAACTGACCACCCCACCAGCCCGATCATGCCCAATCCGGCCCAGATCGTCTGGCTGGCCTGATGCTGTGCCTGTTGTCCTTTGAGCTTGCGCGCCGCCCTCACCTCCACGCGTCGGCTTAATTCCGATTCGCCCCCACCTGCGGAGGCTTTCCCACCCGCTTTTCCTCCTGTTTTTCCATCGGCTTCATCGCTCATGGTGAAATTCCATTAAGCGGCGAATGAAGCCGCTCTCCATTTTTGCCATCATCCGGCGCGCATCCCGCTCCTGTGTATCAAGGTTTAAAAACGCGTTCATCACGGTCTCATGCAGCGTAGCCAATTCAGCCCCCGCAATCGCATTACGTACGGATACCAGTACCTCCATGCCGGTTTTTATCAGGATGCCTTCGTCAACCGCGATATAAACCTCACCCTCCTCTTTCGTCTCGAAGGCGAGGACACCCGGCACAAGCGCGGCCACGCAGTCGAGCCGGTTGGGCAGCAGTCCATACGATCCGCTACTGGTCTCCACAACAATACGTGCGACGCCGGTCTTTTCAGCGAAAATCCCGAACGGCAGAAGTATTTTAAGATTCATGGCAATTCGCGAGCCGCATCTCGGTTCGGGCTGTTGTTCAAGTTCGGGCTGGGGTTCATGTCCGGTTTTACAGACGAATTTCCCGCATGGTTCCTTCCTTTCGCCTCACCAATCCGCCCGATCATATAGAGCGCTCCCTCGGGAAGGTCCTTGAATTCATCTCGCAGGATACGCTCGCAGCCATCCAGCGCGTCCGCCAGACTGACCAGTTTCCCCTCGATGCCCGTAAACTGCTCGGTAGTGAAAAACGGCTGGGTAAAAAAACGCTCCAGCCGTCGCGCACGTGCCACGATGCTTCGGTCTTCCGGCGACAGTTGCTCCAATCCCAGCATGGCGATGATGTCCTTGAGCTCCGCGTATTGGGCGAGCGTGTGGCGCACCTCCTGTGCTATCCGGTAATGCCGTTGACCAATGGCGCCGGGCGTCGCCATTTTGGAACCGGACTGCAGCGGATCGATGGCCGGATACAGGCCCTCGCTCGCGCGCTTGCGCGAGAGTACGATGGAAGCGGAAAAATGCGAGAAGGCGTGCATCGCAGCAGGGTCGGTAAAATCGTCCGCCGGGATATAAACTGCCTGGATCGATGTAATGGCGCCCGTGTCCGTATTGGCGATCCGTTCTTCCAGCTGTGCCAGTTCCGTGCTCATCGTCGGTTGATAGCCCAGGCGCGACGGCATCTGGCCCATCTGCCCGGACACCTCCATGCCCGCCTGGATAAAGCGGAAAATATTATCCACCAGCAGCAACACATCACGATGCTCGTCATCCCGGAAATACTCGGCCATGGTCAGCGCAGCATGACCCACACGGAACCGGGCGCCGGGAGGCTCATTCATCTGGCCGAACACCATCACCATGCTCTCCAGCACCCCCGCTGCCTTCATGTCACGGTAGAGCTCCTCCCCTTCGCGACAGCGTTCGCCGATGCCGCAAAAAATACTGACGCCCTCATGCTGCCCGGCTACGTTATGGATCATTTCGGTGAGCAGGATCGTCTTTCCCACGCCTGCTCCGCCGAGCAAGCCGGTTTTGCCCCCGCGTTCCAACGGCATCAGCACGTCGATGATTTTGATACCCGTTTCGAAGATTTCGGATTTCGTGGAGCGCCGCGCCAGAGGGGGCGATGCGTGATGAACCGAACGCCATTGAGCATTGACCGGAGCCGGACGGCGATCGATGGCGTTGCCGAATACGTCGAACATGCGCGAAAGGGTTGCCTTTCCCACCGGCACCATCAGCGGCCCATGCGTATCGGTGACCTGCATGCCCCGAGCAAGACCTTGCGTGGGTGTTAGCGCAATGCCACGCACGTGATGGGCATCGAGCTGCGACAACACTTCAATCGCGATTTTTCCTTGCTTGCCCGCACGCAGCAATGTGTGAATAGGCGGCACACGCTCAAACTGTATGTCCACAACGCCACCGCGCACAGAAACAACCGAACCGAATTCCGAAATAGCAGCCGTAGCACTCATATTCCCCCTAGGCAAGACAGGACGTCTACATTCCCCGATTAACTACTGTCGTTCATGAATACTTCATCAGTATTTAATACGGTAGCTATTTCATTCTAGTGCATCGGGAATAATTTTCAGCCTGGATGAGGTTGGCGGAAGGCGTGTGGTTTTGGTGGTTTTGGTGGTTTTGGTGGTTTTGGTGGTTTTGCTCAGCAAGCGCGACCTGAAGAGACCTACATTGAATCGTGCCGCCACCTCTTGCGCCGCCATGTACCAGCCTGAGACCAGCCTGAGCATCGGGCACCTGTAAGATTTTACAGGTATCCAGAAATGTCATTTAATTATCTAATTGTAATTACCCGGCCCCGATCGCGATTGCATGACGGCAGTTCCAGTGCTATGCGCTTTCTGGAGATCCCACTCCCAGGCGTCGGCAATAACCGGAGCGTTCCAGAAAAATTATCAACTCCCGGTTAACGCAGGCTGACAGCAGGCGTGGAGGCAGGTGCACTCGATATTCAATTCCAACCATAATGAGGTTTTCGTGTCGCAAAATAACAAATTGCAGTCATCAACCATGTCTCGCCGCGCGTTTCTAAAAACAGCGGCTGCCGCCGCCGCTACCGTAGGCAGCGCCACGCTTCCGTTCAGCTCGCTTCATGCGCAGGGGACGGCAAAGTATCGACGCCTGAATGTCCTGAATCCCGATGCGCGGCGTAATATCGAGAGCTATAAGAAGGCAATCCGGGCGATGCTCGCGCTTCCGCCAACCGATCCGCGTAACTGGTATCGTATCGCGCTCACTCACACCATGGATTGCCCGCACGGCAATTGGTGGTTTCTGGTATGGCATCGCGGCTATATCGGCTGGTTCGAACAGATATGCCGCGAGCTTAGTGGCGACCCGCGCTTTGCGCTTCCCTATTGGGACTGGAGCGAAAATACGGATCCGAGAAATCCGTTCCGGCCGAGTGTGCCCTCGATCATGTTCGAGGATGTGCTGACGCCGTCTAATCCCGCCTATATCGCACAATACCGGGAATTCCGGGTTCGCTTCGGGGATGCAGTAGCGAAGGCGAGCTACTGGAAACGCAGTTACAAACCCAATGGAGAATTCGATGACGAGACGCAATACGGTCAGCTACTCGCGCGCGGAATTCGCGTCCCCGAAGACCTCTGGTTCGACATTATCGATGACCCAAGGGGTCAGTTCTTTTTCGACCTGGCCCATGCCCGCGGCCTGACAAAAGAAAAGCCGGGGCTCGACGAGAAAACGGCAAAAGCCGTTTCCCTGCAGACCTTGCTGGACGCGCTCGCGCCGCGGGATTTCCTCACCTTCGCCAGTCCAAAAACGATGGGTCACAGCGGGTTGACCGGATTCGGCGTTCTGGAAGGCCAGCCGCACAACAGGGTTCATAATTGCGTAGGCGGCATCTTTACCGATCCATCCGGCAGAACCACCAATAGCGGCGGCTTCATGCAAGCCAACCTGTCGCCCATCGACCCGCTCTTTTTCCTCCACCATGCGAATATCGACAGGCTGTGGGACGTTTGGACCCGGAAGCAACAGGCACGCGGATATCCCGTTTTGCCTGAAGGTTCGGATCTTCAGGCGTGGTCATCGGAGCCATTCCTGTTCTTTGTCGATTCGAAAGGACAACCGGTAACCAAAAGGATCGCCGGCGACTATGCCACGATTGGGGATTTCAACTACGATTATCAGCCGGGATCGGGTGAGCAGGTTGTGCCGATGACGCTGGCGGCGCCTGCGGCCAGTGTTGCCGTCACTCAGGCCGAACGGTTCAGTGCGCAGATTTCCCAATCGTCGATAAGCACGACACAGCCGGCAATCGGTGCCGTGACAATTCCATCCGCGCTGCTCCAGGCAAGGATGCAACCGGAGGCGCCCAGGCTGTTTGCACAGGTGACAATCGCGCTGCCGCCACTGGCGCATGGTCATGATTTCGCCGTTCTGGTCAATGCACCTGCCGGCGCGGCTAAAATCGGTCCATCAAGCCCGCATTATGCCGGTACGCTCTCGATGTTCGGGCACCACGTCATGCATGGGCCTGTCACCTTCACCATACCATTGTCGGGTGCGCTTGCCGCGATGCAAGCAGGTAACCTCCTCAAGGCCGATGTGCCGGTGAACATCCAGGTGGTGCCGGAACAGGTGGCTGCGCCCGGTGCTGCGGCAATCCATGTTATGGGAGCAAAAGCCGAAGTGCTTTCCATCGTGGTGCAGGCGCATTGACATCATGTACAAACAGTGGCGGAACCTCGCGTCAATCATCATTGCATTGATGTATTCCGCCGGATGCGCGGGCTGTGCAATTGCAGGGAGCGAAACCCAGCAAAGCGTAATCGAACTGGGGCTTGCTCGCCCGGCCACTTCACGGGAGGCGGTCTGGATTCAGGTCCATGCCGGGGCTCTTCCACGTGGAACGGAGATTCGCGTCAGCACGAGCGAAGGCGTACTGCTCGGCACCGTATCGCCTTTCGGTGGGCCGCAGGGCCCGGAAGCCGTCACGTACACCATTCCCCTTCCTCAGACCGCCATTGTCAACAATCGCGTGCAATTGCGTCTTGAGGTCGATGAGCCGGGTGCGCCCGTCCGCGCACCACGGCCGGGCGAAGTGGAGAGCGTCAATTTGATTTATGTACCGATCAGTCATTGAAAATCGGGGATCGGCGCCCGGAACCCGATTTTTTTAAAAACTGTATTTACAATTCTGACGGATCTTCCTGCGAAAGTGAGGCGGTAGGTCGGGCTCCGCCCGACATCGTTCTTGATCGTCGGGCGGAGCCCGACCTACCTTACCAATCTCCGTATCTTCGATGCCAATGCCGGTCCGCTGACTCATTCAGACGATAACCCATCACTTCAATTGTTCATGAAGCAATTTCAATATGCGGTTTGCGTCACTCGATTTCTCTGGTTCGCCCTCGCTATTCAATACCTTGACATCGGTGCTTTCTCCTGCCGCTCCGGCTTCACTTAACTGGATGCGGAATTGATCCCGCTTCTCGTCCTTCTCGTCGCGCCAGAAGAGAAGTTTCGAGAGAAAGCCTGGCCCGGCACCACTGTCAATGTCAGGGTTGATATAACGCACGAAATAAATCCCTTGCGAGCGATTACGATCCTCGACGGTAAAACCAATACGGTCAAGCGCCAGTCCCACCCGTCGCCAGGAACGGTCAATGGCCTCATTCACGGTAAGCACTTCATTTTTTTCGCCCGTCAGGCGCGCGCGCTCCGGCGCGTTACCAGCGTTGGCTACTGCCGTTCTCGCACGCTCTTCCGCGACCCCGAATCGCATCATCAGGCGCGAAAGCATCTCCGCCTCCAGATCCGGATCGGCAGGCCGAGGCTGCCAGCGGGTACGAGTATCACCCTCCATCACCTCGTCCATGCCGCGATGGCTGATGTAAATCTCGGTGGCACCGTCCTCTCCGCGTTCCAGACGAGTACGAAACTTGTCGCGCTCGGCGGTCGAATAAAGGGTATCCAGAAATTTACCCAGCGTGTTACGGATAATATCATCCGGAATCTTCGCACGATTTTCTGCCCAGTCGGTTTCCATCACGCCGGCTGCGGGCATTTCAACCTTGACGATAAAACCCAATTCCTGCCAGAACTCTTTTACTACCGGCCATATGTCCTCAGGTTCACCTGTCACCACCAGCCAGCGCTGAGTGCCCGAGCGCTCCATGCGCACACCGCCCTCATCCACGGTGGGTAGAATGGCACTGCCGCCCCCGGTTCCGGAGCTTTTGTTGCGCTCTTTATCATAAGCGGAAAAAGTTGCGGTTCCCGTCGGGTTGATATCCGGAACGATATAGCGCTCATCCGAACTAGGCATGGTTAAATCGGGCGGGATCTCCAACGGTGGAAGTTTACCCGCCGACTTGTAATTTATTTTCTTTGCTTCCGGTAGCAGACTGCATCCTGCCACGGCCACCGCTAAACATAGCGCGACCATCATCCTCCATCTCATGCGCAACGCTCGATTCCTCGTAAATTCCGGCCGATCATCTATATGGTTATCCCGGCCTTGTCCATCGCTTCTCTTACAACTCGATGATATCGATCCGATAATGGGGTCAAAGGCAGACGAAGGGTGGCACCTATCAACCCCATCTGTGATATTGCCCATTTTACCGGAATGGGATTCGCTTCGACAAACAAATCGAGATGCAACCCCAACAATTTACTGTTGGCAAGACGAGCAGCGGAAAGGTCGCCTGCAAACGCCGCAATGCACATCTCATGCATCAACCGGGGCGCAACATTGGCCGTTACCGAAATGATGCCGTGCCCGCCCAGCAGCAACATCGCCAAGGCACTCACATCATCTCCACTATAAACCGCAAAGTCTTCCGGCGCCCGGCACAGCAGATCGAAGCCTCGCCCCATATCACCGGTCGCATCCTTGATGCCGACAATATTGGGAATCTGTGCCAGCCGCAGCACGGTATCATTGGCGATATCGGCCACTGTCCTGCTGGGCACATTGTATAAAATCTGCGGAATATCGACTGCTTCCGCTATTGTCTTGAAATGTTGATACAAACCTTCCTGGGTCGGCTTGTTGTAATAGGGAACCACTGAAAGGCTTGCATTCGCGCCTGCGTTCTTTGCATAAATCGATAGATCGATTGCTTCCCGCGTTGAATTTGCACCGGTCCCGGCGATAATCGGCACACGCCCAGCTGCACGCTCCACGGCGGACCTGATCAGCAGATGATGTTCGTCGAAATCCACCGTTGGAGATTCGCCGGTGGTACCCACCACCACGATGCCATCGGTTCCTTCCGCTACATGAAAATCGATCAGGGCGTTGAAACGCTCCAGATCCAGTTCGCCATTGTCATGCATGGGTGTGACGATGGCGACCAGGCTGCCTTTGATTGCAACACTATTCATGACGGATCCATCCAGGAAACATTAAAAACCATATTTTACCCGAATCTCGGCGCTATCAAGAATATTCGCCTCGACCCGGCATTAATACCTATAAGAGGCACTTGCTCACGCAGATCGCGCTTTCAGACAATACAGGAATGGCTGGGTTCCCGGATGACCTGAACAAATCCGGGAGGAGAGTAGGACGTGGGTTTGGGGCAGGAGCTCAAGCGGCTAAAATGGCAACGGAAACGGAATGGGATACAAAGCAAAGCGGCGCTTTCGGGAAAAGATTCGGTGTGGAGCCGGACGCAAGCGGCTGAGGGAATTCATGGAGTAATTTTACCCATGATAAATACGTCAGGATAAAAGGAGATCGTTGGAATGGACTACACGCCGGCACGGTTTGGCCGCCCCAGCATGAACCTAAATCCGGTAGGTGACCGCTCATTTAATAGATCAGTGTCGAGATTAATAACAATATTTCATATTATTTGACGTTCACCTTCCGGGTGAGGGCGTTACGGGGCGAATTGCACAGTTTTTGCGGCACATGGCTGCGTTGCACCCAAAAACCGTACACTTCACCCCGTCCAACTACCGGATTCAGGTTGAAATCTCAAGCAGATTGAATGTTTGATGCTTGCTTGCCCTTTGCACCCTGCGTAACCTCAAACGCTACTTTTTGACCTTCTTTGAGCGTCTTGAATCCAGACATGCCGATTGCCGAGAAGTGCGCGAATAAATCCTCACTACCGTCATCAGGGGTAATGAAGCCAAAACCTTTCGAGTCATTGAACCATTTTACTGTACCAGTTGCCATTTTTACTTCCTTTAAAAAATCGGGCCGGAGCCCGGGAAACATATCAGTCAAAAAGAGACCTCGTTTGAGGTCTAGCCGCATTTTGACAATCCTTAAGCGAGAAATATGTTCGCTACCGCACGTACGAAATCCCTACACTCGCTCGGGCCATGCATTTTTTGGATTATTAGCAATATATTCATGGTTATGAAATACTAAAATGCGGACTGCAACTGCACTCCGAGAGGTTGGTGATAAATCAACCAAACGGATGTTTTTTGCAAACCGACAACCGAGGTGTTCAGCTAAGCTCCGAATATTCTCCGGATATTTTGCCGATTTTCGGACTGTCTTCCCCGCTCAGGAACAGCCCGCCCATCAGCGACAGGCCGGGAATGATGGTATCGAACCAATCCCGCATTCCAGGCTCGAAAAGATTTGCCCATCCGAATACCGGTGCAAGTCGATCAATTGCGGCCGGGTTTCCATTTCCAGGCAGATGAACACCCCTTCCTTGAAATGCCAGGCGAATGGGATGCCGGGGGTCGCCATCAATACCTCATTTATAAATGCACTGCCTGCCAGTTGAGCAACGCATAGACGACATCCAGCCATTTTCTATTCCCAGCCGGCATCTGTACCAAGGCCTCATCCGTGATGGAACCTTATTCATTGATGGCATATGCAAAATTATCGCTTTTCAAGATGTCGAATGGAACATGGGGCACTGGAACTGCTGCATTGCATGTGTTCTGATCTCCATCAAATAGCCATGGGGATCAAAAAGCAAGAAAACCGCAGGGAAGCAGACTATGCTTTTATGGAACTGCTTCTTCAAAGGAGAAAAATAATGTTACATGCCGAAGACCCAACGAGCGCGGATCGCGTTCGCCGCTCAACAGCAGCAGATGTGAACCGCGAAATAGAACGCCGAACAAATAGCAACATCCGGCGTTACGCCAACAGCAGCCCGGAAGTCATCGATAGGCGCATCCAGGAACTCGATAGAGAGTGGGACGTCGAGCGCGCGCTTGAAGTCAATGCCGCGACAGTGGCCTTGGCCGGTCTTTTGCTCGGCGTGACGGTCAACAGGAAATGGCTGGTGTTACCAGGGGTTGTACTGTCATTCCTGCTGCAGCACGGGCTTCAGGGATGGTGCCCGCCATTACCCATATTGCGGCGCTCGGGTGTACGTACACGGGGGGAAATAGACCGGGAAAAATACGAGCTAAAAGCGTTGCTGGATGGAAGGTAACCTCTGGCGGGCGGAGAGCGATTACGAAGAAGGCCGATCCTATTATTTATCGGCTCAAACGTATACAGACCTGATCAAGGAGTTCTATGATCCTTCAAGCAGGTCGGTGTGGCGAGCCAAGTTACAGGGACAGTTCGATTCCTGATTTCGTCGATAATCGACAGATAAGCCTCGATCCATAAGCGAGTCTACTTCGGGGCCATCCGCTCGATTATCCGCTCGGTGTAAACTTTTTTATGGGAGACTGGCCTGATGCACAATCAGCTTCTCGTCTTCATTGCGTGGAGTATTCTTGCGCTGTTCGTTGCCTGGTCAGTTGCCAGAGCGCTTATCATTCACTTCTTCCTCTGACGCTTATCCCTGGGTTTTATCAGGGAAATTACGCCAAAGAACGGTGCCACGCCGAACTGCCGGGCTAGCCCCGGCCAGTGGACTATGGTCCTGAATCCGGCACCTGGACGCGCTCATTTGCCTCTTGTCACTTATTTGCCACTCATTTGTCAACTGGGCGCAGGTCCACCGCCGGGTTAAGGATTATTGCCTCGATTGCTCAGAGTTGGCGGAGGAATGTCTGCTCCCCCGTCTGCTCACGACTTCGCAAATACCATCACGCCATTTCTGCAATCCACGGTAATGGTGTCCTTGGCACCAAAGTGGCCTTCGAGTATTTCCTTTGCCAGCGGATTCTCGATTTGCGCCTGGATGGCACGCTTCAGTGGGCGTGCGCCAAAGATGGGATCGAAACCCGCCTGGGCAAGCTCCGCCAGCGCGGCATCGGTCACCTCGAGTTTCATCTGGAGCTTGGCGAGCCGCTCTTCAAGGTATTGCAACTGTATCCGCGCTATGGACCGGATATGCTTCTCGTCCAGCGCGTGGAATACCACCACCTCATCGATGCGATTGATGAATTCGGGGCGGAAATAGGTCTTCACTTCGCCCATCACCGCCAGCTTGATCACCTGATAATCATCCCCCGCCATTTGCTGGATCATTTGCGAGCCGAGATTGGAAGTCATGACGATAACCGTGTTCTTGAAATCCACCGTGCGCCCCTGGCCGTCGGTCATGCGGCCGTCATCGAGCACCTGTAGCAGGACGTTGAACACATCGGGATGCGCTTTTTCAACTTCATCCAGCAGAATGACCGAGTAGGGCTTTCTGCGCACCGCTTCGGTGAGATAGCCGCCTTCCTCGTAACCCACATAGCCCGGCGGCGCCCCGATCAATCGTGCTACCGAGTGTTTTTCCATAAACTCGGACATATCGATGCGGATCAGATGATCTTCGGAATCAAACAGAAAACCTGCCAGCGCCTTGCATAATTCCGTCTTGCCCACGCCGGTCGGTCCCAGAAATAAAAAGGAACCATACGGACGGTTGGGATCGGACAGCCCCGCGCGCGAACGGCGGATAGCATCCGACACCAGGCGAACCGCCTCATCCTGGCCAACCACGCGATCATGCAGTTTTTGTTCCATATGCAGGAGTTTTTCGCGCTCGCCCTGCATCATTTTTGAAACGGGAATGCCGGTCGCACGCGATACCACCTCGGCGATTTCTTCGGCGCCCACCTGGGTGCGGAGCAGCTTCGGTTTGCTCTCCGCAGCACCTCGCCCTGCCATTTCGCTCTGCTGCTGATTGTTGAGTTGCGATTGTAATTGCGCTTCCAGTTGGGGAATCCGGCCGTATTGCAATTCCGAGACTTTCTGCCAGTCTCCTTTGCGCGTAGCCGCTTCTATCTCCAGCTTGACCTTCTCCATCTCCTCCTTGATGTGCTGGGACCCCTGTACCTGGGATTTTTCCGCTTTCCAGATTTCTTCCAGATCCACATACTCGCGTTCCAGCTTCGCTATTTCGTCCTCCAGCAAGCCCAGGCGCTTCTGTGAAGCCTCGTCTTTTTCCTTTTTTACCGCCTCGCGCTCGATTTTGAGCTGGATGAGACGCCGGTCGAGCCTGTCCATCACCTCGGGCTTGGAGTCGATTTCCATGCGGATCCTTGCCGCGGCTTCATCAATCAGATCGATGGCCTTATCCGGCAGGAAACGGTCGGTTATATACCGATGCGACAGCTCAGCCGCCGCAACAATGGCCGGGTCAGTGATATCGACACCATGATGGACTTCGTATCTTTCCTGCAATCCACGCAAAATGGCGATGGTCGCTTCGACAGTGGGTTCTTCCACCAGGACCTTCTGGAAACGCCGCTCCAGCGCAGCATCCTTCTCGATGTATTTACGATATTCGTTCAGCGTAGTCGCGCCAACACAATGCAATTCGCCGCGCGCGAGCGCAGGTTTAAGCATGTTTCCGGCATCCATCGCGCCTTCTGCCTTGCCCGCGCCCACCATGGTATGAAGCTCATCAATAAACACGATAACGCTGCCTTCCGCCTGAGCGATCTCCTTCAAGACAGATTTCAAGCGCTCCTCGAATTCACCGCGGTATTTAGCCCCGGCAAGCAGCGCCGCCATATCAAGCGAAAGTACACGCTTGTCCTTCAGGGTTTCCGGTACTTCGCCGTTGATGATACGCTGGGCCAGGCCTTCAGCAATCGCGGTCTTGCCCACGCCCGGCTCCCCGATCAGAACCGGATTATTCTTCGTACGCCGCTGCAATACCTGGATAGTGCGGCGGATTTCGTCGTCGCGCCCGATCACCGGATCGAGCTTGCCCATGCGTGCTCGCTCGGTAAGGTCAAGCGTATATTTTTTCAAGGCTTCACGGCTGCCCTCGGCTTCGGCGCTTCCGACGTTTTCGCCACCCCGAACCTCGCTGATAGCCTGCTCCAGCGCTGCCCGGTTGGCGCCGTGCTGCCTCAGCAGGTTGCCGGTTTCGCCTTTGTCCTGAAGCACGGCCAGCAGGAACATCTCCGATGCAATGAATTGATCGCCGCGTTTTTGTGCTTCCTTGTCGGCAAGATTGAGTAAATTGCCCAGCTCGCGCGAGGCGTTGATTTCCCCACCCGTACCCTCCACTTTGAGTAAACGCTCTATGGCTTTTTTCAGTGCATCGCGCAGGGGAGGAACATTTGCACCCGACCGTTGCAGCAGCGAAATCGTACCTCCATCCTCCTGTTGCAAGAGTGCAAGCAGCAGATGCTGTGGCTCAACATAAGAATTATCCTGCCCTACCGCGATGCTCTGCGCATCCGCCAGCGCCTGCTGGAATTTAGTGGTTAGCTTGTCGAAACGCATGGGATTTCCTCGGTGGATTATGGATGACTACTATATGTGGGAGCGAATCGCAATTTCAATATAGTACAGTAGCGCCGTAAAACAGCAGGGTCATCATTTCGTCGTTGTTATCCTGCGGCAATTCTGCATCGGTGGCATTATCCTAAAGGCGAGCCGCACGACAAAAATGACGAGAAACAATACTATACTGACAAAATATTCGCCGCTATTCTCTGCATTGCAATGGCCGTCATCGTGACGCCGAGTTTGGCTGGCGGGTTGTACATAACTGCAGGTCAACCAGGAGCGTTAAATGACAATCGCCTCCAATCTCTTGCATCAGCATATTCAGACGTTTGTCGAGGACAACCTGCAATGGCAGGCGCTGATCGCCGATGATCTCTTGTGGGAACTACCCTACGCACCCTCCCTCGGCCATCCGGCGCGACTGACGGGACGGCGGGAAGTGATGAATCATGTAACCTGGTTTCTGGGAGCGGTAGAAAATTTTCGCTTCTTCGATGTCAAAGTCCATCCCTTTGTCGATGCGGAAGCGGCAGTCGCCGAATTCAGGGCAGAAGGGCTCATCAAGTCCACAGGGCATATCTATGTCCAGAATTACGTATTATTTCTGCGGGCTGCGGGCGGAAAGATCACGTTCCTGCGCGAATATTTCGATCCCGTGCGTGCTGCCAAGGCGCTGGACGTCCCGATTCCCGGTCTCGAAACCCGAGGGTAACCGACGCATCGAGGTACGATGCGTCACCAGGATCAACAGGTTGAAAAGAACCATGCGAAACGTGCTTTTCGACGGTTTCCTGCATGGCTTTCAGCAGGTTGATCCTGTTGCGGCGATCCGCTTGCTAACAGAAATTGAAAATTTGCCCTGGCCGTGGATTTGGCCAAACGCGAATCGCGAGTTGCCCGCTTAACCCTATCTCAATCCAGCTTGACCAGGTTCAGCCCGGGCAACAGCCATCTGTAGACGGCAAGCAACCCCCTGCCCTCTTGCCGCATTCAACGTTGGGACACTTCAGGATAAGGATACAGGATGTTGAGTGCCACGCTTTTGCCTGCTGTCTCCACGATACGCACATGCTCGCGCCTCAATTGACGGGCATGATGCAATCCGCATGAATACGAGATCATGTCGATTTCACTATTCATGTTTCTTGCATAATTGGCGACTCGCAGGTATTTCTCCTCCACCACCAGGCCACGCTGCAAACGCCTGTTGTGAGTGGTAATGCCGGTAGGGCAAGTATTGGTATGGCAGCGCATGGCCTGGATGCAGCCCAGTGAAAACATGAAACCGCGTGCGGTATTGACGAAATCCGCGCCGGCGCACAGCGCCCAGGCTGCCCGCGCCCCCGTTACAAGCTTGCCCGCCGCGACAATGCGTATGCGATTTTTCAAGCCGGATTGCAGTAGCGAATCCACCACTCGCGGCAATGCTTCGGCAATAGGGAGGCTCATGTGGTCGACCAGCGTCTGGGGTGCGGCACCGCTGCCGCCTTCGCCCCCATCGATCGAGAGAAAATCAGGCGCATATTCGGCGCCGCGACGGTTCACCGCATCGCACAAATCATTTATAAAGCGCCAACCGCCGATGGCGGCCTTTACACCGACGGGCCGTCCGGTGAGTTCACGGATATAGGCTATCTTGTCGAGCAACTCGTCCACATTGCTGATATCGGCGTGGCGATTGGGGCTGATCGAATCATGATGAGCAGGGATGCCACGGATAGTGGCGATTTCGTCGCTCACCTTCACGCCGAGAAGCAGCCCGCCCTTGCCCGGCTTTGCGCCTTGGGAAAGCTTGATTTCAAACGCCTTGACCACCTTGGCCAGTTCCTTTGCCCGCTCAGGCGAGAAACTTCCGTCCTGCTTGCGGATACCGTACCGGGCGGTGCCTATTTGCATGACGACGTCACAACCTCCCTCCAGATGGTAAGGCGAAAGCCCGCCCTCTCCTGTATTCAGCCAGCACCCGGCCTCCGCCGCACCGAGCGACAGCGCACGCACCGCAGGCGCCGATATCGCGCCGTAGCTCATGCCGCTGATGTTGGTTATGGACCTGGCATGGAAGGGATGCTCGCAGAAACCTTCGCCGATGAGAAGCGATGGAGTCGGCAGGCGCTCGCTTTCCAGCAGCGGAAAAGCAACATTGACAAAAAGGATCGAGCCGGGCTCGCGCACATCATTGGTGGATCCGAAACCGACGATACCGCCCTCGTTCTTCGCATTCTTGTACACCCAGCTTCGGGTGGCACGATTAAACGGCATCTCGTCCCTGTCGCCCGAAAAGAAATACTGGCGAAAATATTCCCCCTGCTTTTCCAGAAAAAACCGCAGATGACCAATGACCGGGTAGTTACGCAGGATCGAATGCTTTTTCTGCGTCACATCCTGAATGAACAGGAACACGATGATCGCGAGCACGATCAAGCCCAGTATGGAACCAAAACCGTAGGAAATTACCTTCAGTGCATCAGACATGCTGCCTCCACCCTCTCATTCAGATAAAATACTCCGATTCCATAACATAAGAAAGCCACGATGAGTTCATGGATCTAGCGATTACAATTGAAGAAAACGCCCGTGCGGCCCTGGCCGAGGATATTGGTGCGGGTGACCTTACTGCAAGCCTCATTCCTGCGGAAAAAACCGCGGTCGCCACTGTTGTCAGCCGCGAGAATGCAGTTTTATGTGGCACTCAGTGGTTTGACGCATGTTTTCGGCAACTGTCGCCAGAAGCCGAAGTGCATTGGTTTTCCCAGGACGGTGAAGCGATCGGCGCCGGCCAGCAGCTCTGCGAGATAAAAGGCAATGCCCGGCCTCTCCTCACAGCGGAGCGTGCCGCACTCAATTTTTTGCAACTGTTGTCGGCTGTAGCAACGCAAACCAGGCGTTATGCAGACGCAGTGGCCGGAACCGGGGCAATAATCGTCGATACGCGCAAGACGCTGCCGGGGCTGCGCCTGGCGCAAAAATATGCAGTCAAATGCGGCGGCGGCGCAAACCATCGTCTCGGTTTATACGATGGCATACTCATCAAGGAAAACCACATCGCCGCGGCGGGGGGGATCGAACCTGCCCTGCGCGCCGCGAAAAGAATTGCCCCGGCAGGAGTGTTTGTTCAGATTGAAGTGGAAACACTGGACGACCTGCGCACCGCGTTGGATGCGGGGGCTCAACTGATTCTGCTGGACAACTTCGACCTCGGCACTTTATGCGAGGCAGTCATCCTGAACGCGCGGTTGACCAACCGGGCGGCGGCGCTGGAAGCATCGGGAGGAATTACCCTCGACAACGTTCGTGCGGTAGCCGAAAGCGGCGTAGACCGGATTTCCGTCGGCAGCCTCACCAAGGATATTATGGCAGTGGATTTATCGATGCGCTTTTCAGCCGACCCTCACGGTATACCGTGACGAATGCGCTTACCGTTCCCTTGATGGTGAAGCCGAGGCGCAATGCAACCATCTGACTGGCCCGCTCGAGTCGTCCAGTTCAGCGACAGGTTTACGTGGATAACTCTCTTGTTATCGCTATCTTTTGTTCAGATGATCCTTAGAAGCCGTTTTGCAACCAAGGACTTCATGTCTTTGCGAGTATCGCAAACAACGTGAATGTAGATCGTCTCTTGCCTGACTTCATAAATGATCCGGTTCATGCCTGAAATAACCTGGCGATACCGAGTGAGGTTCAGTCGGCCAAGTTCTTCAGGCATTTTTCCTTGGAGCGGGGAGGTCTGCAGGGTGCCTACAACCTCTTGAATCTTTCTGTAATCGGCTTGCCAGATTTTCTTGCCAAGGTTTTTGACGATGTCGCTTTTCAGTTCCTTCAGGTCAATCTCTGCCGATCTCAGAAACACGACAGAAACACTCACTGCGCATCTTCCTTGCCCAGCTCGTCAAACACATCGTTGGCGGAAAGAAAGTGTCCCTGCTCGACTCACGGTTGCCAAGTGCCAGTATCTTGAGTAGGGCCAGGGTCTCTTCCTGCTCTTCGATCCCAGTAGTTGGTTTATCGCCAGTTGCCATCGATTATTTTCTTTTTTTGATTTGCTTTATCAGTTTATAAAATGCGTGATTGGAACGCGACGGCCTGTTCGGGACTATTTCCTGTTTAATTCTATCAGTCTCAAGCATCGCCATTGATGCACGGCGCGTCTCGGCAAATTGCGCCAATCCCATTTGAATTTGCTCGTCCACCCATTGCATGAACAGTGGGTGGGGCGCAAATCCGCTTCCCAAGTCAAACTCCAGGCCGGAAAGGAACTCTTTCTCCGGTCCCTGACCGGTGGTTCGAGCAGGGATCACAATCGCTCTGCCTCCATCGTTTCCCGCCTCTCCGACCATGTCCCGGACTTTGCGGATCCATGGTTCCCGTTTGTCCGGCCAATCTTCACGCCAGGTTGCAACCTTGATTGCGTGAAATTCGCCCTTACCGGCATTTTGCATATGGGCGGCCATTTTCTCCAACACCCTGTTCCACTGATCGTTCTGATAATCACTACCGGAACCATGCGCGACCAAAATAACGGTATCACGCACCGGGTTCCTGGACAGCGCGCGAGCGCGCTCAAGCAATGCGGCGGCAAATAGCGAATGGGACTCCAAGCCGCCCACGGTCCGAATAGGCAAACGGGAAAGGATGCGCGGCGCCGGAATGCTGGCGCCTTCTCCATGCCCATGCCCGGCATGATTATCAGCAGCGTCCTGTGCAATGCCTTCCACGTCCAACCCGGCCATGCGTTCAACCGATTTGCGGAAACTATCCTCCATCGCGAATACCCGCACGATTATCGCGGTTTTTGCGCCGCGCTGCTCCAGCTTGCGGATGGCACGCTCAACTGTCACCGGGTCAGCCATGGAAAATGCGAATTCGATTTTGTACCGCTTGGCCAAAGGCTGTACCGACTCGCGCATTGTTTCATTCCAGTTGAAGTCTGCACCGTGGGACAAAAATACGATTCCGACATCTTCGGCGGCAAGCGGCTGGCTCAGGTTGGCTTCACGCTCAAACCACACCGCCAGTCCGGCGGTGATCGGGGGGATATTTTTGCTGCGCCCAGTTCCGTCATTCGGTTGCATACCCGCACTATCCTCGGAAACCAGTTGAGCACCCGGCGGCAATAGCCACTTGAGCTTCGCGTCGAACGACATCATGCTGTCAAGCCTGGGGCCGAGGTGAAATGGCATCACAACGATTTTGCCGCCCCCGGGGCCGGCGGCGCCGGCCAGTTCCTGCTTCAGCCTAGCAGTGTATTTTTCTGCTTCATCTTTTTTATCATGACCGATCACCACGCTGACGGATGCAAAATCAAACCCGGCAGCGGCCTTCTCCGCGATATGCTTCCAGTCACCCAGCATTCTCTGCTCGCTATCGTTGTCCACCGCACCGTACCCCACAACGATCAGGCTGGTATCCGCGGGGGATCGAATAGTGCGCAATCTATCCGCCAGCGCCTCTACGGCGAAGACGCTCTCGCCGTAGGAGCGTGCATACGAAACCGGTACGCTGACTTTTCCGCCTTGAAGCAGGTTATGGGCCAGTCGATAGCGGGGATCCTGCGGGGACACAAACAACGGAATCGTCACGATGCGCTCCGCGCCTCTTTGCAAAAGCCTGTCCACCTCCGTATCGAGGTATTTCTGCGTGCGTTCGTCAGTAACGAATACCAGTGAAGCATTGCGTCCTTTTGCAAACAGGTGGAATTCGTCGATGATCTCCTCGTTGCCAAGGAAACCGCGATCCGCTGCGACAACCAGAAATCCTGTCTGCCTGTCTTTTCTGCTCAAGGTCTCTTCCGCAAAACCGGATTTGATCGATACCGCCAGCAGCACAACCAGCGCAAGGCAATAGCAGGGTTTGAGCATTGACATGTGTTTTTTCGTATTCATGTTTTCCTTACTATTTGATAAAACGTACAGAATCGACCGGAATATGAAGATCCCTGAACAATTTCATTTTGTCAGGGCCGGAGCCAGCTGGCTGGCTTGAGAGCTGTCCCAGGACCATGCTCAATGAAGGTTTGTCGCAACGGCAGAAAAACGTGCGAGGAGCCCCTCCGCATCCATGCCTGCTTTGCCTGCCATGTAGAAAGCCGCCTGAACATCGAGGCTATCGGATGCCGGGTGCAGGACGAGCATATGAATGTGATGGGCAATGGCCAATTGCATTGCCGGGTCGCCGGGGCGCGGCTTGTTGGTGAGCCACGACAAGGCCGCCAACAGCAGCCGCACCGATGGCTTGTCGTTCAGATCTCTGGAATTTCTCAGGTCTCTGGAATTTCTCATGGTTTAGAATTGGTAGCTGAGGCTCACGGAAAAGTTGCGCCCCGGTCGGGTATAGCGGTCGGGGCCGCCGACCGAGTCGGCGGTGTGCGGATCATTAACGGGCACATCCGCCCATTGCCAGTATTTCTCGTCCAGCAGATTGAATATGCCTACGGACAGCCTGCCGGTGCGCGCAAATTTCCATTGGGCCAGAAGATCCATCACGGTATAACCGGGCGGCAGCAGCAATCGGTTCACGCCTCTCGATTCGCGGGCTGTCTTGCGCATTGCCGCCGTGACAAGCGATTCGATGCGGAACGGGCCGCGCTCATAGGACAAGCCCAGTACGCCCGTGGCCGGGTTGATCTGTATGATCGGGAGCCCGGTTTCGAGGTCACGCCCCTTTGTCCAGGCAAAGCTGCCGCGCAAACGCCAACCGGGATATAGCTGCTGGTCCAGCCTGCCTTCAAAGCCATAGATGCGCACCCTTGGCAGGTTGCGGGACTGGAATGTCATCAGTCCCGGCACGCACAGAGGATCGCCGGGGCAGACAAGAGGACGCGAGGAGTCGATAAAATCCTCATACCGGTTATCGTAGGCGGTGAGGGATACGGTGCCCCTGTCGCTGTCATGACGCAACGATAACTCCCCGCCACGCACAATTTCGGGCCGGAGATGGGGATTGGCAACCGCTGTATACCTTGCGCTTAAATTGGTAAAGCCGATATTCACATCGTTGTATGGCGGAGGCCGGAATCCTTGCGAGTATTGGGCAACGAATGAAAAACCATAGCCCATGTGCAGGATGCCGGAAAGCTTGGGCGAAAATGCGCTGAGCCTGACATCCGCCACATCTACGCCTGGATTGCGCTCAATGAAAAGCGCATCCGGCCTGGGCTTGAGAGAATAATTGTCATAGCGCAAACCGGCGACAACCGTGAACCGGTCGGACAGCCACCATTCATCCTGGAAGAATGCAGCCAGTTGGGTGGCGCTTGAAGGCGGAAAGTCCCGCGTCGGGAAAAAGTCGGGGCCGACGTGCTTTTTCTGCGTGCCCAGCGTGAGGTTGCTTTCCACACCGTCGCGTACCTGCTTCGTATCTGTGCGGAAGGCTTCTCCCCCCCATGTGAGGGTATGAGCGCCCCACATTTCAAATATCGATTCGGTTTGCAGCTTCGCTCCGGTCAATGTCTGCCTGAAGTCGAAGTCGCGTTCGATGAGGCTTCTTTGGTCGCCGGCGGCGGGAGATCTATCCAGAAACTCGTCGCGCGTATGCTGCCGGGTCCTGCTGTTCTGCTGGTAGAGTTTGAGGTTGATCGTGCCGGCCGGTGTATTCGCGATGCGCTGGTCGAGCGAGATCCGGTCGCGATCATAGGCATCCTTCGTCGTGATTCCAACCCGCCGACCGCGTGGCAGCGATAGGATATCCGTGTCCACGATGCGCTCAAATCCTTCCGCCGCAAACGTCGCCCGGTAACTGGCAAACGGCGTGAACACCAGCTTTGCCAACCCGTTCAGGGTATCGATATCCTGGGGATTGGCTTTGGTGCGAGTTATACCGGTGCCCCCTATCGTACCCATGGTGGCGGTTTCGTGTCCACTGCGCTGCACCCCCCGCAGCATCAGCTTGAGATATTCATTGCCCGTAGCAAGCGTGCCGATGATGCCGAGCGAGCGATCCACGCCCTGGTATATGGTTTCAGGGCTGATGGCAAACGAGCGGCCTTTCAGGAAATCCTCCGGCTCCGGGGAACGAAACGAGACGACGCCCCCTACTCCCTCCGACCCTTGCAGGGCGGAACCGGCTCCGCGCTGGATTTCCACGCCGGAAAGCATGCCGACGTCGACCAGGTTGCGGCCGGTATTGGCAAAACCGCCAATGACGAAATTGTCCGGCTGGCGGATCCCGTCCATCTGGATCAGTATGCGGTTGCCGTCCAGTCCACGGATATTGAAACCACTCAGGCCAAAACGCGATGGATTGTTGCCGACCGATATCCCCGGCTCATAACGGATCAAATCCTTGATGGACGTAGCCATTTGTTCCTTTATCGTCTCTGCGGAAATGACGTTCAGCGTGACCGGCACGTTTTTCATGTCGCGCTCGGTGCGGGGCGCGGACACGGAAATAGTGCGAAGCACATTTTCCGCGCCTGCTTTTTCAGGTAGTGAATCCATGCACGGAGCCGTTGCCGCGACCAGTGGGGAGCCGGCCTCTGGGGTGGGCTTTGGAAAAGCGGCAGCGGCTGCAATTTTCAGTTCGCGTTCCGCGCATGGGGAAGGAAAGGTAGAAGCCTGATCGGCAGCTACCTCGGCATAGGCCGCGTATGCAGGCAGGAGTAGCGTGCCCGCCAGAAGGCAGGCTTTATATTTCTGTTCCACTTGGCCCGACCGCGCACCATCACTCTTTTCTATACCTGGGTATTATTTCCGGCACTACGCCGGCGAATAATCGTCCCCATCAGCCCCAGTCCGGCCAACAGCATGGCCCATTCACCGAGTTCCGGAACGGGAGCGGCAATATCCAGGGCGGCTTGCGTGAAGCTCTGGTGCGGTCCGATACTTTGCATATCTATGTGAAACACAGTTGGGGCTGCGTTCAGATTCCATACCGCCAGATAGTGGTTCAACTCGACCGGCCCCATGGAACTGGAGAAGTTAGGATCGGTATAGGTTACTCCCGCGCTGGTGGGC
Organism: Nitrosospira briensis C-128; assembly: GCF_000619905.2. Lineage (NCBI taxonomy): Bacteria > Pseudomonadati > Pseudomonadota > Betaproteobacteria > Nitrosomonadales > Nitrosomonadaceae > Nitrosospira > Nitrosospira briensis. The sequence continues at coordinate 3,167,225 of NZ_CP012371.1, read as the reverse complement.
GCTATTCCATTCAGCTGGATGCTGCCGTAATCCATCACTGTGCCCCAGGTTTCGAATTGCAATGCCACTGTAAGCGGACCATTGAAAGCGAGAGCAGGCGTGACATCGATGTCGAATATCTGAGAGCCGGTAAAGCTATACAGATTTCCCGAGGTCGCGCCGAAGGTGCCGGCATTCCAGGTAAAAGTGGCGCTGCTTACGCCAGACGAGTCATAAACCGAGGAGTAGGGAGTGCCGGGCATGCCCCCGACGAAATTATCCCATTCCGCATACGCGGTACCCGCATCGCCCCGGGCCCATCCGCCCCAGGCAGCCGTGGCATCGCTCGGCTTGTCGAAGCCGAAGCCGGCGGCATAGGGATCGGGTCCGTTGGCGATATCGGCAAGGGCTGGGGCGGTCAGCAGCAAACCGGCAATCAAACTTATGGATTTCAATTTCACGTCAAGATCCTCCATGGATGAATGAATAAAGCAAGTACGCTAGCCCTGAGTGCCAGAGGCACATGAGCAGGCATATGTGGAAACTCCACATGTCAAACGCTTATTGATTGCGGGCGGAATCGGCTGGCGGGTATTTCGGGAAACCTGACTGGCAGGATTTTTCAGGGCTGGCGGCCAGAGGTGAGAGCCTGGCGTGGCGGGCAGACAACAAACTACAGTTATTTTATTTTTGAAAGCTCGAGAACGGTTTCTCAGATCTATCGAAGCCGTAAGCGACGACAAAATAATAATGAGAATGAGAACTGTTGTCAATTAATATATTTAGAAATAACGCTATTCTCATCTTTATAGTAGTAAGAGCTGGCTCTTCATAAAACAGAAATAACACCCTTGGATCAAGAGAATTTCGGCTGTGCGGCTAATGCTCCGGCTTAATGTGCTTTTGCGCTCCGTACTGAGAATTCGTGATAGATCGAGTAAAAATCATAATTGATAATAAGAATCATTTGCAAATGAGTTTCGATAATATTATGATTCTTACAGCTCGGCTGCAGCCTTGCAGTGGATTGATAAGGTGCATCGCTGCTGCTTGCTACCAGATGGGCTCCATGCGTCAAGGAGATCCTGCCGCTCTATCAACCAAAACGAAAAGGAGAATCGTTTGTCACGTTATACTGGACCGAAACTCAAAGTCATGCGCGCACTTGGGATCGAGTTGCCGGGCTTGTCCCGCAAATCCCTTGAACCGGGAAGCTATCCGCCCGGTCAGCACGGACAGAAGAGTCGCCGCCGTTCCGATTACGCGGTGCGCCTGATGGAAAAGCAGAAGCTGCGTTTCAACTATGGCCTATCGGAGGCCCAAATTCGGCTTTTGTTCAAGGAAGCCAAGAAATCCCAGACGCCGACCGGCGAGAAACTGCTCGAACTGCTTGAGCGCCGCCTCGACAATCTGGTATTTCGCGCCGGTTTCGCACCGACCGCGGCAGCTGCCCGCCAGCTTGTCCGTCATTGCCATGTCATGCTGAATGGCCGCTTTGTGAACATCCCATCCATCCGGATAAAAACCGGCGACGCCATAGCCCTGACCGATAAGGCAGCGCGCATTCCTGCGACCATGGAGTGCCTGCTAGCCCCTGCCCTTACCCGCCCGGAATGGATCAGCTTCGATGCTCGGACCCGATCGGCTGTCGTCACCCGCCTGCCAAGCGCCGATGAGGTGCCCTTCCCTATCGAGGTGCAGCACGTCGTCGAGTATTACGCCGTGAGGTTATAACGGATGAGGCCCAAGACCCGCAATCAGGCTGATGCACTACCGGAATACTGCACGAATCCGGAACAGGCCCTGGCAGCCCTGATCTGCCTGATGTCGCGCTTTCCGGCGAGACGTTCGCAGGCGGTTGCAGCGGCAATCATTATTCACTTGCGCCTTATCCGTGATGATCCTCGCCTGTCGCACGTAGTACGCGATTGTGCTGATAATCTGATCGAGGAGTGGGAAGCCTACGCAGCCCTGTGCGCACCGGATGCTGCCATTTCGCAATGGCATCTGCCAAACTGAGCGGTCGTCTCTTGGTAAAACCCAGTAAACACTGCTCAACCGGTCAGCATTGTCATGTATGTAGGACTGGGCCCGGCGGCAATCTGGGCAGGGGCGGGGCGAAAGCTGCCGGTGCACCAAGCGCTGCCATGGCCAATGCGATTCTGCTCAGCTGCATTTTCATGTTGAATATCCTTGAAGGGTTGGAGTACGTATCGTCCAGATATTGCAGGGAATTGATTCGTTCGGTTTTTTGGTTTTCAGAGCTCAGTGGCGTATTGCTAGGAAGACGATTGATTCCATTGTAGAAATATAATAAAAAGAATGAATCCACCTATTATCATTGCCATCCAGGCAAGATTACCCAGCTTAAGGTTCCGGATGGGATCATCTTTCGCTGCCTTGAAGCCCGGTTTGCGCTCGTCGATGAATTCCATATTCAGGTAACGGGCAAATATGGCACGGAGTAACAACGCTTCCCTGAAATCTGACCAGACAGGTGAAACATCGAACTGAAAACGCTTCCCTGACACCTCCAGCGTGCAAATTTTTTGTGAGAAGAGTCCCCTCTGTTAGATATTATTCTTGCAACGATGCTCGCGCGGGTGATCTCATTCCACTTGTATGCATACTTTATTTTGGATTGCGTGATAGCAAGCCCCTGTTCCGAAACTTCGATCTCCTCCACCGGCACACTAATTGTGAAATAGCTGAAGAGGCTTCCGCGCTGCGTATTTGGCAGTCCTACAAACCGCAATGGTCTCGTGGCCAGATCGAAGACCGGCACATCGTCCACCATTAAGTTGGCTTGCTCCCACTGAACGATATTTTCATAAGTAAAATCCATAGACAGAATCATTCCAGTTTGCGTCTGGTAATTATCAACGACCCTACGGGCACTGCTGTAGAGCTCCGCATACACCAACTGATTTACCGCATGCACAATGACACCTTGTTCGCCGGCGCCTGCGCAATTGCCAACCCAATCAGATCCTTTGCATTACCGAGATCCTCCCCTTCTATGCACTCGCGGGCCATGTCGAGCAAGTCGCGGCCTGACGTTTCTAAAGCCATCGCATTCCTCTATTTTCTGAGCATACTTCTGGGCAAACTGTTGATAAACCCTCCGACCGTTTGAATACCGCCCCCTGAATCGCCCCGAGTTTCATGGAGACTGTTTGGTTTAAGTTAGACGTCTACCGTTGCCTTTTCAGCCAGTTGCTGATAATAGTTTATCTCAGCTTCAGCCGGCGGAATGTAACCGATAGGTTCGAGTAACCGGTGGTGGTTAAACCAGGATATCCATTCCAAGGTCGCCAGCTCCACAGCGGCCTTGGTTTTCCAGGGTGCTCGGCAATGGATCAGCTCGGTCTTGTACAGCCCGTTGACTGACTCAGCCAAGGCGTTGTCGTAGCTGTCTCCCCGACTGCCTACGGAAGGCTCAATCCCAGCTTGGGCAAGGCGTTCGTATAGTGAATGGAGATGTATTGCGATCCTCTGTCGCTATGATGCACCAGAGCATCGGCTTGCTCGGGCTGGCGAGCGTAGAGTGCCTGCTCCAGGGCATCGAGCACGAAATCCGTGCGCATGGAACTGCTCACGCGCCAGCCCACGATGCGCCTGGCGAACACGTCAATCACGAAGGCTACATACAACCAGCCCTGCCAAGTCGAAACATACGTGAAGTCTGAGACCAGGAATACCCATACTCGGTAATGGGTGTACCTAAGTCCAATTGTTTGCTCAGCCATGAAAAATTAAAATCGAAGCTACAAAATAGATCTCTGTTTACCTTTCTTTATTGATCCGCCTGGAGCGAGTGATACGCGACCTCAATCTGACAAGAAAGCGCATTTTCTGCGTAAACTAATACTTAAACAAAAAAAAACCCAATGATCTCAAATTCTTCAGAGAGTTGTGAACTAATAATTGGCATTGTCGCGCCCGTTGGGGTGAACCTAGATGATGTTCAGAATCGGCTAAAGTCTCTTTTTGAGAGATTTCAGTATAAATTTAATTTCATTCATGTTAGTAAGCTTTGCCAGCCATATTTAAAGAACCTTGAGGTCCCAAAAACGGAACTCGAGCGACTTGATAACGGAATGAATAACGGGAAAACTCTCCGTGGGCTTTATAAGCGAGGTGATTTTTATGCTCTCCTAGCAATCAACGCTATCAATAACGAAAGGATCAAGATTGAGGGAGGACCTCAACCATTAAAAAGATGGGCGCACGTGATCCGGTCCTTAAAACATCCTGACGAGGTGGAGACACTGAGACGTGTCTATGGTGATGGTTTTTTTCTACTAGGCGTATCTTCAAGTATCACTAGTCGTAAAAACTATCTTCAAAATTTAAAAGGGGTGCCAGACAGCGAGGTTGATCGACTGATCGACAGAGATGACAAGGAAATCGGGGATTACGGTCAGCGAACCCGGGACGTTTTCAAATTGGCGGATGCATTCGTGACGACCGATGACGCAGAAGGTCTTTCCAAGCAACTTTTAAGAATATTGAATCTTTTATTCTCAGCTCCGGTAATTACCCCGACAGCCGATGAGTATGCCATGTTTATGGCATATGCAGCATCACTAAGATCAGCCGATTTGTCGAGACAAGTTGGTGCAGTAATTTCTAATTTGCACGGTGACATCGTCGCCACCGGTGCAAACGACGTACCCCGGTTCGGAGGCGGGCTTTACTGGCCTACTGAGGATGAAAAGAGAGACCACATATTAAGCGAAGATTCGAACGAAATGGAGAAAAGAGACATCATTTTGAGAATCATGATGAAGCTTTATCCAAATTGTCGAAAGGATGAGGAGAGCTTAATAGCAGAGGGGAAAAAAATCCTCAGGGATACGGGGATACTCAACATTTCAGAGTACGGACGTGCTGTTCATGCCGAGATGGAAGCAATCATCTCGGCTGCGAGAAATGGGATATCTATCAGAGGGAGCACCTTATACTCTACTACTTATCCATGCCACAACTGTGCTAAGCATATCGTAGCAGCTGGGATTTCTAAAGTTAGATATATTGAACCTTATCCCAAGAGCTACGCAACAAAACTTCATAACGATTCTATTGAAGCGAGCGGTAAAGACGACAAGGAAAAGGTACAATTTGAAGCGTTTGTTGGAATAGGACCTAGAAGATTTGTAGATTTATTCTCTATGGGCTTAAGTAGTGGACGAAAACTTATAAGGAAACAAGATGGGCGCTTGACAAAGTGGGAGCCTGGCACAGCACAATTAAGAGTTCCGCTAATTCCTTTATCTTATTTGGAAATTGAGCAGATTATGAATAGTGAGCTAAAGCAACTCATCCCATAGAAATAATTACGAGTGACCTCAGACGAAAAACTCATCCGTGACCTTGAAACACTTCAGGAGAGCATCCGTAGCGATTGGCAGAATGTGGCAAGAGGGCTCTCGACTCGTCTGAAGTTATCGATCACATTCAGCGGTGTGTCAAGGAGCTTAACGAGCTACTCGAACGCTATAGCTAAGAGTAGATTAAGTGCTAATTTTTTGAATAAGTCCCTAGGAAAACACTGATTTAAGCCCTGACTGTAGAATGCTTGAGTCATCCCATTCTGGACAATATTTCGATGAAACGCCAGATGTCAACAACGATTTAAAACTGATACACCCCCATTACGTTCGCATACTACTTGTGCGCTTGGTGCGATCTCCCGCTTACTCTTTACCATTCCCGCCGCACGCTGATTTTTGAGGCGGTAGCTCTCACCGTTGATCGGCACCATGCGCGCATGGTGCAACAGGCGGTCGAGTAGTGCGGCGGTGAGCGTGGCGTCCTGGGCGAAAGTGGCATCCCACTGGCCGAACGGCAAATTACTGGTAACAATCAAACCACCCTTCTCGTAGCGGGCTGCGATCACCTGGAAGAATAGATTGGCTTGTTCATGGTTCATGGGCAGATAGCCGATCTCGTCGATGATGAGCAGGCGATAACTATTGATGACCCGGTGCATCACGCCCTTGAGTTGATTCTGCGCATGGGCGGCGGTCAGCGTCAGCAACAGATCGGCAGCGGTGGTAAAGCGCGTCTGCAACCCCTGGTATCTCTACTTCAATGACGTACCCTTGTAAGCGTTCCATGTTGCATCAAGTGATCGAAGATTTTCACGGAAAATCGCCAGAGCCTCTGCGCTCGGGCGATTTCCTTTTCTATCGTGCTCTTCGATTGACCGAGCATAGCTCAAGACGGAATTGGCATCGGCGGATTCGGGTACGCCAAAACTCTTCAGGATGGAACTCAGTGATTGCTTGGCGGTGCGGTACTCTACAAGGCGTTGTTCCTTGACCGGATCGCCGAACCGAGCGGTTGAGACAAGTACCCCTCCGTTAATCCAGCTGACTGCAAAGACAAAGTTTGCGCCGCCGTTATAGATATCAGCCGAGGTCAGAACCAGGAATTTGAGCGGTGCCTGGAGCGAAAAGTCGATGTAATCTTCAACTGCTGTAGTCAGGGAGGAGACTTCCCATTGCTTGCCGTCAACAAGGCCCCGGATTCGGGTGTACGGCGGCAATTGTATCGGTCGCGTCACGGTGCAGACTGGAATATCCAGTTCACGCGCAATCACATCTCCAACCGCGTCAACCAGGCTGTCGCTTATTAGCTCACCCACACGCAAGATCACAATCGTCGTTCTGTCGATTCCTTCCATGCGCTTGTCCAATTCGCAACGCGGGAGGGGAGCAATGATATGCTCCTGTGACCAATATGGGCCATCCCACTTGCGCGCAAACATTGTATCGGAGAGATGTTCATTCTTCCCTATCTCGGGCGATAGCGCAGCAAGCCGTTCTCGCACATCTTTCTGGTAGGGATTGAGATGCAGCGCGTCCAGATAGAACCTGATTGCCTCTCCGGTACTTCCTTGTTCATCAAGCATACGGGCATGAGCGGTTACCCAGTCATAGTGGTGTCCCGCAGCGATTCCATCGCGTAGTGCCAGGACTCGCTCCGCCGCAAGCGCCGCGCGATGTGGGTTGACCGGATTCAAGTAGGGGTGCCGATCCTGAATCCCGACAATCAGCAGCATCGCCGCAGGCAGCAGTGGAAGACCCCACCAGATGAGCCGCAGCCGCGCGCCCGGACTCGAAATAGCAAAAGGCGAGAGATAGAGGATAAACCCCAGCAAGGCAACGACTACAGCCGGCCAGCTTTGGCTGGAGCGGAGTGAGACGATCTCGCTCGTATACAGCACCCATGCCAATGGAGCAAGGATACAAAATGCCAGCAGCCCCGCACATTCGCTCATCTGTTCCAATCGAGATCGCCGGTTTGTCTCGCCGATACCCGGCCCGTCACCGGAGTTTTGCCGTTTCCCGACAATTTGCGCCACCAGATAAGCACATCGCGCGCCCACGAACGATGCGACGAGCCAGAATAGGCTTTCTCCCTCCACTGCGCCATAGAGGATCAGAACGATGGCAACACCGATTAATAACCGGTACCCTTTTTCGGTCAGCCACTCGACTGCGGCCAGCAGGAAAGACACAAAGGTATTACGCATGACTGGACCTCATTGTCTCTGCCGATATTGATCGATCATTGAACTATTTTAGTGATGGTCCCGTCGATGATGGTGCGGCACATGCACCCGTAGCCGTCGTATGCCGGATTGGCCGCAGACCGGCCTTGCTGGCGCTTCTCAATCGGTTATCGGCATCGTAACCAAAGTCCCAGTACCATCGCTCGTCAAATTGCCGTTGCCTCGTAGCCGAGCGTGACTCCCGCGGTTAAGAGAAATCCATAGCGTGGTCTATGGACGCTGCGCAGGTAGCGAAAATGGCCGCAAACTGACCACCAGCACTCGGGTAGGCTCGCAGAGCCGCCTAATGAATTATCTGGGTTTAAGACATACTATAACCGTCGAGCCAGCAAACTCGCGCCAAATTCCTTTATGCGCGCAATAATCGAACGCTGCCGCCATTTTTCCAATGTGACAAGTCGGGAAGATTTAATATCTTCGTCGAACAGCGCTTTCATTTGCGTACCAAACTCTTGACCAAGGACAACCGCATTAATTTCCTGATTGTGCTCCAGGCTGAGCCAGTCAAGATTGGTCGAGCCTATGGTGGACCAGACACCATCGATCAGGGCGGTCTTGGCATGCAATAAAGCGCCCTCCCGTTCATAAATCTTCACGCCGGCACTCAACAGTTCGTCATAATAGGAGTGCGACGCATACAAAACCAGATTCGAATCGGTTTTGTCTGGTAACAGCAATCGCACGTCGACGCCGCGCTGCGCTGTACCCTTCAATGCAGCCAGTAACCTCGGATCAGGCACAAAATAAGCGGTAGTGACATATGCGTAGGTTTCAGCGCTGTTTATGGCGGATAAGAGCGTAACGTAGATAAGGCTGTAAGACTCATCGGGAGAGCTGCCGATGGCACGCACTACTTCGTTACCCCTCCTGCCTATCCGTGGAAAAAAGGATTTCGACGCTAGCGGCTTACCCTTCTGTTTTTCCCAGGTCGCCAGAAACAATTTCTGGAAATCACTAACGACGGGTCCTTCGATACGGAGATGCGTATCGCGCCACGGTTGGATATCCTTGGTATTCGATTTTGACCTGAATGATCCGCTGGAATATACGCTGCTGATATTGACGCCACCTACAAAGGCGATCTGGCCATCAACCACGAGCAGTTTCCGATGATCACGGCCCAATTCCAGTTTCTTGCGAAATGTCAATGGGTTGACGGGGTTGAATTCCAGTACGTTGGCGCCGCTGTCGATCAACGGCTTGAAGAATTCTTCAGGTGTAGCGCCCGATCCGATGCTGTCGTAAATTAAATTGACTTGCACGCCCTGTTTTTGCTTTTCGATCAATGCAGCGGCGAAGCGGCGGCCAACCTCGTCGTCCTCTATGCTATAGGTTTCCATGTTGATATGATGCTTCGCGCCCTGTATTGCCGCATACATCGATTTGTAGGTGGTGGGCCCGTCAACCAACAGCTTCACATTATTGCCCGTCATCAGCGGGCTTCCCGAGAGCTGCTCTGCCTGGGCAAGGTGCCTGGTAAAGATATTGGTTTCAGGGCCGCCGTTTTTGAGATTGGCCAGGACAGCCTTACTTTCCTGGATAGAGAGCGCACCGCGTGCGCCATCGACTTGCACCGGACGGTTTGCATGTACCGTTTTATCTGGAACTGAAAGGGAGCCGCAACCAGCCAGCAGCATGATCATGCAAAGACTCACTGCACATTTCGGAGCTGTCATGATTGAGCCTTCTTAGGTTTGCGGTACAAATAGCCGGTTTTTGTGGGGTTGGCGATTTTTACCAAATCAGCAATTTTGGGAGTGATGCTTCTCTTGCCCATGGAAAATTTTACCTAAACAATTTAGCTTGTGAAGGGTAAGTAGCAAGAATCGTTCCAAAGCCTATCAATCAAATGGTTATCGGTAAGAACCAGAGTAACGTGTGAAGTTCCTCGACATGACCTGACTGAAGAAATACAGGTATTGCATGGCATTCCATTCGCCTCGTCTGTCCCGGTAAGAGGCTATGAAATTTAAAGCTGAAGGTTTGATCCTACTGTCCGATGACCGGGATGGATAGGCCATTAATTCGTCCTGAGCGGCCATGAAAGTCACTGGATAGGTATACGGTTCCATTTTCGTGCCGCCCTCTGCCCCGTCTGGGTAGGCACAGTTCCTGCCTTGAAATATATCAAGCGGCAGACGTGCGCCAACGCTGGTTATTGCACCACACGCAATCCGGCGCGTGCTGATTTTCAGTACAGTCGATTACAGCAGACGTTTCCTCTTCGCATTCATGGTTTATAATTCACCCACATCTCTTCCAGATAGTTTATTCAGACCCTCGCTAACTAACCTCGCCCGTTATCTGTAATCCTGGGGTTCAGTTTGAGGATACCGTAAAGTTTCCAAAGTACAGACCGAACATCCGCATTGTCCTTAAGGAGACCGGATGCATCTGACAATAACGTTCGCGGTTGACGGAACAGCCCTATTTCGGCTGTTTCCCCGCATTGTTTCATGAACTGGCCCGCATACCTGCCTTTTTGGCCGCTAGAAGTCAGCCCCGCTCTCTGGCTTGCGTTGACGCTGGTTGCAGCCGTACTTGTGGGTGAAGCACTGGTACGTCACCTGCGATTGCCGCGTATCGTCGGCTATATCGGTATCGGCGCGCTGCTGGGCCCTGGCGGCCTGGGCTTTATCCCACCATTGCCCGTCACTGAATGGCGGCTGGTAGTTGACCTGGCGCTGGGCATCCTCTTGTTCGAACTGGGCAGCAAGGTAAATCTGCGCTGGCTGAAAGCCAATCCCTGGATTGCCGGCACAAGCCTGCTTGAATCCACCGCCACATTCGCCGTTGTTTTCTCAATGCTGAGCTGGTTTGGTGTTGCCAATATTTCTGCCGCGGTGGTCGCTTCCATTGCAATTGCCACCTCACCTGCCATTGTGGTACGCATAGTCACCGAATCACGCGCTCAGGGTCAGGTGACGGACCGGCTTCTGCTGATGACCGCGCTCAATTGTATTTATGCTGTCATCTTCCATAAACTGGCCGTCGCCGGCATGCATGGCCAGGCCGGCACCAGCGTCATCCATACGATATTGGCGCCGTTTTATCTCTTGGGGGGGTCCGCGCTACTGGCCTGGTTGTTCGGCATTACCTTCGAGCGAATCCACCATTATCTCGGGCAGCATGAGGAAACCTTTTCTTTCGTCCTGTTCGGCATGATTGCGTTTGCGACCATCATGGCGTCAACACTCAAGCTCAGCCCGATCCTCGTCCTGCTGGCTGCCGGCCTTATAACGCGATACCGGCGGCAGCGCCCGCGGACTTTCCCGCCGCACTTCGGTTCCGCCGGCGCCGTTCTGGTCGTGTTAATGTTTATCGCTAACGGCCTCGCGTCCGACCTCAGCGGGTTGCGTGACAGTTTTCTGCTGGTCTTGCTGCTTATCACGGCACGCGCAACAGCCAAGCTGCTGGCGGTACTGACATTGGCGCATTACAGCGGCATCAGCCTGCGTCAAGCCATGGCCCTGGGGATTGCCCTGATACCCATGTCGAGTGTTGCGCTGCTTCTTACATTGGATACGGCGGTGGACTTCCCCATGTTCGGTTCAGGGTTGGGGCTGGTAATGATGAGCTGCATCGTGATACTTGAGCTTGGGGGCCCCATTCTGGTCCAGATGGCCTTGCGAATGGCCGGGGAAACACCGGAGAAAAAAACATGAGCCTGATGCCCTTCGCGCCCTCCAGACCCTTGAGCATCGGGGTGGAGCTGGAACTGCAACTGCTCAGCTGCAATGACTATAACCTGGCGTCTTCGGCTCCCGATATATTGCGCCGGGTTGAGAAACGTGCGCATCCCGGCGAAATAAAACCGGAAATGACCCGCAGCATGATCGAGATCAACACCTCGGTGCAACAGGAATATACCGGACTGGTCGCGGAACTGCATGCCTTGCGCGACGTTGTATCCGAGGCGGGACGCTTTCTCAACGTCGCGGTTGCAGGTGGCGGCACACACCCGTTCCAGCACTGGAGCGAGCAGAAGATTTTTGATGCGCCGCGCTTCCATCATCTGTCCGAGCTGTACGGCTATCTGGCCAAACAATTCACCATATTCGGGCAGCATGTCCACATCGGTTGCCCTGGGCCGGACGAAGCGCTTCACCTGATGCATATGCTGTCGCGCTACGTCCCGCATTTTATCGCGCTGTCGGCCAGTTCTCCGTTCGTGCAGGGGCACGATACCGGGTTCGCCTCGGCACGCCTGAACTCGGTATTTTCCTTCCCGTTGAGCGGGCGGGCTCCTTTCGTACTGCGCTGGGATGAATTCGAGCGATTTTTCGGCAAGATGACCGGCACCGGCGTGGTCGAATCAATGAAGGATTTTTACTGGGATATCCGCCCCAAGCCAGAGTTCGGCACTATCGAGGTGAGGGTATGCGATACCCCTCTTACCGTTGAAATTGCCGCTGCCATTGCCTGCTATATTCAGGCGATGTCCCGTTACATCATGGTGGAGCAGCGCACGCCGCCGGAAGAGGACGATTATCTGGTTTATACGTTCAACCGCTTCCAGGCCTGCCGTTTTGGACTCGAAGGTGTTTTTATCGATCCGCGTACCCATGAGCAGCGCAGCATTCGTGAAGATATCACCGATATGCTGGCGCGCATTGCGGACCATGCCCGGGAATTGCACGCGGTGGAAGCAATGGACCGTGTTCGCGAGATATTACGAGCAGGCAATGGCACAAGCTGGTTGCGCCGGACCTATGCGCGGGAACATTACCTTGCCGATGTCATGCAACTGCAGGCAGAGTTGTGGATGGGAAAGTAATTTTTATAGCGTGATGCGCCAGCATACGGCTATTGTTAAGTATAAAGAATACCGGCTGAACGTTAAAATAGCGGGGTGATTTCAGGCAGGGTGCAAAAAAGGCAAATATATATTTATATGTGGCGAAGAACACAGCAGGAATGCGGCAATCTAATTATTCTTGATATTCCTTTATGTACCCTACCCAGACTCTAAATGACGCGCCCGTTACTTATCGGATTGTCACCGCGTATCCTGCATCAAGCACCTGCAGAATTAGGTTTCCGCAATAAAACCCTGCAATACCTCGAACAAAGCGTCGCCCACTGGATCATGCGCCGCCGTGCCCTGGCGTTCATGCTGCCCGCTATAGAAACAGGCGGCGTCGAACGCTCCAGCGTGCGCATCAGCGACTATGTCAGGGAAATAGATGGACTGGTGCTGCAAGGGGGAGCGGACGTCAGTCCGATTTCATACGGCGAAACGCCGGTACGGCCCGAATGGTCGGGAGATCGGGTGCGCGACCTTTATGAAATGGAGCTCTTCTGGGAATGTGTCGTACAGGGGAAACCCGTACTGGGCATTTGCCGCGGGCTACAGCTGATCAACGTGGCATTGGGCGGAAGCCTTTATCAGGATATCGCCACCGAGCACCCAAACGCTATCTCGCATGTCGACCAGGCCCTGTATGATCAGCATCGCCATCCGGTTCTAATCGAGGAGAACTCCCGATTGGCAAAGCTGTACGGTGAGGGTTATCAACATCTCGTCAACAGCATCCATCACCAGGCAATCAAGCGACTGGGACGGGACTCGGAGGTCGAGGCAGTCTCCAGCGATGGCATTATCGAGGCAATACGCATGCGTGGGACATGCTATGTGACCGGGTTTCAATGGCATCCCGAGTTTCATGGCGGCGCCAGCGAACTGCTCGACTCGGGACCCATACTGGATGATTTTCTCGCCGCCGCTGAAAAGCAGCGCAGGTAAATCGGGTGCCCCATGCCCCCGCACGTTCGCACGCGGTAGGTCGGGCTCTGCCCGACAATCGAAAAAAATGTCGGGCGGAGCCCGACCTACTCCGGCCGGAAAATTTGTGCCAGAGGTAGGTCGGGCTCCGCCCGACATCATGCATTGAATCGCGTAGCTGGCTGCTTTCCACTTGCCGCTGCTTAAAACAGCGGTGCGGTACATCGGTTCCCTAGACCTGTACGGTCTGCTCGGCAATAAACGCCTTGATGGCATCGGCATCGGCATTCATTACGACATATCGCTGCGGCATGCTTTCAATATTTTCATACCCCGCCGGACGCGCCGGCTCCTGGCCGATAGCCTCGATAATGCTCTCGGAAAATTTGACGGGCAGTGCGGTTTCCAGGCAGATCAGGGGCACCCCGGTCTCACGGTGCTCCAGGCCCACCTTCAAACCGTCCGCGGTATGCGGATCCACCAGCATGCCATATTGCTCATATGTTTTGCGGATGGTCGCGATGCGGGCCCCATGATTACTGGTTCCCGACACAATACCGAAGTTCTTCACTTTCTCCCATAATGGTGTAGCGGCGAGATCGAAAGCGCCGCCCTGGTCCACTGACCGCCATAGTTCCTTCACCCTGGACGCATCCCGTTCTGTCAGGTCAAAAATGAAACGCTCGAAGTTGGATGCCTTGGAAATATCCATCGAGGGGCTACTGGTCTGCTGTGTCTCTCCCGTGGCGCGGGGCCGATAGCACCCCGTCCTGAAGAATTCATCCAGCACGTCATTTTCATTGGTGGCAAGTATCAGCTTCCTGATGGGCAGGCCCATCATCCGTGCAACATGGCCTGCACAGATATTGCCGAAGTTTCCCGATGGCACGGCAAACGATACCTGCTCGCTATTCGAACGGGTAGCCTCGAAATATCCTTTGAAATAATAGATGATCTGCGCCGCAATCCGTGCCCAGTTTATTGAATTGACGGTGCCGATTCGGTATCTTTGCTTGAACACGGAGTCGTTGCTGACCGACTTGACAATGTCCTGGCAATCGTCGAATACGCCGCGAACGGCGATATTGAAGATATTCGGGTCTTGCAGCGAAAACATTTGCGCGGTCTGGAACCGGCTCATCTTCCCCTGGGGGGAAAGCATGAACACGCGAACGCTGCGCTTGCCGCGCATGGCGTATTCCGCGCTGGGGCCTGTATCGCCGGAAGTTGCGCCGAGAATATTCAGACGTTCTCCGGTTTTCGCCAGAACGTACTCGAACAGGTTGCCCAGCAATTGCAGGGCAATATCCTTGAACGCCAGGGTCGGTCCGTTCGACAATCGTAGAATGTGCAGCCCTGGTTCCAGCGTCGCAAGGGGCGTGATCTCCTCACTCTGAAACGCTTCAGCGGTGTAAGTCCGCGTAATGATGCCGCGTAGATCGGCGGCAGGAATATCGTCTGCAAAACGTGAAATAATCTCGAACGCGAGCTCCTGATAATTCAGGGCGCGCAATCTTTCCAGCTCGGCGGCGTCGAACTTCGGATAGGTTTCAGGCATCACCAACCCACCGTCAGGCGCAAGCCCACCCAGGAGAATCATGGAAAATTTTTTCGGCGGCATGCCACCACGAGTAGAAATATAACGCATTATTTTCACCACAACAGAATACTGGAACGACTCTCACATATCACTTATGCCGCGCCAGCCACGGCACGAGGCATCGTGCCCGCACGCCGGGGTTACCAACTTGCCGCTGTTGATTGCCGGTATCGTGCGTTTCTGGAAGCACCAAGGATGGTCCCGGATTACTTACTGCTTAAATTTTCCAGCCGGATACGCGTCACCTTACCGGTCGTCAGGGGGAGTTTTTTTATTTTCGCGATCGCGGCATTAATGTTTTTTTCAACCGTCAAGTGGGTGAGCATGATGATATCCACCTGATCTTCACCCTCGCTGGGCTCTTTCTGCACCATTGCGTCGATTGAAATGCCCAGATCGGCGAGTACACGGGTGATGTCGGCCAGCGCCCCGGGTTTATCCATCACTCGCAAGCGAAGGTAGTATGAAGTCTCCACCTCCTCCATCGTCAGGATGGGTGTATCGGAAAGCAGGTCGGGCTGGAAAGCGAGATGAGGAACACGATGTTTGGGATCGGCGGTATGCATGCGGGTCACGTCCACCAGATCCGCCACCACCGAACTGGCGGTAGGCTCGGCGCCCGCACCCGCACCGTAATACAAGGTGGCGCCTACCGCATCGCCTTTTACGACGATCGCATTCATGACACCCTCCACATTGGCTATCAACCGCCGTGTAGGGATCAGTGTTGGGTGAACGCGCAGCTCGATCCCCTTGGGTGTGCGCCGTGTAATGCCCAGCAGCTTGATGCGATAGCCCAGTTCCTCCGCATAGCGGATATCTTCGCGGGTCAATCTGGTGATGCCTTCGGTGTAAACCTTGTCGAACTGCATGGGAATCCCGAACGCGATGGCCGCCATGATGGTGAGCTTGTGTGCGGCGTCAATGCCTTCGATGTCAAACGTGGGATCAGCCTCGGCATAGCCCAGTTTTTGTGCCTGCTTCAGCACGGTATCGAATGTCAGTCCTTTTTCGCGCATCTCAGACAGGATGAAATTACTCGTGCCGTTGATGATGCCGGCAATCCATTCGATACGATTCGCGGTCAACCCCTCGCGCAATGCCTTGATAATGGGGATGCCACCTGCTACGGCCGCCTCGAACGCAACTATTACGCCTTTTCTCTGCGCCGCCGCGAAGATTTCGGTCCCATGCGAGGCCAGCAGTGCCTTGTTGGCGGTAATGACATGCTTGCCGTTCTCGATGGCCTTCAGCGTCAATTCCTTCGCCACGGTATAGCCACCGATCAGTTCGACGACGATATCGATATCCGGATTCGTCACGACTGCATTCGCGTCGGCGGTAACCACGACGTCATCACCCGCGATATTGCGCGCTTTCTCCAGGTCGCGATCGGCGATCATCCGGATGACGATGCCGCGCCCTGCACGACGCGTGATTTCCTCCTGATTGCGTTTGAGCACAGCAAAAGTACCACCGCCGACAGTGCCGACGCCTAGCAAGCCTACATTGATGGGTTTCATGTTGAGTGCAATAAAAAATAAAGTTGGCGGATGGGCTGAGTATTTCGGCGTAGGTTGGCAGTTGGAGTTTATCCCTCCCGCTGCATTTTTACTGTTTTGTTTTTAATGTTTTTTCAGGTTGGGCTCAGGTTCGGCATCGCTTGCGATACCGCTCGAGGAAATTCGCTATGCGGCCGATTGCTTCGGTAAGGTCATCGCTGTTGGGCAAAAAAACCACACGAAAGTGATCGGTGGATGGCCAGTTGAAGCCGCTGCCCTGCACCAGCAGCACCTTCTCTTCCAGCAGCAGATCCAGCGCAAACTGCTCGTCGTCCTCGATCGGATACATTTCCGGATCCAGGCGCGGGAATAAATACATCGCCGCCTGCGGCTTGTAGCACGTAACGCCGGGAATATCGGTCAGTAATTTCCAGGCGAGATCACGCTGCCGCATGAGCCGCCCTGTCGGCATCACCAGGTCCTTGATGCTCTGATAGCCGCCAAGCGCGGTCTGAATGCCGAATTGCGAGGGCACATTTGCACACAGGCGCATGGAAGCAAGCATGGTCAGTCCCGATATATAATCGCGGGCAAATTGTTTTGTGCCCGAAACCACCGCCCAGCCGGAGCGAAACCCGGCAGCACGATAATTCTTGGATAAGCCATTCAAGGTGACAAATAGAATGTCGTCCGCCAGCGAGGCTATCGAAGTGTGCGTGGCGCCATCGTACAGTACCTTATCGTAAATTTCATCCGCATAAATGATGAGCTGATGCTGGCGGGCGATCTCGATAATTTCACGCAACACGTCATCCGGATAAAGCGCGCCGGTAGGATTATTGGGATTAATGACAACGATGGCGCGGGTGTTCGGCGTAACCTTCGAACGTATATCGTCCAGGTCCGGCAGCCATCCGGATTGCTCATCGCATACGTAATGCCGCGCCGTGCCACCCGCCAACACCACCGCCGCTGTCCACAACGGATAGTCGGGCGAGGGGATCAGCACCTCGTCGCCGGTATTCAGCAGCGCCTGCATCGCCATCACGATCAACTCGGAAACGCCGTTGCCGATGTAAATGTCTTCCATCCGCACGTCCTGGATGCGTTTTTCCTGGGTGTAGTGCATGATCGCCTTGCGCGCGGCGAACAAACCTTTCGAGTCGCAGTAGCCGGACGCGGCGGAGAGGTTATGAATGACATCCTGCAGAATCTCCTCGGGCGCATCGAAACCGAACGATGCCGGATTGCCGATATTGAGCTTGATGATGTAGTGCCCTTCCTCTTCCATTTGTCTCGAGCGGTCGAGCACCGGCCCCCGGATGTCATAGCAGACGTTCGCCAGCTTGCTGGATTTCAGGATGGGTTGCATGAATGGAGAAGACCTGGTTGGCAATGGCGCTGGTAAGCGCCGGCAGAAGATGACCTAATGGTGGAGGATTTGAAATTCAAAGCTTTGCGTTTTCCATCGCAGGTACCCAAAAATCCTGCCCTGCGTTGTTCCCCTTAATTGACACAAAAACTTTATCAAGACGCAAAAAAGATGTAATGTTACCCGACACGCCAACCTGCCGCAAATGGAGCCTTACGTGAAGTTGCATCTTTCCGTGTTTTCCGAACAAAATATGTTCACCGGCTACGGGGCCGGATATGTCATGGTCAACAAGACGCGCCATGAGCAAAGCCTGATCGTATTACCCGATCGCCTGATCGAAAATTGGGATGCCAAAACCTTCGAGCAGCTCACGGCCGAGCATTTCGAATTCGTGCTCTCGCTGCAACCTGAAATGGTATTGTTCGGGACGGGAGCCACCCTGCGCTTTCCTCATCCGACACTGACGAGAACACTGATCGAGTCACGCATCGGCGTCGAGGTAATGGATACCGCCGCCGCATGCCGCACCTACAATATACTGACAGCCGAGGGACGGCGCGTGGCGGCCGCGCTGCTTATCCAGACCGAATAAGTCGACAAACCTCCCTGCCAATATGTTCGATCACGCCTCGCTCAGCGATCTTGAACGCTGCCGGCGCGGTGGCGGCGGAGGCGGCAGAGGCGCCGCATGCGCTACGCCATCCGGACACGGCACCAGCGCCGCCCGCCAGGCCCCATACCGATCGAGATTCAAACAGCCATCAATGAATGATGGCTGTTTGTTAAAAAAACAGGATTTTTCGGGATAACCCAGTACCTGCCCCGGTTTTGCATGCTCTACTGCACACTAGCGCCCAAAGCGCGATGCCTTGAGTTCTACATCGGCACGCGCCCAGGCCTTGTTGAAACGTGCCTCGATGAGCGTCGCCTGATCGTCCTTCTTCTGCGCGCGCAACGCTTGCATCAATCCGTAAAGCGCCCATCCGCTGTTGCGATTCCGCCGCAGCTCTTCCCAATACACGGTCTCCGCTTCGGCCGGACGTCCTGCTTCCAGCAAAATTGCACCCAGCGTCAGCCGTGGCGGCGCATTGAATTCCGACGGTTCCGTATATACTAGGGCGTCTTCAAGGCGAACCGCTCGATCAAGGGACGCGATGGCCTGATCGAATTGTCCGCGCGCCGCAGCGATCTCGCCGGCGAGCACGTCGGGTGCAGCACTCAACACGGTGCGCGCGGTATTTTTCGAGAAAAGCGGGAGGTCCAGTGCCGGATCCTTCATGATCTCGCGCAACGCACCCAGTTCCTGATCGGCCTGTTGCAACTGTTGCGTCGCGACAAACGCGAGGCCGCGCACATAGTGCCAGCTTCCTTTCAAAAACGGGTTGGTGGATGGCGGGGCGGGTTCTTCGAGAATTTCCTTCCAGTACCCGAACCTCGCGAGCGCCCAGTACGGCACCATGCGGAAGATCGCCGTCAGCGGCATCGCCTCCAGCACTGCATCGTCTACCTTGCCGGCAACTTCCCGTGCCGATTTGATTGCAACCTTGCTTTGACCATCCCCCGTTGCCGCGAACCAGAGGAAGTGAATGTTATGCGGGTAGTACATCATGGGGTATATCCCCTGGGCGCGGCACTGCGCGATGTAGTCCTCGTCGGCTGCGATGGCAAGCTGATTGCTCTTCATCGAGTCCGCGTAGCGGCCTACACGCTGATAGATGTGCGATGACATGTGTATCATGTGCCCCGCCGCCGGCATCAGCGTCAGCAGGGTATCGGCCGCCTTCTCCGCCCGCTCGGGCGTGTTTGTCGGCTCCATGATGTGAATATACATATGCAGCGCGCCCGGATGCCTGGGATGGCGCCGCATCACTTCTTCGGTGAGCGCCACGATTTCGGCTGTGCCCTCGTATGGGTAGCCATCACGCATCCAGTAGCCCCAGGGACGAAGATCCATCACCGACTCCACATAAAGCATCGCGATATCCGGGTCGTCCGGAAAACGCTGGTGCACTTCCCGCATTGCCTCCGCGTACGCCTTGTTGTTCGCCGTCCGGTTCTCGGTATTCCCCGAGTAACGCTTTTCGAGGGCGCTGATAAGCGCTCTCTCCCTGGGCGATGCCTTGGCCATGAGCGACTTGGCCTGCTGCACGATCTGCAGAGCCTGTGGCTCCTCGTTCGGTTCCATCATCGCATTGATATTGGGGCCGAGCACCAGCGCCTGGCCCCAGTAAGCCATCGCAAGGCCGGGGTCGAGCCGTGCCGCCTCGCGGAATGCCCGGCGTGCCTCGGCATGGTTGAAACCATAGGCGAGATTCAGGCCCTGATTAATATATTGCTGCGCCAACCTGTTGCGCGTGCTGACAGGGAATGTGTGCGTGCCCAGGTTCTGCAGCCTGGGTGCGAGCTGACCATCCGGGCCGGGCTTGTTCGCACTATCGGATTGCACGTAATGCTGGTGACCACCTCCAGATCCCGCGGGAGCTTCGCGCTTTTTGGTCGAGGCTACCTCGCCAGTCCCGGCGCCGGCCTCGGCGAATGCGCCGGGAATACCCGTGACGGCCAGGGCCAGAATGAATATCGTTGAACGGATGGCAGCGGATTGCATGGACACTATCTCCTCTTCTGAAGAATTAACTATATATGACCGGTCGTTTTTTTATCAAGAAAAAAAATCAGGGCCTGAAAAAATCACCGAGCAGATCCTGGCAGCACTGCTTGACCGGTGCGGATGATTTTTCTATTTTCATCCTCAATAAAGCACCCTGCCAGGTATTCGTCAGCAGATCAGCCATCTCTTCCGCAGATTTGTCCAATCTTACGGTACCCTGTTGCTGCGCCTTGGCAAGGCCGGATTGCAATAAATTCCGGTAACGGGTAACGGCGGACTGGAGAGATTTCCGGCAAATTTCGCTGGTATCGCCTATTTCTCCCATCAGATTGCCCATGAGGCAACCGCCTTTAAACTCATTCCTCTCGAGCTCCACTATGAGCTCGTCAAAATAACGCTTTATAGCACCGAGCGCATCATCATCGGCTGCTTCCAGGTGAGCGGTCAGTTGTGCGATGAATGGATTTGCATAGTGTTGAATGACTTCCGCACCAAAATCCTCCTTGCTGCCAAAGTAATTGTAAAAAGAACCCTTGGGAACCTTTACCGCATCCAGGATTTCCTTGAGCCCCGTGCCGTGATAACCCTGGCTCCAGAGCATGGCGACCCCCTGGTTCAGCAGGTTTTCCTTGTTGCTTTCCTTTCTGGTTGCCTTGAGCATGGATCAATAATACGACCGGTTGTATTAGATGTCCACAAAAAATGATATATCCCCTTTATAAAACCCAGGACGCGGCGCGCTACGGTATCGGGCTTCCGGGTTTTTATAACAGCCTCAAGCCATACGGAACGCTGGACGGCGTCACGCCAGATGCACTTCGCACATCCGCTCGCGCGGGCATTTATTCTTCGAGCGGCTTAAGTTTAAGTGGGAGGCAGGAGAAAATCTCGAGTGGGTTGCCCCATTCACTTCGAATCGCCAGCGGTCAAAGACTCCTTTCGAACCCGCTCGCGCCACTTTTCGATCCAGCCAGGCAGATCGGCGGCTAGCATAGGCCGCGACATGAACGTCCCTTGAGCCAGATCGCATCCCGTGCGGCGCAGAAGATCCCAATCGTTACGGTCTTCGACTCCTTCCGCCACGACCTCCATCTCCAGTTGCCTTGCCAGAGACAGGCTGGCGTCATACATTGCGCGTAATGTTTCGTCTTTCCAGGCGCCATGCACGAAGCCCTGGTCGATCTTGAGTTCGTCGAAGGGAATGTCGCGCAGTTGCGCCAGGGAAGAGTGCCCCGTGCCGAAATCATCAATGGAAAGACGAAAGCGCTTCAAGCGCAGCCGCGTCAAAATCTCAAGCGGCGCTCGCGTATCCTGCATCAACCGGGTTTCCGTTACCTCCAGCACCACGTTATGCGCCGCTACACCCAGCTTTGTCGTGATCTCGGCGACAAAATTCAGAAAATCCAGGGATGCCAGATTATCCATCGATACATTGACGGCGATCCGCAATGGCAAATGCGCTTCTTCCCAGGCTTTCACCTGCGTCATCGCTCCCATGAATACCACTCGAGTCAGCTTGTCGATCAGGCCCGAGGCCTCGGCTATGCTGATGAACTGGTCTGGAAAGATGAGGCCATCCACAGGATGCCGCCATCGCGCCAGCGTCTCGACACCGATCAACTCGCCGGTGGCAACCGCTACTTTCGGTTGGTAATAATTGATCAGTTCGCCATTGTCGATGGCAGCCCTCAACTCATCCGAGCTGTATACTTTCTTCGCCACACCGATGGCTTCGGCGGGGGGCGGCGTCCACTTCTCAAGCATGGCGGATAACGCATCCGGTTTGACCGGCTTGTGCAGGTATCCCAGTATCGGGATTTTATGCGCCCGCACCAGTTTCTCGGCGGTTTGCAGCATGCGCTCGTCCTCGCCGCTGATCAGGATGAGGCTACCGGAATAATGCCGATCAACAAGGTGCCGCACAAACTCGATCCCATCCATTTCGGGCATGTTGAGATCCAGCAGGATCAGATTCGGCCGTCCGCTCGCATCAGTTATCTGTTCCAGGGCCGAACGTCCGTTATCGCAAAATATTACCGAGGTAAATCCCAGGTTCAACAGGATACGTCCCAGCAGCTTGAGCATGAAAGACTCATCGTCAAGTACCAGAATATTGACCGCGGATCTATCTGTCATGGCGCTCGCTTTTCTCTCCAGGTCGATAGCTGGAAACTATGCTCATCTGTCAGCCCACTATTCCTCACCGCATCCCTCTCCTGGCGAAGCCGGATAAATTCCGGATTCCCCGGGCTCCGGTGCTAAAACGCGGCAGAAAACTTTATCGTGATAACCGGAGCATAACCCATTCGCCTCGATATTATAATGCTCGTTTGAGCTGATCGTTATTTTGCCTTCTCGAAAAAATGACGCCACTCTCGCGCGGCCATCGGCGGCGCGGGCCAGCATCCAGCAGCCTGTCGGACTTAAAGGAAATCGGCTGCAAAAACGCGTCTGGCCGGTTCATATTTCGCTGCTTTTTCGACCAATGGAATAACGACTGATCTTCAAAATCCGCAAAACCTGCCCTCACCCAGTCACTTTTTTGCTGCGATTCTTCAAACCTGACAGACCGCCAGGACCCCGCTTGCATTAGCCTTGCAATGAGTCGATATATTTATTCACGGCCGTTAACTCCGACTCGAAACGCGGCAATAGTGCGTTTAAAGCCTGAGTATCGCCTGCCTTTCCTGCTTGTTCCATCTCGGCACAGAGTTCGCCCAGCGCCAACGCGCCGACCGCCCTGGCCGACGACTTGAGTTTGTGAGCTGTGGCACCAGCGATGTTCGCCTGCCCCCCCTGGCAAGCACCGCGCAAGTCCGCTGCTATTTTTTCAGAGCTGGTGCGAAAATCTCTCAAAAACTCGCTGGTCACGGTCGGATCATCTCCGACAAGCTCTTTAAGGACATTCACGTCCACCGGTTTTTGCGCCGCCGGCGCTGTGGTGGGGGCCGCGGCGGGGGCGCTGGAAGCTGCGGTGGGCATGGCCGTGGGGGCTGCAGAGATAGCCGGGGCCGCAAGAGACAACAGCTCCGTGGTAGTCGCGGGAGGCAGCCATTTCTGTACTATGGCTTTCAAGTGTGCGAGTTGCACAGGCTTGCTCAGATAATCGTCCATGCCCACCGCACGGCAATGCTCGGCCTCACCCTTGAGCGCATTGGCAGTAAACGCAATAATGGGTTTTCTGATTTTGCCTTGCTCGGCGAGGCGAATGGCTGAGGTTAACTGATAGCCATCCATCTCCGGCATATGCAAATCGGTGAGCAGCAGGGCGTAGTTGCCGCTCTCCCAGCGTTTCAGCGCTTCGCGGCCATCGCGAGCGATATCTGTCGCATAGCCCAGCAACGTGAGCTGTTGGCGGATCACTTTCTGGTTGATTTCGTTGTCTTCCGCTACCAGGATCAGTCGCCCTTCCTTGAGTTCCTTCTCGCGAGACGGCGCAACCACCGGCTCGACCTTGGCAGCCTCCTGCGTCTCGACTTCTTCATGCGCGCGCCCTGCCGCGATAGCCACCGCCCGCAGAAAAGCTTCGCGATGCATGACATCACCATCCAGCGTGACGGTATCGACCATTTCGGAACGCTCATGACGACGGCGGCCGCGCCTGATAACGACAAATCGGGGCTCGATGTCGGGCTGATGATGCCCATGCTCAAGAACTACGAAGTGCGGATCCATATCCGGCCGGGACTGGAAGGCTTCACGCAGCTGCTCGATTGGCGGAACATCGTGACCCGCATCGATAATAAGCAGCCATAAGCCGGGCGGGAGTATTTTTATCCGTTCGCGGGCTGACGCCAGGTTCGTGACGCGCTCGGCAATCGCGCCGCTGTATCTCAAATACACGGCCAGATCGTCCGCCATTCCCTTCTCGTCACCCAGTACCAGGCAGGAAACTCCCGTCAGATCCACCACCTTGTCTCCCGGGGGGGTAGCCGGCAATTGTGCGAACGATACACGTACGGTAAAAATGGAACCCTTGCCCGGCGCGCTTTGCACTGTGATCGTCCCTCCCATCAATTGAACCAGATGATAAGAGATGGCCAGTCCCAACCCGGTGCCGCCATATCGACGGGTAGTAGAGGTATCGCCTTGGGTAAAGGAGGTGAAAAGACGCGCCTTGGTCTCCTCGTTCATGCCAATACCATTATCCGTTACCTGAAACTCCACCGTTACCCGATCCGCGCTATGGTCCGCCAGTAATGCCCGCACCGATACCCTACCGGGCTCTTCCAGTCCGCTCGAAAATTTGATGGCATTATTGGCCAGATTGACCAGCACCTGACGCAAACGGAGCGCATCGCCATAAACCTCCTCCGGAATCGCCGGATCGAGAAACAAGGTAAGCTCCACCCCTTTCCGTGAAGCCAGGCTTTCGAGCATGTTGCAGGCCTTCTCCACCACGGTAACGATCGACGTGGGCGCCTGTTCAATTTCCAGCCTCCCCGCCTCGATCTTGGAGAAATCGAGTATATCCTCGATGATCTCCAGCAAGGCAAAGGCGGACTCCCGTATCAGATCGACCATTTCCATCTGATAGCCGCTCAGGCTGGTTTGCTGCAGTACATCCGCCATGCCGATCACGCCGTTCATGGGCGTGCGTATCTCATGGCTCATGGCTGCCAGAAAAATGGATTTGGCCTGGTTCGCCTGCTCCGCATCAAGCCGGGCTTGCTGCAAATCCTTCAACATACGTACTCTCTCGCTGATGTTGATGCCGGAAGGTATCAGCTTGGCCACCCGGCCTTTGGCATCGCGAACCGGCACAAGCATGAAATCCATCGTCATCACGCCGCCGCCGGCGATGCGTGTCTCGATATCATGGCGCACTATTTCGCCGCCCAGGGCGAGTTTGATGTCTTCGCGAATTTGTGCCTGCACTTCCGGCTTGAAAGAGAACCACGCGGTTTCATCGAGTCTTTTGCCGATGACATCCTGGGGCCGCAAACCGCCTCCCTCCAGCGCGGTGCGATTGATCTCGACCAGGACTCCGTCGGGTGTCATTTCCCCGACGAACGCCGCAAGATTATCCACTATGGCGCGCAGGCGCTGCTCGCTTCCCCGCAAGGCCTGCTCCGCCTGTTTACGGTCATGGATATCGCGCAGAATAGCGGTGAAGTAGCGCTTTCCCCCAACGAAGTATTCGCTGACCGCGACATACAGATCGATAGGCTGGCCATTCTTGTGCCGTCCCTCGACTTCCCGACCCATGCCGATGTTATGTACTCCCTCGACTTCGAGCGTGAGAATGTGATCGAATTCACAGCGGCCCCTTCCTGTCCGGTAATACCTTTTGATGTAATCGTCATGGCCGCTGCGATGGGGTTCTGGCATGAGTATCGACACACTCTGGCCGATCGCCTCCTCGCGCGTGTAGCCGAAAAGTTTCTCAATTACCGGGTTGACTGAGCGGATAATGCTTTTGTCATCGATGGTGACGATGCAATCCACCATATGTTCGACAACGGAACGTGTTTCCTCTTCCTTGCTTGCCAGGATGGCATTGGCCCGCTCCAGTTCGGCAGTGCGCGTTGCGACCCTGGTTTCCAGATCCTGATTCAGCTGACGCAGATCGTTTTCAGCCAGGTCCCGTTCGCGATTGCTGACATTCAGGCGCTCGGTCATCGTGTTGAACGTACTGGCGAGTTTCCCTATCTCGTTCCATCCCTTCACGGGAACACGCTGCTGCAGATTACCCGCGGCGATGTGCTGGGCGCTATGGCTGAGTTTTTTCAACGTGGTAACGACGCGGCGGCTGAATAAAACCGCACCCAGCACGGCGATCAGCAGCGTAAGGCCGAGAATCAGCAAACTGAAAGTCTGGACGCGTTTTACTGAAGCAAATACCTCGTCCGCATCCATTTTGACCTCTATGCCCCAGTTCATGCGTGGCAGGTACCGCCACGCAGCGACTACCTCCTTGCCGCGATAGTCCATTTTCAGACCGCCCCCGCGTTCACCGTACAAGCCGTTGTGGATCGCTGTCGAAAATGGCGGATTATGGAGGGGTATCCTGAGCTCCAATGCTGCATTGGGCTCATGCTTCAGCGGTGCCATTACCAATGCGTTGTGCTCGTCCAGAACCCGCGTGACCACCGTTTCGCCACTCGCTCCCAGTCCCACGTTGTCGGTTACCACGTTAAACACGCGCTCACTGTAGAATTGCAACGCCACCACCCCTTCGAGCTTTCCCTCAACCACGATGGGAATCGCCATGAACGCAGTGATCGCTCCGCGGGATGGCGGATAATATCCGAAATCCGATACTCCACCCTCCAAGGTGTCCAGCGCTGTACGTGTAATTCTGCCCAAGCCGCTGTCTCGATAGGGACCCGTGATGAGGCTGGTGGCAAAATCCGCTTCATGAGCCTGGGTATAGACGATTTCACCTCGAGTGGAAATCAGGAACAGATCGTAATAACTGGCATCCTCGACAAAGCGTTTGAAATGTTCGCGGTAAAATGCATCCAATTGGCGATACGCCTGCGAGTCAACTCCATCATTGGCGTATGCGACGGCAAATTCACGCATGGCTGTGCGTGTGGTGCCGGAGATCTGAATAACCTTGGCATCGAGGATACGTTCGCGCAGGTAACTATCAATTTGTTCCGCTTTCATATCGGCCATCGCCGAGACTTGCTGGATCGCAGTTTTCTGCGTCTCGGTTTCGAAAGTACGCAACAAGCTGTAACCAATGACCAGGATGGGGAGCAGAGAAACCGCCGCGAACCAGATCGCGAAGCGTTGTGTGAGCGATGTAAACCTGATCATGGTTGAGAACCCGGGGCGATTCCAAGCAGATTGTCCCACTCTTCACGAGAGCGGTACGCGGGGAATGGCGCCGGTTCGAGCGGCCGCCCGGAATCCCAGACGACGTCGATCTGGCCGTCTTCACGGGATTTGCCGACACGCGCCACTTTCCAGACATGGCGTGTAATCGGGTCGAGTGAGACTATTCCTTCGGGCGCGAGCAGACTCTGACGCAAAACGGTACGCTGCACCTTACGCAAATCGCCTGAGCCCGCCTCGAGCGCCGCCTGGACCCACATTTGCACATTGATGTAAGAAGCTTCAGCCGGGCCGTCGAGCAAGGCGCGCTCGCCGAAGCGGTCACGGAATCGTTTTGCGAAAGCTTGATTCTCATGAGTGGGAATAGTCCGGAAATAATTTCGTGCGACGTAGTGACCTGCCATCGGCGTGGTCTCCACGCCTTTCAACTCCACCTCGGTGACACTGAACGACAAGACCGGCATCGTAGCAGCTACAATTCCGCTCTTTTTAAGCGCTTTAAAGAATACTTCGTTATCGGGGCCACTGATCGTATTAAATACAAGATCCGGCTGCCGCTCCGCAATATCCGCCACCAGATCGTCCATGTCGGCGGCCCCCAGCGGAAGATAGCGCTCACCCACTGTTATCGCGCCATGCGCACCCACCAGATCCTTGATAAGGATACGCAGCACCCGCGAAAAGAAGTAGTCCGACCCTACCAGATAGACGCGCTTGCCATGCTTGACCGGATCGGCCTTCTTGCCGAGATTGGCCAGCGCCCAATGCACTGCGGGCATGACCAGCTGGTTGGGTACAGCGCCGCCATAGATGATATTCCGCGACTGCTCCATGCCTTCATACCGCAGCGCGTAAAAGAGCAGGTGATTGTGTTCCTCGACGACTTGTTTCACTTTTTTCCGGCAGGCCGTTGTCCAGCACCCGAACAATGCCTGTACGTGTTCTTCAGTAATCAGGCGCTCTGCTTCCTGGGCGCAATGCACAGCGTCAGACCGGCAATCGGCTGCTACAGCCTCGATTTTCCGCCCCCCGATACCGCCCGCCGCGTTAGCCTCTTCGATGGCAAGCTGGATCGCATTGATCAGTGGTTTTTCAGCCGTCGCCATAGGCCCCGACAGAGAGTGGAGCACACCGATCCTGATGCTCGGTTTTCCGCCCGAGTAATGATGCCAGACCAGGGCACCGCCGATCAGCAGGACGACTAGCAAAACAGGGGGCAGGCGCGATCTTCGGCTGGTATTCATTGTTCCTTTTCGTGGATACGGGTAATCACGAAGGCTCCATGGCGTCTATGTTTCTATCATAGACACAATAGCTGCGTTATGAAACAAGTCAGAGAAATCTCCTATGATAAGTTCGGCCATGTGGGTCGTTGCAGGCAGATATGAGTCCGGTATCACGATAAATTGTAGCGAAAATTGGCGAAGCATGCTGCGCCGTACGAAATTTCGATAACTGGTCAACGAGCATTGAAGGGCTTTCAAACGAACGCCTTCAAATGAGCGGCTACGCTCCGCCCCAATGCGGGCAACGCATATCCCCCTTCCAGAGCGGATACGATGCGGCCGCTGGCATATTTTTGCGCAATCTCCCGGATCTTCTCCGTCACCCATGTGTAATCCGCCTCCACCAGTTTCAATGAAGCAAGACCATCCTCCTTGTGCGCATCGAAGCCGGCCGAGATGAACAGCATCTGCGGTTTGAATCTTTCCAGCGCAGGTAGCCAGAATTGGCTCACTGCTTCGCGGAATAGTTCGCCATCACTACCGGCGCGCAGCGGAATATTGACCATGCGTTCCGAGCGCCCCTTCACCCCGCTGTATGGATACAGAGGGTGTTGGAAAGTGGAAACCATCATGACTCGCGGGTCATCCCGGAAAATATTCTCTGTGCCATTGCCATGATGCACATCGAAATCCACCACGGCAACACGCTCCAGGGCATGCGCCTCAATAGCATGCGCGACCCCTGCCGCGATATTGTTAAACAGGCAGAAGCCCATCGCGCGGTTGCGTTCCGCGTGATGTCCGGGGGGACGAATACTGCAGAAGGCATTTTCCACCTGCTTTCCAGCCACCAGATCCGTTGCCAGGATGACCGCCCCTACGGCACGATAAGCGGATTGCAGGCTGTACCGGTTCATCGCCGTATCTGGATCGAGATTCACGAGACCCGCTGAAAGCGCCTGGCGCCCAGCGGCATCCAGCAACGCGATATACTCTGGCGCATGCACCCGTTTCAGTTGCCCGAGGGTCGCTAGTGGTGCAAGATGGTGCTCCAGTTTATCCATCAGGCCGGAGGCAGCCAGCTCATCCTCAATCGCCTTGAGCCGCGCTGGAGACTCGGGATGGTGTAAACCCATATCGTGCAGCAGGCAATCGGGATGCGAAATGAAGGCGGTATGCATATCGAACTCCTTTATCCTAAACCCGGTAGTTGGACGGGGCGAAGTGTATGGTTTTTGGGGTGCAGGGCAAGGCGCAACGACGCGGAATGCGACCGCGCAGGGCGGAGCAGTGCCTTCCGTAGGAAGGTGCGACCCCGAAGCGGGATGCGGGCGCCCCCTCGCGTGTGGGGCGCGATCGCGGCAGCCCCTGCGCTGCCCGATCCCCGCTTCGCGGGGCCCCTCGGGCGACGCTTCGGGGCGCCGTTCCATTCCAAGAAGTTGCAACGCAGCCATGTGCCCAAAAACCGTGCAATTCACCTCGTAGCGCGCTCACTCGGAAGGTGAGCATAAATAATATGAAATATTGCTATTAACCATAACGCTAATCTATTAAATGAGCGGTCAACTACCAGATTGAGGATTATTCCCTGCCGCGCGCACGTGCTCTACTTTGACGCATTCTTCATGCCATTGGCTTCTTACAAACTGGAAAGCAACATTCGGTCCGTGATAATCTCATAAAATAAGAACCTCTGAATAAGCCCATCATCACGCTCATTCGGCAACTGAACCGGCAACCCAGCGGGCTTATTCAGAGGTCCACCAAAAATAAGGCGTTCGATGTCTCTTCTTCGACAACTGCGGTTGACAGTCATCCTGGTTACCCTGGCAAGTTTCACAGGCAGCTTTGCCATAAGCCTGCTCAGTGCGCGAAGCTATCTGGAACAGCAACTCCATCAAAAAAATATCGATAGCGCCAACTCCCTCGCCCACTCGATCTCGCAACTGAGCAAGGATACGGTTACGATCGGTCTGCAGATCGGGGCACTTTTCGATAGCGGCCAATATGAAACGATCTCGATCACTTCGCCGGATGGCAGGGTGATTGCCGAACGGATACGGGATCGGAAAGACGGTACTGTTCCCGAGTGGTTTATCGACCTCTTCCCCGTCAGCGCCGAAGCGGGTATCGCTCAGATTTCGGACGGCTGGATGCATTTCGGCGTCATCAAGGTTGCGGCTAACGCCCAGTTCGCCTATCAGGCTCTCTGGGATCAAACGGGAACGTTATTGATCTGGTTTCTGGCTGCAGGCA
This sequence comes from Nitrosospira briensis C-128, assembly GCF_000619905.2. Taxonomy (NCBI): domain Bacteria; kingdom Pseudomonadati; phylum Pseudomonadota; class Betaproteobacteria; order Nitrosomonadales; family Nitrosomonadaceae; genus Nitrosospira; species Nitrosospira briensis. Next base: position 3,136,586 of record NZ_CP012371.1, on the reverse strand, counting down.
TATTTTGCGGGCTCATCGGCATATTGATACTACAGCGTATCAAAAAGCCATTGGCGGCAATGGTCGAGCAAGCCGAAGCGATTACGGAACGGCGTTTTCTCACCATTTCCGACTCCCGCATACCGGAATTGCGCACCATCGCGCATGCGACGAATGACATGATAAGACGCTTGCATAACAGGGCCATAGAGGAAGCGTCCCGGATGGAGAGCGTGCGCAAGCTGATAAATTACGACCCCGTCACGGGCCTGGCCAATCGCGCCCACTTCATGAACCGGTTTCTCGAAATCCTGGACGGCAAAGAGGGCGAAGGCGCCACTACGGATGGAAATGATAAGGATACTGTTCCCGGCAAGGACAGCGAAGACATGGCTACGACCCAGGACGTCGAAGACGCGGCTTTGATCCACGATGGCAAAGATGCAGGCCCCGGCGGCGATGAGGGAGGTACCGTTCCGAGCGTGAATGATAAGGATATCGTAGCCGTAGCGAAGACGAAGCGCGCACAAGGCGTTCTTTTCCTGGTACGGATCAATAACCTGGAAGAGATCAACCAGAAACTTGGCCGTGATGGAACAAACAGTCTGCTCCGTGAGGTCGGGAGGCTCATAGGCAACATTGCCGGCAGGGCTTGCGATAGCACAGTATCGGATCCACTGGCTGCGCGCCTGAACGGGTCGGATTTCGTCCTTGTCATTCCCGATATCGATGACACAAGCCAGATCGTAAATCAGTTGGCGATGGAATTGGCGGTATTGTCATCAAAAATCGACCGGGAGATAACCGATCTATACCACATCGGTGCGGTTCGATACCAGGGCGGGGATAAGCTGGGCGAGCTGTTAGGCAACGCCGACCTAGCGCTGACGACCGCCGAGCGTACGGGTATCAATGCCTGGCATCTCATTGCTGCGCAACCTGATCAGCTTCCTGCCCCTGTCGTCAATATCGGTGACTGGCGCAATATCTTCAGCGATGCGCTCGCCGAAGATCGCTTCAAGCTGGTTCTCTATCCCGTGATCGGTCCGACGGGCGCTCCGTTGCATCAGGAGGCCTTTGTCCGCATGCAAGCCCAGCATAACGGAGGCTGGCTGGAGGCGAGCGATTTCGTCAACATCGCTGCACGCCTCAACCTGACTGGGCCTCTTGATCTGGCTGTCATCCGTCACGGACTCGAAACGTTACAGTCGTTGACGGGAGATCTCGCGATCAACCTATCCATTGAAACGATCGCGGACTGGGATTTCCGGAATAAACTTGCAGAATTGTTGCGCCAATATCCAAACTTGTGCCAGCGGCTCTGGATCGAAGTGCCGGAGTATGGGGCTTATCGAAAATTCGAAGCATTTCGTGACTTCTGCTACACCTTCAAGGAACTTGGCTGCCGTATCGGTATTGAACACTTTGGCCATCACTTCGCTGAACTGAGGGAGCTTACCGGCCTCGGCCTTGATTACATCAAGATAGACGCCAGCTTCGTGCACGGTATCCACCAGAACAGGAATAATCAGAAATTCCTGAAGGGGTTGTGCAGACGAGCCCACAGCATCCGTATCATAGCAATTGCCGATGGTGTGCAAACGGAAGCGGAGCGGCAGGCATTGATAAAACTCGGTTTCGATGGCGTTACCGGACCCGGGATAAAATAGTTCGACCTGTTCCCTTGTGAAACTTCGAATCTCATGGTGGCAAGGTTCTTCTTGCATTGCTCAAGTGCTGCATCTATAACTCCTCAAGAAGTCTCACAATTTCTAATAATACAAAGGATAGATCATGACTCCCTCACACACCTGGAAATTTTTCCGCGCGGGCGGATTCGATCAAGTACAAATTGATAACGGCGCGGATTTGCTGGCACTAAAAGGATTGGATCAAAAGCTGTGGGTAGCGTTGAGCTGCCCCACACGCGGCATAGAATTCGACACTAAAACCCTCGATTTGATCGACCATGATGCCGATGCGCATGTGCACGCGAATGAAGTGCTGGCAGCTATCGCCTGGGCAGGTGGTCTACTGAGGAATTCGGACCTGTTGGTCGAAGGGTCGGATCGGATGGCTCTGGCTGATATAGACGATAGCAGCGAAGAAGGACAACAGGTGCTTGCGTCAGCACAATACATTCTGAAAACGCTGGGTAAGCCGGATGCGACAGAGATTTCACTGGCGGACATGGCTGACATCGAGAAGTTTGTCGCTGGTTTGGAATTCAATGGCGATGGCGTGGTTCCTGCCGGCCAGATTACGGATGCGGGATTGCGCACAACGATCGAAGACATCATGAAGTGTCGCGGCTCAGTAACAGACATGAGCGGGAAGGCGGGTATCAATCAGGAAATCAATGATGCGTTTTTTGCGGAAGTTGCCATTTTTTCGGACTGGGGGGTTAAGGGTGACGCCGATGCCAATATTCAATTTTTGGGTGACAAGACACAAGCCGCCGCTGACGCCTTCCATGCCGTCAAAGAAAAGGTCGATGACTACTTCACGCGTTGCCAGATGGCAGCTTATGATGTGCGCGCAGCCGTCCCGCTAAGCCGCTCCACCGAGGATTATCAGGGCATTGCCGCACAAACGTTATCGGCAAAAAATACCGATATCGCAAGTTTTCCGCTTGCGACAGTGGAGCCAAACAAACCCCTGCCATTGGTTTCCGGCCTCAATCCCGCATGGCAAAAACAAATAGATGCATTACGCGAGCAAACCATCGTGCCGGTATTTGGTAAGAAGGAGAATTTGCTCGCATCGGAGTGGGCCGCACTCTGCACCAAATTCGACGCATTTGAAAAATGGCAGTCCGCCAAACCAGCGTGCTGTGCCGAGCAGCTTGGCACAGCACGCCTACGCGAGATCTTCGGCAGCAAGCACAAGGAAGCAATCGATGATTTGATCAACCAGGATAAAGCGGTGGAAAGCGAGGTAAAGGCGATCCATTCGGTGGAAAAACTGCTGCGCTATAAACGTGACTTATTTAACCTGGTGAATAATTTCGTATCGTTTCGCAGCTTTTATACCGGGAGAGATAAGGCGCTATTCCAGGTAGGCACGCTGTACCTGGACGGACGCAGTTGCGAGCTGTGCGTGAGAGTTGACGATATTGGCAAACACGCTGAGTTTGCCAATATGAGCGGCCTGTATCTCGCGTATTGCGATTGCGTGCGCAAAGGGGGTACGGAGAAGATGAGTATTGCCGCTGCCTTTACCGCCGGCGACTCCGATTTTCTAATGGTGGGGCGAAACGGTATTTTCTATGATCGAAAGGGCCAGGACTGGGATGCCACTATTGTGCGCATCCTGGACCATTCGATCAGTATCCGCCAGGCGTTCTGGTCGCCATACAAAAAACTGAGCAAATTTATCGGCGATCAATTGCAGAAGATGGCCGCATCGAAAGCCGCCGCATCGGATGAGAAGTTGATCAAGGCAGCAGTGGAGAGCAGCACGCCGATAGCGGCGGGTACAACTCCTCCGCCGCCAACGCCCAAGCCGCCTTTCGATGTAGGCAAATTTGCCGGGATTTTTGCGGCGATAGGGCTGGCGCTCGGCGCTATTGGCGGTATTCTCGCATCACTCGTCAGCGGAATACTTGGACTGCAATTCTGGCAAATACCGTTGGCGATAATCGGCTTGATGTTATTGATTTCCGGCCCGGCCATGATTGTAGCGTGGTTCAAATTGAAGAAACGCAACCTCGGCCCCGTGCTGGACGCAAACGGCTGGGCGATCAACGCGCGGGCGCGCATCAATATTCCATTTGGCACATCGTTGACCAAGCTTGCCCGTTTACCGGAAGGTTCGCGTCGCTCATTGGCCGATCCCTTTGCGGAAAAAAAGACGGTGTGGCCATACTATGTGTTGATTGCGGGCGTCATCGTCGCTCTGATCGTGATGTGGCAAATAGGCTTTTTCGGGGCGCCTCCAGTCAAATAATCAGGCTGGAGCGAAATTACCCGTGAATGCTTCCGGCTTCGATGTGAATCTTCAGCCTTACAGGAGAATAAGCGCTCATGAATATTGACGAACTCAAGTCGGTGGCCGAGGCCATCGTTGCAAAACAGAAGGGTATTCTCGCGGCGGATGAAAGTAACCCGACGATCAAGAAACGTTTTGATTCGATCGCGCTTGAATCCACCGAGGAAAACCGCCGGCGGTACCGGGAAATACTTTTCACTGCGGATGGTATCGAACGCTACATCAGCGGAGTCATTCTTTTTGATGAAACATTGCGCCAGGGCACCCGCGACGGTATGCCTTTTGCCGAATTGCTGTCGAACCGGGGAATCATACCGGGCATCAAGGTGGATAAAGGCGCAAAAGCGCTGGCATTGTGCCCCGGTGACAAAATCACGGAAGGATTGGATGGGTTGCGCGACCGACTTGCAGAGTACAAACAACTCGGGGCAAGGTTCGCCAAATGGCGGGCTGTGATGGAAATCGATGAGCACGACCTGCCTTCGGCATACGCGATCCATGCGAATGCCCATGCCTTGGCGCGCTATGCCGCCCTTTGCCAGGAAGCCGGCATTGTTCCGATTGTCGAGCCCGAAATACTCATGGACGGCGCCCACACCATCGATCGGTGCGAAGCAGCCACCTCACAAATGCTTGAAATCCTGTTTGGAGAGCTCAACGCGCATGGCGTGCTGTTCGAAGGAATGCTGCTCAAGCCGAATATGGTGATTTCAGGGATGAAATGCCCGCATCAGACCAGCGCGCAACAGATTGCAGTAGCGACTATCCGTTGTATGCGCCGCTACGTGCCTGCCGCGGTGCCTGGAATCGTATTCTTGTCGGGTGGCCAAAGCGCAGAAGAAGCAACCGATAATCTGAACGCGATGAATACTGGGGACGCCCATCATCCATGGCAACTCAGCTTCTCCTACGGGCGCGCGCTGCAAGCGCCGGTCCTGGCCGCCTGGAAGGGACAGGAAGGCAATGTTGCCGCAGCACAGCGGACTTTCTTCAAGCGCTGTCAACTGAATGGCTTGGCTCGCGAGGGATTATATAGCCGGGTAATGGAAAGCAACTGACTTGCAATAACAATAAAACAACAAAATGGGTATCTACGCGATAACGGCAGTGGGCACAGGTGCTGCGCTGGGTGCATGGCTACGCTGGTGGTTTGGCATGGCATTGAACCCGGTATTCCCTACCCTCCCTCTCGGCACTTTGATGGCGAACCTGACCGGCGGCTATCTTGTCGGCATTGTGGTCGAGTATTTTCATCACAACACGATGCTGCCGCCCGAAGCACGGCTGTTTGCCCTTACCGGCTTTCTCGGCGGATTGACCACCTTCTCCACTTTTTCCGCTGAGACGGTCACCTTGCTGTTACGGGAGCAATATGGCTGGGCTAGTCTCATTATTTTTTCACATCTGGCGGGTTCTCTGACGATGACAGTGCTTGGCATCATGACCATCAAATGGCTGGCACAACATTAATCCGCTCAGCCCGCTCAAGCCGCGCAGCATCGGTTCGGGCGCTGGCTGAATCAACAGCAAAAAGTGAATGACGGGAGAAAGAAAATGAGGGAGGACGACACGGAAGGCACCTTTCTCAAGTTCTTTGTGAGCGAATATCGGGAACACGATGGCATTCTGCTATACGAATGGCTGCTGGAGCGCGCAAAAAAAAGCGGCTTGCACGGCGGCACCGCGGTGCGCGCGGTGGCGGGCTTCGGACGACACGGGGTATTACACGAAGAAACTTTCCTCGAGCTTGCGGCGGACCTGCCGGTGGAAGTAAGCTTTGTCGCGAGTAAAGAGGAAGCAAGGCGCTTTCTGGATTTGCTGCAGGCGGAAAACCTGGACCTTTTTTACGTCAAATTCCCGGTCGAGTACGGGTTTCTGCCGGAGTAAAAATACTGGTTTTCCATGGCGATTGAACACCCCCAGGTAGATCGGGCTCCGCCCGACAATCGAAAAAACAATGTCGGGCAGAGCCCGACCTACCTGTTGGGGTGCCAGTGCGACGTGTAACTACGCGACCCGTTACCCATCGTTTTTCGTTATACATCATGTATAGCTGCAAAAGGGTTGCAACGAGATTACCCAACCCCCCCAGCCCATCTTTGCCCGTGCGGAAATATATTCCTGAATTACCTCCCCTCTTGCAAGGATAAAGCCACAGGCAACGTAATCACGCTGCCCTCTTCGCTTGCGATACGCTCTGCTCTCCATACCATGCCGATGATGAGCGCCATGATGACGATTTTTACGCGCACAGTTGCCTTTTCCCCGCATACATTAGGACATTGCATTGATGAACCGAGAAAAAAGGCCCGACAGCAGGATCACTGCTGCCGGGCCCGTGGCGTTTGCTGCAAGGGAAAAACCGGCATTAAATTCCACTAGCTGTTCCCCAGCTGAATCTTACTCGTTTTGGACGCGCCGCCTATTGGACTGAAGTACAACCCGGGGTGTTAAAAGATCTAACAGGAAGGTCTGACGGATTGGAGAAGGCTGCAAAGTTTGCGGTAGTCATGATCGAAAAGATCAGGGCGTCCGCAAATCGAGCAGCCTGATCCATTTAAAACATCGCTTTGCTGTAGATCCCATACCAATTTTTGGGTTGAATGAGGATGAGCTTTTCGCTTCGTGGGTTTTCCGGTTTTTATAGGCGTTTATGCTATAAATAAGTGTAACTCTACCATTCCGTTTACCGCCTCGGTTGCCCGAGCCCAACTGGGCGGCACCAACAAAAGGCTTACGATATGGCGGAACAACAAGACGAAAAAGCCAAGCTGCCGCTAGCCGGAATATTTGCGTTGATCTCGATGATAAGCAGCTTCTTCATCTACCAGCAAATGTCACTCCAGACTTCCCGGCCAATTCACAAGGACATCGCAAGTCATATATTCGCGGAAAAAGGAACTGTACAGTCGCGCCTTTGGCAGGATCCATTCGAAGCAGTCGAAGCGCATCGGCTTAGCGAGAAACAAAATCCGGAAATGTCGAGCCGCAAAGCAGGCGTTCCCTACCCGCTTTCCGGTCTTATCAAGGTCATTGCAGAATCGGGAATTTTATCCGGGCTTCATGTCGTGCCGGTATTTGTCGACGGGAGCCCCTATTCCAGCGGCGCCGAGTCGCGGCTGAACGATCGCTATGCTGTCGTATCGGCTTTGGGAGCCGCAGGATACGTACCTGAATCGGGTGAATATATCCGGTTTTTCGAATGGACCCGCCAGAACATGATGGCGGACACAACTGGCTTGGCTATTCCGGCCGAATTATTCATTCCGAAGTCAAAAATGCAGAATGAGCAAAATCGGCCTCATGTTCTGGTTTTATGGTTAAAAGATCAGGATTTCAGCCAGAAACCGCTCCAGTCTCTGAATGAGCTACTGATCGAATTCAGTAGAGTGCTTAATACCGGCGCACCTCATGTCAGGCCGGCCTATAGTGTGTTGGGGCCCCGGTTTTCCACTAGCCTGAGCGCCATGCTGAAGGAAATGGAGAGGGAGTTTAGAGACGGGTCGTCACCGTCCAGCCATCGGTGTTCAGCCTTGAACCCACACTTCAGCGAATTGAAAGACACGCGTTTCTATTCTCCCTGGGCAACGGCGAAGGATATTTTCTTGTTGGACTATTCCGCTGATCCTGAGAATAAAGAAGTGTCGCGAAGAACCGCCGAGGAAATATTCGATTGTGCAGGAATCAAAAACTTTACCAGGACCATCGACACGGATGCCGTGCTGGCAGAGCAGCTTCTGCAAGAACTAAAGCGACGACGCGTGGACTTGCGACCTTGTCCAGCTAAAGATTGCAATCCCAAAGTCGCGCTGATTTCCGAATGGGATACTCTTTACGGACGCGCATTGCCGCGCACATTTGCCGCGGTTGCGATGAACAACGGTTCTGGCGACGCCGACCCGGGATTGGAAGCTGAAATTGACAAGCTGCTCAGTGATGATTGGCCCGAGTGGATCTCACGACACTCATACCTGGCAGGACTTGACGGTGAACTGCCGGCGAAGGGATACGATAAGGGGGACGATAAAGCCAATGCACAAGATCAGGCACAGGCTCAGGCCAAAGGTCAGGCGTGGTTCGGAAGCCAACCTCAGGGTGTCGAGAAAAATGTCGGCCAAAGGCCTGAAGGCCGCAGCCAACTGGATTATGTCGTCAGGCTGGCAACGGCCTTGAAGCAAGAGGAAGCGAAGAATGGGAAATTCGGCGCAATCGGCGTGCTGGGCAGTGACGTGTATGATAAGCTACTGATTCTGCAGGCATTGCGCGACAGGTTTCCAACCGCTATTTTTTTTACGACCGATCTTAACGCCAGGCTGGCCTTTCCTGCCCAGTGGAAATCAACCCGCAATCTCATCATCGCTTCTCACTTCGGGCTGGAACTTCAACCTGAGCTGCAAACACCCATTCCGCCTTTTCGCGATAGTTACCAGACATCGTTGTTTTATTCCGCTCTGATGGCGTTAGAGTATATCGTTCCTGTTCCCGATAAGGCGAACTGCCCGGATTGCGTCCAACTGAGCACGGATATGAATAAAAAACCGGAGTCAAGGGACTCTCTGAGGAACACGGGGCCGAGATTGTATGAAATCGGGCGGCACGGCGCTTTTGACATCAGTACCACCAGCGCACACATGCCGAATTACGCAAGCATCCATCCGGTGCGGCCAGATATGGATACCTATTTCAATACACGGCAGAATCTGAAGTGGATCGCGGGAGCAGTTGCCACGGCTGTCATATTTATTATCGGCACCATGCTGATCAGCAGTGCGGCGGCAGATATCTTTCTCAAACTCGGCTCCAACATATTGTTCTGGCTGGGCCTTGCCGTCGTGGCCGTGGTGTTTTTCGACCTGGTGGAAGGGATGCCGCCTGCTGCGGAAAACGAGCCGCTTGCATTGACCGAGGGAATCAGCGCATGGCCAACGGCGGCCATTCGCCTGCTCGCATTGGTTACGAGCTTGCTCTTTCTCTGGTATTCGCGGCAAAAGATGAAAGGCAACGAAAACATTCTGACACGCGAATTCGCCTTTGAAGAAAAAAACATTAAAGTCACCGATACGCCCGGGGACGAGCATCGTCGCACCCGTTTTTCGCCAAGAATGCTCACCCAAGCTATTCGCCGCTCTTTAGGGTTATATATGTGGCGGCCGCATGCCGTTGGCCAGATTGATGCCATTTGTCTCTGGCGAGAATACACAACACTGGGTGAATTGAAAAATTTCAGCATGAGGGGCTTACCGCAGGTAGCTGTCGCTTTGTGCGTTGCCTGGCTGATGATGGTGCAATTCGGTTTTCCCAACACGCCATGCCGGGGTTCGAGCTGTTTCGCGATAAATGACGCGCTCATCGTTATGAACTTGATAGCGATAATGTTCCTGATATTCTATGTAATAGATGCCACGCGGCTCTGCCGTAGATGGGTCAACTGCATTGCCATGAATAAAGTACGATGGCCTGATGACACACTGGCAAAAATAGCCGGCAAGCGAGGCATCGGCAAGGAGAATCTGGACGAATGGCTGGGCATTGAACTGATCGCGGAGCGCACGACCGTCATCGGCAACTTCATCTATTTCCCTTTCATCGTCATGTTTCTATTAGGTATCGCACGCTACAACTACCTTGACAATTGGGATTTTCCCCTTGCGCTCGCCATTATTTTCATGCTCAACGCGACACTTATTTTTGTCAACAGCATGGCATTGCGAAGATCCGCCGAGAAAGCCAAACGAGAGGCCATCAAGCGACTTGAAAGCAAACTCATCCAGCTATCCGGTCAAACACCGGATGAAATAAAGCAGAGGCAACAGATCGAATGGGCGATCCGCACAATCAAAAATAACCGGAGGGGAGCCTTCCTCCCCTTCACGCAGCATCCGTTCTTCGGGGCGGCAATTGCATTGCCTTCGGGTGGTTTTGGGCTCGCGCTCTTGCTGGAGTATCTTGCAACCGGTTTCTGAAGCGAATGAAGTAATGATTTACAGTTGCAGTTCGCATAAATAACTGTAATCCAATACAGGACTTTATTGATATGCCTGGCAAAAAACTTTCCTATACCCTTGCGTTTCTGCTACTTGTGCCCCGGGCTTTCGCGCAGGAACCACCTCAGACCCCGCCCCAACCGGCCGTTGCCAGCGAGAATGCCAAGGAACAGCCACAGGATGACAAAACACCCTCCCCGCCTGGTGCCAATCCTCTGAATTTCGAAGGCATTGTTATTCAGGCAATGCCGCTGGAGGTAAAATCGATGAGCGGCGAGATACGTCAGTTTTTTACCGAGGAAAAGGAGGCTTCAATTGCTGAGCTCAAAACCGGCGATCTGGTCAAGCTGACCTATGAGCACACTTCCAAGGGCAACATCCTCAAGGGTGAAGTCAAAGTAGTCGGTAGAACCATAGTTGGCACAATAAAGGAAATCGCCATCGATATGTCGTGGCTCGTCGTGCGGACTCGGCAGCTGGATAAGCCGGAGAACGAGATCAATATACCGCTCCAGGCAGATAAGCAATTCCAACCCCTTGTTTCGGCGATGCGCCCCGGAGATGGGATCAATGCAACATTCGTGCGCGATGGAGGCGTCGACGCCATGGATGGAATCAATCACGTGAAATCCCTTGAATGGCAGAGCAAACCGGTCGGCCGTAGCGCGCGATGGTTCTCGCTCATCGGTGCGCTGGTATCGCTTTGGGTTATCGCTTTCATTTTTACGAAGGGCCATCCGGCAGCATTGTTTCTCGGCACGGACAATCGCTACAGCAGTTCGAAATTCCAGACCGTTCTCTGGTTTACGCTGGTAATCAGCGCTTATATCGCCATCGTGTCGCACCGCATCGCGGCAGCCGGCTGGACTTATGTGGGCGGGGTAGATATCCCGCCCAACCTGCTCATCCTTTCCGGCATCAGCGTACTCACCTTTGCCGCTGCCAAGGCGATTACGACAGGAAAGGTCGAAGGCAAGCCCGACATGAAAACCAGCGCCAGTGCGCCGAGGGCAACCGATCTCATTACCGATGACAACAATAAAACCGATCTGGGCGATTTCCAGATGGTGGCAATCACAATCCTGGCAGTCATTATCTATGCCATATCCGCAGTCGAATTCATGGAGCACATCGAGTTCCGCCGTGTCGTTACGATGCCTGATGTCGACGCAACCATGCTTTCCATATTCGGCTTGGGTCAGGCTGCCTATCTCGGCAAAAAAGCCGCTGGAGAGGGGTAGTCCAAATATTGATCAGACCTGCCATTTCCAGCTTCCGAATGGAAAGCCGGTGCCTACAAAGCGAGCATAGTGATCCCCAATATAGTTGACGGCAACAAATTCGAAACCTTCTACTTCTATTAGATTGTCCTAATTCAACACATCATAAAATATGTTAGTCGCCCCTGAAATACCTTCCAGACCCTTATAAATATTGACGTTTGGGGTATTAAAAGGTGTGGAATTTGCCAGAATCAGGGTTGTTACCCCCTGATTTCTGGTGAATTGTGATGAAACCAAAGAAGCAAGAACGCAGTGGTTGTGATGATCTTTTCCGGATGCGGCTGGAGCAGATACTGGACCAGCGCCATGCGCTGTACCGGCTGGGTGGGAAGATTGACTGGACGGTGGTGGAAGAGCACTTTGGTGCCCTGTATTCAGAGGGATGCCGGGACCGCCTTCCTCTGAATACAGGCAATTCAAGAATTTCTCTATAAAAGCCCTTCAAGAATTTAACTGCAAAAACCGTTAGGCCAGATCCCTGGAATTCGTGTTTGCCTCTGGAAATATGGGAATTAGTACAAAATTTCGTGAACGGAAAGGCTTTCTAAATGGGGTCCAATAATAACAGGGAGTGTATACGAACTCATGCTGTCCTTGAGTTGTAAGACAAACGAATAGTATTTCGACACTCCCTAATACCCATACTCAGAGACGGGTGTACAGTGGTAGTTTGTCTATTTTTCGTTTTGTTGCGATAAGCAGCGTAAGGCCTGCAAGCATCAGTGCATACGTTGGCAATTCAGGAACTGAAGATACAGAGTATTGGAAGTTGGGGCCAAGGAAAACACCGTGAACTACCCCTACTTCGCCCGCAGTAGTCGGAAACTCTAACCCTGTTGAGCGTGATGTGCGCCACCTTTCATAGGTGATATCCTCGCCAAACGCGAATCCTCCTGTTGGGTTACCTACGTATCGATCCCATGTTGGACCGGAGCCATACCCTACAAGCGTATATTCTGTTCCGGAGTTTAGAACAAAGGGCGTAATGGGCGTGAATCGGAAGTCTATAGTAGTGTCAAGCATACTAGCAGAGTCGACGATTGCGGAAGGAGCTGCCAGCTCTTTCGTCGATGTAACGTATATCGCAACAGGGTGGGGATTATTCAGGCCATCTGCGCCGTTATCGTACCAACCGAGAGCGCTTACGGTTAGATCTTTTGTAGGGGTGAAATCGAAACCATCCAAGCCATTAACAAGGTTTGAACAACAAGAAGATTGTGGAAGACTGAAACTTACTGCGTAGTCTGCATGCGCTGGCATGATTGATGCCGCAATAATTCCTGACACTACCGCAGCAAGAGTTTTCGTATGCAACATTATCGTTTCTCCTATTAATAATTAAGTTTTTTTGTCCTTATTGCCTGATGGTGACCTTAGCGTAATGATCTTCTTTAAGAAATAGATTGATTAACTCCTCCTCTTGATTCTCTATGTCCCCTACTCCGGGGATCAGCCCAAGCCTACATTTGCTCCAAACTGAGTGCGTCTAGAACAGGTAATCAACGCACGATGGGTACCTGTATCAGAGTGGATTCTCCAGGTATCAGTTGTCCGGCTGAATCTTGCGCAGGCACCCATGTTTCGGAGTAGGCCGGCGTTTCGTCGTCGCCCCCAGTGGAGCCACCACCGAAAAATCCACTCAGATATAACGATGCCAAATTTTGTTTTGCGATAGCAAAACCCTGGTCAGCTGCCTTGCGATACCACCGGATTGCTTGAACATAGTCTTGTGGAACACCCCAGCCGTTTTGATACAATCGACCGAGATTGTTTTGAGCCCTGACCACACCTTGCTCAGCTGCCTTGCGATACCAGATTGCTGCTTTGGCATAGTCTTGCCGAACACCCATTCCCCAATCATACATAACCCCCAAGCTGGCCTGCCCTTCACCAAAACCTTGCTCAGCCGCTTTGCGATACCAGTACATAGCTTGAATATAGTCCTGAGTGACACCATGACCGTTTTCATATAGAACTCCCATTTGTACTTGAGCCCCCAAATCCCCCTTGTCAGCCACCTTACGAAACAATCCTTCTGCTCGAACGTAATCCTGGGGAACACCATGACCTCGGTGATACATATTAGCTAAATTGAATTGAGCATCGATAAACCCTTGCTCAGCTGCCTTGCGAAACCAGTCAGCCGCTTCATCATAGTCTTGTGACACACCATCTCCGTTGAGATACGCCACTCCTAAATTGTATTGAGCTCTAGCATTACCCTGCTCAGCAGCCTTGCGATACCACAGGATTGCTTGAGTTCTGTCTTGGGAGACGCCTTTACCATTGTCATACATCCACCCCACCTTTCTTTGCGCATCTGCATTGCCCTTTTTAGCAAATGGCAACAGGTGCTTTATGGCCGTTGAATAATCTTCTGCTTGATAAGCTTTCAAACCTTCCTGTAGGCCAGCAAAACTAGAAGTGGACAGAACCAACAAAAATAGCAACAGCAGCTTTGACATGATTTCCTCTTTTTAGAATTTTTTATTGATGATTATTCGTGTTTGGCCGAATCAATTCCTCTCCCTGATTCGTCACTCTCCCCACTGCCGAGGATACCGCCCAAGCCTGCATTCGCTCCGCATCAAACGGTTTAAGCAGGGATAGCAGGATCTCATCCTGCTTGGACTCCGGGTCAAGCCAGGCCGCCCAGTCCTCGGGCGACAAAATGACCGGCATACGATCATGTATCGGCTGCATCAGCGCATTGCATTCGATTGTGATGATCGTGCAGCTATCGATGGACTCTCCCGTATCTGCCGTCCAGGTGCCCCATATCCCAGCAAAGGAAAATGGCGCACCGTCCCGGCTAGATATAAAATATGGCTGCTTGCTCGTGCCCTCTGCTTTCCACTCAAAAAATCCGGAAGCGGGGATCAGGCATCGCCGCTGGCGAAAAGACTGCTTGAACATGGGCTTTTCAGCGATTGTCTCCGCCCTGGCGTTGTTCATCACCGGCAGTTTTTTCGTATCCTTCGCCCAATGCGGGATCAGGCCCCAGCGCATCGTTGAACCGATGCGGCCGGGCTCGGTTTCGCGCATGGCAAGTATTTCCATCGCCGGCGCGATATTGTATCGGGGCTTCAATTCCGGAATGTATGAGGCGCGGTACCAGTCCGTCAACACTGGATGGGAATGATTCAGTCCGTAGCGTCCGCATATATCGTCTATCCTTTCAAGACAAAGTCATATTTTTTCATATTGCACCAGGACGTATTTCATGGCAAACATTCTCCCGCTTCGCAATGAGCCTCCCCTGCCCCATCTTCGGCAGGCTGCGCTCTCCGCTCCGCTCTATCGTTTGCCCTTGCTATTGCAGCGCATCCCGGCGAGCTTTCCTTCTCCGGCGGACGAATACGCGGAATCCGCTCTCGATCTCAACACGTACCTGGTACGCAACAAGACCGCGACCTTTTTTCCGGGTAATCGGCGATTCCATGACCGGTGTCAACATCAACGATGGAGATATGCTAGTGGTTGACCGTTCCATCGAGCCCAGGCACGGGCATATCGTGCTGGCCGTCATCAACAACGAATACACGGTCAAGCGGCTGCACCGCCAGAATGGCGTGATCGAACTGCACGCGGAAAATCCCGCCTACGCGCCGATATGCTTTCAAGAACACGACAAAACTGCAGGTGTGGGGTGTCGTGACCGACCTCAGCGCAACTCTCGAAGCGCGCACTTACCGATGTCAAACGTCAACCCCTCGTTACGATACCCCCAGACAGCCGTAAAGTTGGCGGTATCGTTATTTCCGGTACCGATTGTCAATGAAACGATTATCGGCTCATTTCCGGGATGCGCAGTTGGTATCAGCTTACCCATCGCCGTAAGGTTACCCGAGGCCGGGTCCCTGAATACGGTCGCCTTGGCTGCGTAGCAGTTCGTCCATAAACAAGCCGATAACTCGCCGGTTGTCGTACTGTAGGCGAACCACTCGGCATGCTGGAAATCGCTGACTATCTTTTCGCACTGGTCTACGGTGCACTCATATTTGATATCCGGCCTGCAATCATATTCCCGGTTTTCCCGAGCTGCGATCGCCGGGCTCGATAACAGCATAGACAACAATGACAACAATGCGGAGCCGCAGAGGCCATCATCCCGGCGCAAATGATACGCCGGCTGACGCTCGTCACTGCGGTCCATTACGGTTCCGCAATGGTAAACCCCCATTCCCTTAACCGGGAGATAAAAGCCGGGAGGTCCCTGGCAGTCCCCATTTGCACGTGCATCAGGATATTGAAGGATTCCTTACGCGGCTGTTGCTCGAACTGACTCTCGATATTGTTTATTTTTTCCGGTCCCAGACCTTGCGGGGCTTTCCAATCCTCGGTATCGATGTCCCAGGTTACGATGTCCAGGGACAGGGCCCGTGCCACCTCGACCAGCTCCGGATCGAGGTGTCCACTGAATCCCCCCGCACCGTATGGCGGACGGATTTTAGTCGGCGTTACGCCGGTGGTTTTCTCGATTATGTTCTGGGTGCGTTCCAGTTCACTGCGCACGCTTTGTTCCGTCGCCCGTTCAAGATCCGAATGACTCCACGAATGATTCTGGATGTCATGCCCCTGACCGACAATCATTCTTGCCGCTTCAGGATACTGCCTTACCTCGTCGCCCAGAACATAAAACTCCGCCTTGATTTCCTCCTGTCGCAGCGTCTGCAGGATGCTTTCAAGTGCTGCCAGGGGCGCTGGCCCGTCATCGAATGACAGGACTACCGATTTTTCATCACCCAGCATTCTAATTCTCCCGATAAGATGAATAATTAACGCAACCCTGGCCTGCAAATGGCTCATTAGTTCCTGAATCCAGATATTGCCCCCGCACCAGTGCAGAGCGCGGAATGAGGTTCCGTTCTTTTGCTGCTATATTATGGATACAAAGAACGTTATCATTGAATAGCCTTTTTAACTATTAGACCAACGCCAGCAGTAGTCAAGTTTTGGTATATTCGAGGTGTCTCCTAGCAGCCTGTCGAACTTGAAGAATCGTAGCGAAAAAGTGGCTGGGTGAGGACAGATTTTGAGGATTTTGAAGGCCAATAGTTATTCTATTGGTCGAAAAAGCGGCGAAATAGGAACCATCCAGACGCTTTTGCAGCCGATTTCCTTTAAGTCCGATAGGCTGCCAAGTATGGTTGCTGAACGCGAAACACGCATATTCATTTTCTGCAATTTTTCATAAGGAAATCCCACATGAGCCAATATCGCATTGCGATAGTGATCGGCAGCCTTCGCCGTGATTCGTTCAACCGCAAACTGGCTGGCGCAGTGATGCGACTGGCTCCGCCGGAGCTTACATTCAAACAATCCCTGATCGGCGATCTGCCACTCTACAATCAGGACGACGATGGCAACCAGGCACCGGCAGTCAAGCGATTGAAGAGCGAAATTACGAATGCCCACGGGCTACTGTTCGTCACACCCGAATACAATCGTTCGATGCCGGGCGTGCTCAAGAATGCAATCGATCATGCCTCGCGCCCCTATGGGGCGAATGCCTGGGCCGGCAAACCAGCGGGGGTGATAGGCGCCTCACTAGGGGCCGCGGGCACAGCCATGGCGCAGCAACACTTGCGCAATACACTTGCCTACCTGGATGTACCGACGCTCGGGCAGCCTGAAGCGTTTATCCATGTAAAAGAAGGATTGTTCGACGAGAACGGAGACATCGGGATTGAAGATACCAGAAAATTCCTGCAAAACTGGATGGACCACTATGTCGCCTGGGTGAAAAAGCTGGCCGTCTGATAAACCAATACTATCGTTGAAGCGCTTTTATCGGGCTATTTCTCGCGCCCGGGATTTGCCGCCGGCCTGATTATCATCCTCAACGATTGGTCCTTGGTAAAATAAGCGACTCCCCAGTTGAGCAAGGTCATTACCCTGTTTCGATAAGTGATCAAGGAAAAAAGATGTACGAACAGCCATGTCATCCAGGCAACCAAACCGTTAAAGTGCATTTCGGGTTTGGGAAGGTCTGCCACGGCTTTATTTCGCCCGATAATGGCCATCGAACCCTTGTCATGATAGAAAAACGGCTTTAACGGTTTGTCATAAAGTGTGGCGAGCAGGTTAGCGGCCAGGTTTTTACCCTGCTGAAGCGCCACCTGCGCGAGTTGCGGGTGCCCCTGCGGAAAATTCCTGTCGGTGACCATCAGGCAGGTATCGCCGATAGCATAGATATTCGAAACACCCTTCACCTTGTTATGCTCGTCCACCCGAAGCCGGTTACCGCGACCATAGCAATCCGGGGGGATGCCGTCGAACACTCTTGCGGTTACCCCTGCGGTCCAGAGCAGGATCCGGGTCTTGATCGTTTCGCCATCCGCAAAGATGACGGCATTGTTTACATAATCTTTCACCAGTTTGTTCAGCCGTACTTTCACGCCCATTTCAACCAGCCTGTCATAAGCATATTGCTGCGATTTTTTGCTCATTGACGCCAGCAATGCGGGCGATGCATCCACAAGATAGATATCCACTTCGTGGCCGGTCAATTCCGGATAATCCTTTTGCAGGATATTCTTGCGCATCTCCGCGAACATTCCCGCAATTTCAACTCCGGTGGGCCCGCCACCCGCTATGACGACAGAAAGCCGCACCTTTTGCGCGCCGGCGGCAACGGTTGCCTCCTCCATTTTCTGGATCATGTCGTTGCGGATTTCTATTGCATCATCCACTGTTTTCATCGGTAGTGCGGCCTTGCGGATGTTTTCCATTCCGAAATAGTTGGTCTCGGTGCCCGTCGCGAGAACAAGATAATCATAAGACAGCTCTCCGGTAGACAATAAAACCTTGTTGTCTTCCGCAATAACCCTTCGCAGGTCGCCCAGACGGAAACTTACGTTCCTTCTGCCATGAAAAAATTTGCGAAATGGATAGCAGATATTGGATACCTCAAGAAAACCCGTCGCTACCTGATACAAAAGCGGCGGAAAGAGGTTGTAATTATTCATATCGACAAGCGTGACATGAAAATCGGGTTCTTCAGCCAGGTGCTTTACCAGGTTAAGCCCTGCAAAGCCGCCGCCGATGACCACCATTTCTTTTTTCATTTTTTATATAAAAAAATGACGGGAAGCTCAAATATCAAGACATATCTTGCCGAAGTGCCGGTTGGATTCCTGATAGCGGAAAGCTTCGACAATCTGTTCCAGCGAAAAATGCCGGTCGATTATCGGCTTCATGCCATTAGCATCGATGGCGCGGATCATTTCCATCTGGTGGCGGCGGCTGCCGACGACCAGTCCCTTGAGGCGTAACTGGCGCGTGAGGACCGGGAGCAGTGGCAGCGTTCCCGTCACGCCGGAAAGGATGCCGATAATCGCGATGTGCCCACCGATACGTGCCGCTACCATGGATTGCGCCAATGTCGACGGTCCGCCTACCTCGATGACGTGATCGACCCCGCGACCCGCAGTCAATCGACGTACCGAGTCGCCCCAGTTCTGGTCTTTCCGATAGTTGATCAGGTAGTCTGCGCCCAGCGCTTCCAACCGGCCAAGCTTCTCATCAGTGGATGAGGTGGCGATTACCGTCGCGCCCGCCATCTTGGCAAATTGCAAAGCAAATACCGAAACACCGCCGGTTCCCTGGATCAGCACGGTCTCGCCGGGCTTCAATGCGCCATCCACCATCAATGCCCGCCAGGCTGTCAATCCCGCGCAGGTAAGCGTGGCCGCCTCGGCGTGGCTATATCCCTCAGGGGCACGGGTGAACGCGGTGACAGGCATGGTTACCTGCTGGCGCGCAAAACCATCGATGCCGTCGCCTGGGACGGTGCTCATGTCATCAACCTCAGGTTCACCGTCCAGCCACGTCGGGCAGAAAGTACTGACGACCTGATCGCCCGGCGCGAATTCAGTCACGCCTTCACCCGTTGCCACAACTTCTCCCGCTCCATCCGACATCGGAATACGTGGAACGGTTGGCGCCCACATTCCACTGACCACTGCGTAATCGTGATAGTTAAGCGAACTCGCCCGGATGCTGACGGTAATCTCGCCCGGTTTCGGCGGCAAAGGATCGCTTGTGCCCAGCGTTACACGATCAAATCCCCCGCCTGGTTGCACGTAGATAGCCTTGTTGGTCATGATTGTTTCTCCTGTCGAAGCTTGGAACAGGTTGAGATGGAAAAGAACGTTTTTGTGTTTGTAGCGTATATACTTTAGCAGGTTGCCAACAACTAAACGATACTCGCGGCGCCAGGTATCCCTGCGATCAAGCGATCAAGCGATCAAGCACAACGCTCGGCAGGATCTTTTGATGAACAAGGAAAAACAAATCCATGGAATCCAGGGCCATCATCAATACCGAAAACATAATAACCACCAAGGAATTGTTCACGCGTATCAAACGGCTGGAACAGGAACTGAATTACCACTGTTCCGATGAGTATTCGAAAGAGCTGAAGGCGCTGGAAATACTGGAGAGGAACGTTGAAGCCGCCGCCACGGTTTCGACTTATGAACCGGGCTCGGACCTGGTTCGCGACAGTTACCTGGAGGAATATAAAAAAGCCGTACAAACGCTGCCGGGTACGGCGAATACGAGTGAAGTCCTATTCCGTCCCGTTGATTTCGGCGGCATAACCTATTGGCTACGTCAGTAAAGCTCAAGCATCGTAGCGCTTGAGCTTCAATGCAGTCGCGGCATTATTGCATCCGCTGAATTTGCTTGAGCGCCTCGCTCGGCTGGCCTATCGCCTTTTTGCGCGCATCTCTGCGGTCCCGGTATATTCCCGCCCGCATGAGCAGCATCGAGGTCACCGGAGATGTCGTTACGACGAATAGCGAAATCAGCAATTCCTGAAAGACGAACCGTTGAGCATGCAAGGAAGCGACCAATATCGATGCCAGCAATACGCAACCGAGGCCGAGCGTATTGCCCATGGTAGGCGCATGTATGCGCGCAAACAGATCAGGCAGCCTGAGCAGGCCGAAGGAGCCCGTCAGCGCGAGCACCGCGCCCGATACCAGCAGCAAGGAAGCCAGCACATCCGCCCACACGGGGATATCCGCCGTCATCATGACTCGATTACCTCTCCACGCAGCAGGAATTTTGCCATTGCAGCCGAACCGACAAAACCGAACAGCGCAATCAACAGGGCGATATCGAAATATATTCTGGATCCGAACTGGATGCCGAGTGTCAGTACAGTCAGCATGGAATTAACATAGAGCGTATCCAGCGCCAGCACGCGGTCTTCCGCAGCCGGCCCGCGCAACAGCCGGATAGCCGCGCAAATCATGGCCAGTGCAAAAGCAATCAGCGCGAAAGATACGGCCCAGGGTAGCAGGGTATTCATTCGAAGATCTCCATCAGTGGACGTTCATAACGGTCTTTGATCGTACGGACCCAAGCCTCCTCATCTTGCAGGTCGAGCACATGGATCGTCAAGGTAGCACCATCCGGCGCCAGGCCCGCCCAGATGGTGCCGGGTGTCGCAGTCACTATACAGGCTAGCGTGGCGAGGCCATACGGAGCACGCATATCGATAGGGATCTCCATGAAGCCGGAATTGGAGCGTGCTTTCGCCGACCCAAAAATAATGCGTGCAACTGCGATATTCGAAAGGGTGATATCAAGCAGTACAACGAAAAGCAGCCTGATCGCAACCAGGAGGTGACCGGGACGCGCGCGCGATCGCAGCATCGCAGCGGTCGCTAGGGAAACGGTTATCGTCATTACGAGGCCCAGCACAATCTGGCCCGGCGCCAGTGAATCATTGAGCAGGAGCCAGATCGCGAACAGCACTATCGTAAACAGCGATAGGGATGGCCATCGTTTCATCACTCAGGTTCCCCAGCCCCATTTGACGGGGATGATAAAAGACCGTTCCCCAGCACGGCATCAATGTATATTCGCGGTGAAGATAACGAAATCTCGGTAAGTGCGAGATAATTGGCCGCCGGCCCGGCTCCCGCCGTGAGCCCCATGCTCAGCAGCAGCAACACGGCCACCGGGGCCGCTTCGGTCAGATGCAGCCGCGGTGTGACGATCTCGTCCGAGCTCCAGAACAGGCGCATGCCCATTCTGCACAATGCAATGATACCGACCAGCCCCGACCCGAGCATCGCCGCCCATAACGCCCAGGTCGATGCCGGCACGGCCTCGAGCGGTGCAGTTCCCAGCGTGGCCGAAAGAATCATGAATTTGCCGACGAAGCCGGACAGCGGCGGCAGTCCTGTTACCAGCAGCGCACACGATACGAAACTCAGACCCAGAAACGCCATGGCTGCGGGTAGTACAATACCCACCACCTCATCCGGACGGTCGGGATCGAGCGGATCGTCGAGGCCGAATGATTCCAGCGAAACGTCTATCGCGTTGTCTCCAAATCGCTGGGTACGCTCGATCATTTCGCTCAGCATGAAAAAAGCGCCGGTCGCCAATACAGAACTGACCAGATAAAACATCGCCGCGCCTTTCATCCCCTCTCCCCCCAGCCCAAGCGCCGCCAATAGCGTGCCGGCTGACACGATGACGCAATACGCCGCCAATCGCTGGGGTTGCTGCACGCTCAGCATGCCTGCGGTACCGAGTGCAAGCGTGACCATGCCGATGCCGAACAGCCACCCATCATTAAACGGTGCAGGTGCGCCCGAGACAGACAGCAACGACCCCAATCGCAGCAGCGCATAAATCCCCACCTTGGTCAGGATTGAAAAGGCCGCCGCCACCGGCGCCGCCGCAGCGCCATAAGCCGCCGGCAGCCAGAAGTTCAATGGCCATGCCCCCGCCTTGACCAGAAACGCCACGCCCAGGATCGCAGCACCCGCTTCGAATAAAATACGGTCGCCGTCGTCCAGTCCCGGCACCCGCACGGCCAGATCCGCCATGTTCAATGTGCCGCTTGCGCCATAAATCAGCGCAACGCCAATCAGAAAAACAAGCGAAGCCGCCAGATTGATGACGATGTAGTGCAGGCCTGCCTTGACGCGAGCAGCGCCCAGACCATGCAGGAGCAAACCATAGGAGGCGGCCAGCAACACTTCGACAAACACGAACAGGTTGAACAGGTCGCCGGTCAGAAAAGCGCCATTCACGCCCATGATCAGGAACTGGAACAGTGACTGGAAATGAGGCCCCATCCGTTTCCAGCGCGCCAACGCATATACCAGCGATGCGAGTGCCAGTACCGCGGTCAGCATCAACATCACAGCAGACAGCCGATCCGCTACCAGCACGATACCAAACGGCGCCTCCCAGCCGCCTAGCAGATACACCGCGATTCCCTCCGGCCAAATCTCCGGCAAGCCGCGATTGGCCACATATACGAGCAAGGCTGCCACCGCGAGGTTTGCCAGCGTAGCGCTGAGTGCGATGAACGTGCGGGTGGTGCGCCGGGATTCGGCAAACAGCAACATTACCGCTCCCGCCACGAGCGGTATGACTACCGGTAATACCGGCAAATGCTGTAACCAGCTCACGGTTCAGGCTCCTCCTCGCCATCGACATGATCCGTGCCGGTCAACCCCCGGGATGCGAGCAAGACAACCAGAAACAGTGCCGTTGTGGCAAAACTGATCACGATTGCCGTCAGCACCAGCGCCTGGGGTACAGGATCGTCAAAGCGGGTTGGGTCGGGGTCGAGCGTGGCAATGATGGGCGGGAGATGGACAGCCAGCCGCCCCATGCCGAAAATGAACAGATTGACTGCGTAAGACAACAGGGAGAACCCGATGATGACCTGAAAGGTACGCGGCCGCAGCAGCAGCCATACACCGGATCCGGTCAGTACGCCAATCGCGAGAGCGTAGACAATTTCCATCAGCCCTCCGGTCCCGCCTGCGCCGGAAGCGCTGCCACGCTGCCGGTGGCCGTCTCGGGTCGTGCCTGGGCCGCGCTTTTCCGATGGGCGCGTAACGATTGGTGCGCGAGCGCCACCAGGATCAGCACCGTTGATCCAATCACCAGAAAATAGACGCCCAGGTCGAACAACAGTACCGTGGAAAGATGCACTTCGCCGATTACCGGCAACGTTTCGTGCCACGCCAGGGCGGAGAGAAATGGACGCGCTGCCACCCATGCCGATATACCCGCGCCCGCCGCGCACAAAAGCCCTGCCCCGATCCAGTATTGGGGGCGAATGCGCGTGCGCGACTCCGCCCAGGCCGTGCCGCCGACGAGGTATTGCAGGATAATTGCCGTCGCCATGATCAACCCGCCTACGAATCCTCCACCGGGCTCGTTGTGCCCACGCAGCAGGAAAAAGACCGATACCATGCCGGCAACCGGCAGCAGTAGCTGGACGAGCGTACCCGGCACCATCATCGGGCCCGGCGGCAGCGGCGCATGCGGGTCCGGCGCGGCCATGCCCGCATGCGCATCCTGCTCACGCTGCTGCTGCGGCGGCTCCATGCTCTCTGGTGCAGGGCGGAACCGCCGCAGCAGAGCGAACACGGTCAGCGCAACGATTCCAACCACCGTAATTTCACCCAGCGTATCGAAACCGCGGAAATCGACGAGTATCACATTGATCACATTGGCGCCGCCACCCAGCGGCAACGAATTTTCGATGAAAAAATGGGAGATGCCTTTTCCAGCCTGCCGCGTCAATACCGCATAGCTCAACATGGCCAGGCTGACTCCGGCAATGCTTGCAAGCGCCAGATCCCGCAGGCGCCGGCTACGCGCCCGCACCCGTGCCCCGAATGAATCCAGTGCATCGTCGATCCAGGCGTACCGGGGCGGAAGCCAGCGCAGACCAAGCAGGATCAGGACAACCGTCACGACCTCCACGACCAGTTGCGTCAAGGCCAGGTCGGGTGCCGAAAACCAGACAAATGTCATGGCCGTGGCGAGCCCTGCCCCACCCGCAAGGCTAAGCGCGGCAAGACGATGATACTTGGCCTGGGTCGCCGCACCGACCGCACACGCCGCGCCCACCAGCCACATCAGCGCGAATGCCGGCTGGAACGCCGACCCGGCCATATTGCCCGCCGGCAGCCCCTTGTGCAATGGTACCAATGCAATTGCGAACACTGCGCAAATCAGGAGCAGCAACTGGACTTGCAAACGTTCTGTCGAGAGCCACCGCATCAGCCACGCCGCCAACGCATCGAGCTTCTGGATCGCAAATTCGAAAAGGCGCCTGCCGTCGAAGCGGTTGATCAACGGCACTACCGCCGCGCCCTGCTGGTATTTGCCGAGCGCCAGATAGAGTCCGGTTCCGACAACCATTGCCACCAGGCTCATCACCAGCGGGAGATTCAGCCCATGCCAGACCACCAGGCTATAAGACGGCATGTATGCCCCCAACACCGAGCGGGCCGCCGTATCCAGAAAGGGTCCCATGGTCGCGGCTGGAAACATGCCTACCACCAGGCAAGCCAGTACCAGCAGCGCGCTGGGTAGCAGCATCCAGCGTGGCGGCTCGTGCGGCTTTCTCGGTAAATCCTGTGCAGGCGGCCCGAAAAATACCTGCAAGATAAAACGCAACGAATATGCAACACTGAATATTCCCCAGATCACAGCCAGCACGGGCAAGCCAATACGCGTGACCGCGTGGCCGCTGACAAACATCGTTTCCGCGAAGAACATTTCTTTTGAAAGGAAACCATTGAGCAGCGGGACACCCGCCATCGATGCCGCCGCAACCATGGCCAGCGTCGCGGTGATGGGCATGGCGCGATACAACCCGCTCAGTCGCGTAAGGTCTCGCGTGCCGGTCTCGTGGTCGACCATGCCGGCTGCCATGAATAGCGACGCCTTGAACGTCGCATGATTCATGATGTGAAAAATAGCTGCGATCAATGCCAGCGAGCTGTTCAGTCCGAGCAACAGCGTGATCAGCCCCAGATGGCTGATGGTCGAATACGCCAGCACACCCTTCATGTCCCGCTGGAAGATCGCTGCATAGGCGCCCAACACAAGCGTAATGAGACCCGAGGTGCCAATGATCCAGAACCAGGCTTGCGTACCGGCAAGCACGGGCCATAGCCGCACCAGCAGAAATACCCCTGCCTTGACCATGGTCGCCGAATGAAGGTAAACCGATACCGGCGTCGGCGCCGCCATCGCATGCGGCAGCCAGAAATGAAACGGAAACTGGGCGCTTTTGGTGAGTGCGCCCAATGCGACCAGGACCAGCGCCGGCAGATACCATACATCCGCGCGAATGATGTCGCCTGAAGCCAGCACGACATCCAGGTCATAGCTGCCGACGATATGCCCCAGTATCAGCATGCCCGCAAGCAGGCATAAGCCGCCGGCCGCCGTCACGGTGAGCGCCATGCGGGCACCACGGCGCGCATCCACCCGGTGGTACCAGTAAGCGATGAGCATGAACGACGTCAGGCTGGTCAGCTCCCAGAAAACCACGAGCTGAATGAGATTACCCGAGAGCACAACCCCGAGCATGGCGCCCATGAAAGCCAGAAAGAACGCGAAGAAGCGCGGCACGGGATCTTGTGCCGCCATGTAATAGCGCGCATACAGTATGACCAGCGCCCCCATCACGGACACCAGCATGGCAAACAGCCAGGCGAAACCATCTACGCGAAACGTAAAATCCAGGCCCAGTTCCGGCACCCAAGGCAAGACCGTGCGCACCACGCCCTCGCTGACTACCTGCGGGTAGAGCTGAAACGTCAGCGTGACACAAGCCAGCGCAACCGCACCTGCGAGCCAAACCGCCGCATTACGTGCGTGAGATGGCAGGACCGCCGCACAGAGGCTGCCCGCAAATGGCAGGATGACAATCCAGATGGGTGACATGAGTATTGTTATTGTTCCCAGGAATAATGGTGCAAACCCGAGGACAGGCGGTCAGCTGTGTTGGACGTTGCCCGCGCAGCACCTGAACCATCCACCTCGAAAAAGAGCCGAAGTTTCCCGCGCCTGCGATTTTAAATGTGATGGCTCTCTGGATTGGCAGCTAAATAGAGATTATCGCTGTTAGTGAATCAGCGGCGCCGCATTCCAGGCAACGAATAGGGTGTTTTCCCCGGATTTTACCGCAGACTGACCGTTAACTTACTATTGATCGTAGGGGTTTAGGTGGTTACGGCGCCACCCATGGCGGCCCAGCTATCTTCCCTTGCGCGAAGTTCCCACGAATATACGTGAAGGAAAAGAAATTATTTTTTTATCTTTATGGACCGTTAAGTCTTTTTGACCTTCCGCTTTAGCTTCTGATCAATCGGAAGATGTCGATATCAGTATTGATCATAAAAGACTTACCTCGTCACATCTTCACCTTGAAGCCACCATGTATCCAAGAGGAAAATTTATGAAACACTCGCATAAAATCGCTGCTGCTGCCGTCGCTCTGATTACTTCTCCTGCGCCTGTCTACGCAAACTATTATTTGAATAATGTCATTAACAACACAGGCAATGCGATAACGGTATCGTCAATTGTCGATGCCGGCAAATCGATCACGCGTGCCGGTCTCGGTCGCAATGGCTTCAAAATGGCTATCGGAGTACCAAAAAGCGGCGTAGTCGTCATTTATGAGGACGGCACATCTTGCCCTGGATTTCCGTGGGCCGCAAAAATAGAGTATGCCGGGCTGAAATGGGGCTTTGGTTATAATGGCGATGGAATAATCAATCTAACCCTCAATGCCGACAATTCCCTCACCGTTGGTGGAACCGGAACTCCGGGCGGCAATGGGCGTGTATTCCCAGGCGGATGCTGACCAAAAATTGAAACTGACATGGATTTCACAACATGAAAAATAAAATTCTTGGATTCACATACAGTCTCGCTATGCTGGCAGTTGCTTGTGTTATGTGGATGCAGGGTGCAGAACCGCTCACACTCGCATCCGCCTTCGCCACCGAGATGGGAAAGGCACAATGCGGCCAGTCGGGCCAGCGCATTTGTGGAAAACAAGACTGCACAATCAAAGCCGGTTGGGCCATCGTTGTTTATCCATATGAATCCTGCCCTGATACCTGCATAGAAGGGTTGATGCCTAGCGGCGGCATTTGCAGCGTGCCTGCCGGGAGCTGCGATATCAATTGCAAAATGACCAAGGTCATGGCTAAGCTGGGCGCTCCCTCAGGGCTTCAACAAGGGAAGACCATGTATTGCTTCGATATCCCCTACGATCCTTACGGAGGACGCAAGGTATCGCGCGTGGTCCTTGGCTTACCCATCGCCGACAAGTCGGTGACCATCGATATCGGCGGCGAAGGACGTTATATCGACGAAGACGGGCGGGAATGGGGCAACGACCAGGCAATCAATCTGAATTGCAGCTTGAATCGCACTACGTATGGCGACACAAAGAAACCGATACCCAATCTGGTCTTCGGTTTTGTTCAGACCATGCCTTTCGTGGATAAGTTTGCTGACACCATCCTGATCAATAACGCGCCAATCGTGATAAGCGAAATTGAACGGGTCATCCGCCCAGGCGGTCAAATCAAGATTATTTATACCAGCGAAAGCACGAGTAAAGTTGAAACCATAATCTCCCACATGTGCCTGTCGCCGGCAGTGTCAACAGTAGGATATTACAACAACATTCAATTAGACGTGCCTTCAGACTTCGACTACACCAGGCCGAAGAACTGTCCGCGACGCGACGAGTTGTGAGCACAGGAAAAAGATAATGAATCTCTGGTTTTGCATGCGAAACGCATGCAAAACTTCTTTTTCTTCCAAGAAAATAGCCACATATCGCCCGTGCTCTAACGTCTAGCAGGTCAGCCCTGTATCTCGACTGAAATTATTTTTGATAAAAGATACGGAATATTAGTTAATAATGGTCTAGTTATTTCAGGATTAGGCCGTACTGAAAAATTAGCGCAAAGCTATGCTTGTCTATATGGGAGTAATGGAAAAGACCGCCTGCACGTAATTCGCTCACAGACCGGCCAATTCTACGGCGAAGGAGAGTGCGCAAGGTTACCCTATTTGCATAACCGACCTGATTGGCAACCAGATCAATGCTGTCACTGCTTGTTCGCAGTAAGTGCACCGCGCGTTCAACGCGCAGATACTGAAAATAGGAGAGTGGCGTCTTGCCCAATAGGAATCCTTACAGGAATCCTTACGGTACCCAAGATTGATGCGAACAGGGAAAAGCGTAACCACTTCAATGCAGGAATTCATGCATCAGATGTCAGTGCGCTTCATTTCAAAAATAGTTTTGCAAGAAGCTCATCAATGTTGTATTTATCCACAAACAGATTACCTTATAATCGGTTGCCCTACCCCACCCTGTGTGTGCAAGGAATTTTTCCCGCCCGCACACTCCCACAAGCCAGTCAACCCAGAATGGAGTTATCAAATGCCCATTAGTGCTACCGTCAACGCCGTATTCACTATCGATAGTAAAGCCTACACGGCGTCCATTAATATCCCCGATTCCACCCCCACCGCGATCGCGCCTTTCCATTTCAGCGTTACCTCGCAGGCGCCCGCCTCCGGTGGCACCACACCGCCACCGCAGACGCTGCTGCAGGTAGCCGTCGGCGCCGCCAATCAGGTGTATGTTGCGGTCTCGCCGCCTATGGATGTCATTTCGGGTGCCGTCGGCAGCGATATCGTCCAGGACCTGAATATGGTTGTCTCGGAAGGAAAGTACGACGTCGCCACCGGCCAATTTAAGGGCTAATCAACATTTAAATCTGTGGGCGAGGAGGCTGTTACCACTTCGTCCACGTCGGAGAGCACGTATCGCGGAGAGGGTCTTACATCCATGGACATCCGCATCTCGGCTCTTTTTGCCTGGTCGGAAATCTTTGGCGGCAAATTCAAGAACCAGAGCAAGTGTGAATTGGATTTGTCGCAGCAGTACAGCTTGATTTATGCCGATCTGGCTGCGGACAGCAATGGGGGGCTTGATGTTTTTTTGCTGTTGAACGAGGCGTTCAAGACTCAACTGCCGCCCGGAAAAATCCTGGTGCAGAATGCCGGCTTTTTCACGTTCAGCCAGTCGGGTCAGGGCGCGCCACCTGGCACCACGCTGGCCAGCATTTTCCCCCAATCACCGATTCCTCCAACCGTAGCTGCAGCAACCAGGATCATGAATGGCAGCTGTGGCTTCTGGTTCACGGTGCAGATCAAAAACATCGACCTGTTTAACAGCCTGATCCAGATCGGTTACGACACATCGGGGGGGGCCGGCGACGAGCTGTCGCTGTCAGCGGTATTGGACAAAGGCATCCAGGCCGGCACCGCCGTGAGCACGGCGGCATACACGGCTTTACTGCCCAGTTTCAAGCTGTTCAATACCTTCGGCTTTGAAAAAATCTCCATCAACTACCAGTTCATTACTGCCACGCACCTCAGCATCAACGGCAATCTGACGGCGGACTTATTCGGCAAGCAATACGTCTTCTCTGGCGCACTGGTATCGAATGGCGACGACAAAACCGTAACAGCTTGCCTGCAAGCAGCACAGCTGGACGCGAACATCCCCTCGCTGTTCGGTGGGGCCATGACGGGCATTTCCTTTTCAAACCTCGTGTTCGGCATCTACGCCAAACTTGGTCCGTCGGGACAAAACAACTTTCAGGTGCAGGGTTCGGTAAAGGTGGGCTCGGCCCAGCTTACTGGGCAGATTTATCTGCAAGGCAGCGTGCCCGAGGTCGCTAGCATCAAGGTTGACCAGGTCCTGTCGATTGGCGACGTGTTCAACCAGTGCATCGGCGGCTCCGTCTGGCCCACTTCCCTGATCAACATCACCTTTAAGGCGGGCAGCGAGCTCTACTACTGCAAGACAACGGGCACGGGGCCGCTCAGCCTCGACACCTTCGCCTGCCCCGGCTCCCGAAGCACCGCGTCTCCCGGCGCAGGGACTAGTGCCGCGCCGACGAGCAGCATCCAGTATTCACCCGGGTTTAACATCCAGGCCGTCTTTGACCTGACGCTGATCGCAACCATCGAAGTCAACGGCAACATCCAGATCGAAGATAAAGGCGTCAACGCCTCGATCACACTGGCCGATCCCATCGACATCTATATTCTGACCATCGCAGCGCAGAGTGCGATCACTGCTACCGGCGGGCCGACACTGACAATATCGACAGTCGGCCCCCATCCCTCAATGGCTTTTGCCGGCAGTCTGTGGTTTATGCAGGAGTCTTTCGGCAATCTGATCGTGTCGGCAACCAAGGATACGGCCGGCAACCTGCAAATTGACGTATCGCTGACCTCCCCGTCCGGCTACTCGCCCTTCCTGCCAAAAAACTTCCCGCTGGAGGTGCGCTACAGCAAGGACGGTGGGTTTCAAGTCCGCAACTGGCCGCAGTTTGATTACCTCAGCGAAGCCATTGATTTCATCAAGACCGTGCAGCAATTGTCGAGCGAACGCAGGGCGGGCTGCGGCAAGTTGGTGGATTTCACCTTCAGCAAGCTACTGACATCAAGCTTCAATATCGGCTTGTCGTTCGCCACGGAGAGCAGCGGGCTGAGCCTGCACATTAACGGCAGCTATACCTTGTCGTTCGCCGGCGCACCGCTCACCGGGGCATCGATCGCTTTTCCCAGCATGGTATCGATCCCCTTGCCCAGTTCCACCAAACTGTCGGACCTGGGCAAATATATCGATCGGGCTCTTGCGGGAGCGGCAGCGTCGTTCGTCCAGGGGCTCCTCAATAACGGCGCGGCGATTGCCACACTGATCGCCCTCACGGCCGGCAAGGATGCCGCCTCCTATGCAGCCACACTGGCCTGCCAAAACCTGGTTGACAGCGCGGTGGCCGATGCGGTGGCCGAAAGCGCAGCCACAGCGGCCGAGGCTGCCGAAGCTGCTGCTGCCGCCGGCAATGCTGCCGCCGCAGCGGCGGCAGCAGCAGCAGGCATAGCCGCCGTTCTCGCTGCCTTCGGTGGCACGGGCACCGGTACTGGAACCGGCACGGGCACCGGCACCGGTACTGGTACTGGAACCGGCACGGGCACCGGCAGCACGCAGAACCCGCCCACCAACCCCACCGTGAGCTGCGCCAACAATGTGGTGACCTTGAAGTGGGGCACCGGCGAAGGTAACACCGGCTATAACGCCCAGTTGCTCGATAGCGCCGCGAAAGTACTGCTCAATCAGCCAGGCGATTTCGCGGCACGCTCGGCCGCCTTCACCTTTGACTCCAGCTGGCAGTCCGGCAGCTACACCGCCCAAGTCCAGGGGATCCAGGGATCAATGGGCACCGCCTGGGTCGACGCGCCGTTCCAGCGCCTGCCGGCACCGACAGACTTGACCGCCCAACCCGACAGCAGCATCACCCCGCCTGATGCCGGGGTGACATTGAGCTGGTCAGGCGTAGAAGGTGCTCTTTGCTACGTGCTCTCGAATACGCATACGGGCAACGCCTGGAAACCGGAACAGCCAATCCAGATGACCGTGACGGGACAGCCACCACCAACACAGTGCAGCATACCGTTCAGCAAGGATGCGCCCGTCGGCGATTTCAGCCTCACCCTGATCGCCCAAGGCGGTGCCACTACTCTGCCCAGTCCGACCAGTGTGCCGCTGACCCTGACCCGCTTTGGCGCCCCCCAAAACCTCCAAGCGACAGCCACGGGAAGCATGGTGACCCTCAGCTGGCAGCCGGTGACAGGCGCCCCCAACTACCAGGGGCTCGTCACCGGTCCGGACAGCCGGCTCCAGGTGAGCCCGCTGACCCCGAGCCCAGACGGCAGCAACCTTCTTGCGTCACTTCAACTCGGGAACGTCCCGGGCACGACGCTCATCTACCATCTGGCCGTACAGGCCTTGCCTGCTTCGGGCCAGTCGAATGTCATTGCCGGGCCTCCGTCCATCTCGGTGAGTGTGACCATACTAGCGTATGCAACTGCCGGTGAGATGGCGAAATCCCTCCACAACGAACAGGTCGATGGCGCCAGTTGCGGCCAACAATTGCTGCAGGCCTTCCCGACCAGCACGCTCGACACCATGGCCGCTGCCATGGCGCAAGCCGGGTATGCGTCCGCCGAGACCGCCAAAGGCCTGCTCGCGGCCTGGCCACAAACCCCGCCAGCAGCACTTTCTGCGGCCTTGGTCCAGGCCTATCCGAGCTTGGCAGAGACCGCCCTGAGCCTGCATGACCAGGGCGTAGCGGCGGCCGCGTGCGGCCCGATCTTGCTCAAGGCCTTCCCGAGTCTCAGCGTCAACGACTTGGCCACTGCCATGGCACAAGCCGGGTATATGGCTAATGACACCGCCAATGGCTTGCAGGCCGCCTTCCCTGCACTTTCCCCACTACAGATGTCCATCGCGCTGAAGCGCGCCTATCCCTGATGCATACTTGAAAGGAATGAAACCATGACACTTAATGTACAACGGTTAGTCAATCTCTTGCTGCCCCTGCAGCAACAGGGCATGTCGCCGCAGCAGTCGGCACAGTCGGTGATGTCAACAGCGGCGCCAAGCATCACCGCGATGGTCGACTCCCATGAAATGCGCCTTCAACAAAGCGCATTCATGGCACAAGCCCTGGTCATTGTGTTTGAGTCACTAACCCCCGCCGATCTCGCCACCATTCTTCATTGCAACTACCCTGACCTCTCCGCGGTCGACGTCGGTAAAATTATTCTCGAGCCCAATGTGTTTCCAAACACCATCCAGGCGGTGATGCAAAGCGCGTTGATCACTGCGGGATTTGACCCAGACACGGTGGTAAATGCTATCAAGATCCTCTACCCCGCCCCGCCTGCGCTCGTTCGCTTCGCCGCCATCGCGACATCGATGCAGGCCGGCAATCGGGGTATCGAGTTCTGGTCGTCGGGTACCAGCGGCCAGGTCTGGACGTTGTACCAGTGCACGCCAGGTGCGGACTGGAGCAACTGGGAGGGACCCGGCTTCAAGGGGCAGCCAAGGGCACTGCGTCAGCTTGCTGCCGCGCTGCAGAACAATGGTAATGCGATGTTAGCTGCGCTGGACGACGACGGCGGCGTCTGGACATGCGGCCAAGGTAGCCCCGGCGGTGACTGGAACGGCTGGAATGGACCCAATGTGGGCGGCCAGCCTAGATCCTTTCAGAACCTTGTGGCATCGCAACAGGGCGGCAGTCGGGGCGTCGAACTATGGGCGTCGGGTGACGACGGTCAGGTCTGGACGTTGTATCAGCTAACGGCCGGGAGATCCTGGAGCCATTGGGAGGGGCCAGGCTTCAAGGGGCAGCCGACACCGATGTTCAAGCTGGCCGCCGCCCAGCAAAACAACGGCAACGTGATGTTCTGGGGCCTCGACGGCACAGGTCTGCTGTGGGGCATCAGCCAGAATTCTCCCGGCGGCGACTGGGGCGCGTGGCAAGGTCCCGGCGTTGGCGGCCAGCCTGAACCCTTTATTGATATCGCTGCATCGGAGCAAAAGGGGGTACGCGGGCTGGAGGTCTGGGGAGTCAGCGCAAGCGGCCAGATATGGACGCTGTATCAGCTCACCGCAGGCGGCCCGTGGAGCCGTTGGGAAGGCCCGGGCTTCAAAGACCAGCCTGTTCCCATGAGCAAGGTTGCGGCGGCCTTGCAGAATACGGGCAATGTGCTGCTATGGGGTGTCGACAACGCTGATCAGCTCTGGCGGATCGAGCAAGGCTCGCCCGGAGGCGATTGGGGCGGCTGGGTCCAATCCAGCATGCCGCCGAGCTGAGCGCTGCAAGAAGTGGGAATGATGGCCACCGATGCCGGTACGCCTTGTGACCCACTCACTCTTTTTTTGCGGCCTCCCTTTCGCCATAAAGCATGGTTATATTAACTCTTTTATTAATGTATCCAGGGCGAAATTCGAGAGGCGCCGTTGCATGAAAAAGATCTGAATTAAATATGATCGCCCTGTTGCAGCGATAGGGTATGACTATACACTTGGCATCAGATGATTTCAGAAAAGTGGATATTTTATCTCCTTGCCGGTTGTAAGCATCAAAATCCCAATCTATTGGCGCCTCTATATCATAAATAATGAGTCCACCAGACTCACTATTCTGATTGGCTCCATCCGGAGTAATCCAAAAATTCACATTCACGGCAGCAAAATCAGCATGAGGATGTGTTGAGGGTTGGTTATGCCGGTATTTATAGGCCCACATTTGCAGCAAAGGATGCTTCTTTCCAATCACATTCGGAAAAACAAACTGCATTTCTTCAGCAATCTGGAGCAGCAGCGGACAGTTGAATCCCTCCCTGAAGAAGGCGCCCAAACGGTCGTGCGAGTAGCTGTTGCTATGCCAAACTGTGGATTCTAGGCAAAATTTCTGTAGTTCTGAAAGCGCTTCATCAGACAGGAAATCATCAATAATAACGATGCCTAATTTACTTTTCAGATATTTCTGCTCTGCATGCATGCTCGATTCAGAAACGGCTACTGCATTTCCAGGAAATTTGCTCGCCGGATAATGATGAATAATGCGGCCATAGGTATTTTTTATTTCTGGCGCGTTATATATGCTTTCCTGCAATGCGGTGTTATTTTCATCAAGGCGATTAATCGCCACTGAATAGTAATTTATAATGTCATCGAATTCCTGGTCGAGCAGACCTTTATCGCGCAAATACTGATATTGCTCAAGATCATGCTGCAACTTGCCCCTTGACAGCTTTGGTGTTGGCAATGCCACGTCTGGCGGGACCGCAGTGGCATGTGCAAGCATTGGATGGTAAACGCTGGCTTTTGTTACCGCTGCATAGCAGGTAGCCCATTGCCCGGCATCAGAGAAATCATTAACTCTGAGTGCCGTACTGATCAGGTTATCCAAGACCTGGTGATCTTCCGGATATATATTGGCCAGAAACAACCACATTGACCTCGCTTCTGCAAATTTCCCAATAAAAAAATAGAGGTTAGCAAGAAGATAGGCGAGATTCGCTTGCGCCAACTCTTGCGTGGCATCAATCTGCAGAGCCCTGTTGTAGCAGACCAAAGCCTCCTCATTTCTGCCTTGTGCCTGCAAAACCCAACCAAGATTGTTGTGCGGCATCGGCCACTCGGGCGCTAACGCAATGGCAGCCCTGAAGCATGCCTCAGCATCAATATGCTGACGAGACAGGCACATTTGGTGCCCCTGCTCAATCTGTCCAAGAGCGCCACTGGGCGTATGGTGCGCACTTAAATCACATCCAGCACCCGCATCTGTTCCATATCGGGCCTGACCAGTTTTTTGGACTTTAACAATGCGCCCAACATCATGATTTCCTGCAGGCGCTTTTCCCGTTTCAGAATGACCTCTCATAGACACTTCAGTGACCAAAATCTCAAACTCCTTAATGAGGGCCAGAAAACTTTCTAACCCTCCATCTTAACTGAGTTCTTGACTTTGTATGCAGGCCTATGATGGGTGAACTTAAACAAATGACAGAAATGTCCCATAGGATTTTGAGCGGCGGTTCGGCCTGAACTTCTGCCGAGTTGCCCCTTCATGCCCTCTGCCGCCCAACCGTAATCATGCCGCCGTATAGGCTTTGGCGGTCTTCATCCCGATTCGCGTTTTAAGGCACGTTAAGCCGCTGATGGTCACCCCGAATTGGCGTCCGCTATATACTCCAATTCTTACTTTAACGCCTCTGGAGCTTCTTGATGGTTTTCAGATATGGAATCCTTCTGGCAACCGCAGCAATCATTTTGCTATATGGGCTCCTGAGACCCCAGCATAACTGGGACATGATTGCATACGTCGCCGCATCGTATTCCAAAGATGGCTATCGCGGCGCAGACTTAACCAGGGAAACTTACGAAGAAATCAGGAAAGAGGTTCGCAGTAAAACATTCTCACAACTCACGACAGGAAAATACAGGGAAACGGTATTTGCAGACCCATCTTCGCTGGAACAGCAAATACCTTTCTTTTCCATAAGGGTTGGGTACATCGAACTGATTAGATTACTCAAAAATATCGGGTTAAGTTACGCGAAGGCAACGTATGTAATTAGCGCAATTTTCGCGTCATTGTCCGTATTCGTGCTGGGGCTGATTATCCTGAAGACGGCTGTGCCGATAGGCATTCTGCCAGTAGTCGTCGCGGTGGCGGGATATACGGAATTGGCAGCCCTCTCCACACCCGACGCCATGGCGTGTTTTTTTTCCCTTATTGGAATATACAGCCTAATGACAGGAGGAAGACTGGTTTTCCTGATTGCGGCGTTTCTTCCTTTAATAA
Organism: Nitrosospira briensis C-128; assembly: GCF_000619905.2. Classification (NCBI taxonomy): domain Bacteria; kingdom Pseudomonadati; phylum Pseudomonadota; class Betaproteobacteria; order Nitrosomonadales; family Nitrosomonadaceae; genus Nitrosospira; species Nitrosospira briensis. The sequence goes on along the minus strand of NZ_CP012371.1, from coordinate 3,100,289 downwards.
GAACTGATTTTATGGTTTTATCAGGTCTCCTGATGGGTTATACCTATCTGCATGGCAACAGGTTTATTTCACTATTTTCCATTCTGTCTTCTGTTTCTTTTTATATTTTAATTAATAAGTTACATGATAATTATGGGTACCTGGCTCTTTTTAATTTCACATTCGTCGGCTCGCTTACACCCTATCCCGCAGATATCGTGATTTCTCACAAAGCCGGTGACTACCTGATACCTTATGCGTTATTGCTGGAGAATCTTATTTTTCATTCACATTCAGTGATATATGTATTATCGGCTTACTTGCTATGGCTGAAGCGGGATCAGATTAAAGTCGACGTTAATTTTTATTGCCTACTTGGGATACCTTTTGTTTTTAATATAACGCATATGCTTTTATTTCCCACGACCCATTATCGTTTCCTTGTTTTTTCCATTTCTTTAATTCTCGTTTGGAGCTTGAGTCTTTTAGGGAAACCGGATAGACACGAGAAAATAGGCAGGCTCATGGCGAATTCCAGTTTAGGGCAATAACGTTTCTGAAAAAGCGTCGCTATGGAAAGAAGTAGCTCGACCGATTTCAAACTCGAGCAGCTACAGGTAGCCGCTTTCCTTCTGGTGCCGAAACGCCAGAATATAGACCTTATCTTTAGCCGAGTCATGATGGTACAGCGCCACATAACCGGAATTTCCGAATTCCATGGTCAACTCGCGCCGCCCCACATATCCGGGACCGGTCTGCCTAAAATGCCACGGTCACATCGACCAGTTCTATATCGGCAGCCACCAATCTTTTATCGAAGAATTTGGAAGCATTGACAGCAAAGCGCACAGGATCGTCAGTTGCCAGTATTTTAATTTGACCCCCTGTTCCCGTAATTCCCGAAAGTTGCCTGGCAGCCGCTTTACCGCTGTTGATGAGAGTGACAGATGGCCCAAGAATGTCCCGGAAGAGAGCTTCAAAAACAGGAAAATGAGTGCACCCCATAATCAACGTATCCGGAGCCTCGGCTGTGTCGAATATGGGATCAAGATACTGGCGGATTGTAGCTGTGGCAATCGGACCTGAAGACCAGCCCTCCTCCGCAAGAGCAACCAGCATCTGACAGGCTTGGGACGATACTTTTATATGAGGATTGATTTTCTTCAGTTTCTTTTCGTATATTCCGCTCAGGATCGTGCCGAAGGTAGCGATAACGCCGACATGCTGATTCCTTGTTGCCTGAACCGCCGCTGCCGCAGCTGGCTCAATCATGCCGATCACCGGCAGCGGAGCCGCCAGCGCGCGTACTACATCCAACGCATGAGTCGAAGCGGTATTACAGGCGATCACGATGGCTTTTGGATTATAGTTCAGCAGAATTCTGCACAAGCTTTGGCTATAACGCTGCACGGTTTCAGGACTTTTGGTTCCATAAGGAAGGCGAGCCGTATCCCCCAGATAGACATAAGATTCTTGCGGGTAACGCTTTTTCAGCGCCTGAAGAACGCTTAATCCTCCGATACCGGAATCGAATACAGCTACGGGGGAAAATATTTCTGACACTATGGAAATCAGCTCCTCACTTCTGCCAATCCTCGATAGCAACCTGCCATGGCTGCGGCGCGAGGGGTACCCCTAGAGGCAAGGTTAAGAAAATACTCACATTCGTTGAGTTTGTCGTCTGTGTCTGGAATGGCAGACATATCAACTTGCGAGCAAGCCGCCGAGATCAGTCATTCCCGCATATAAGATGTGCCGGTCGCGCATGCGCGTTAATATTTAGCTGCATTACCTTGATGACCATAAGGATTCTTTCGTAAATGATGCAATAATTCAGTGGCCATTGATTCTAACTCTACATGTGACTCCTTGAGTCCCAGGGCATACCTAATCAAAGCTTGATGACGAGCATTTGCATTTAATTTGTGTGCAGGACTATGCGTTTCTTGGAATAAGAAGCAGTCATGTTCCCACTGTTGCAAAAGATCATTATTCAAACGTATTGAATCAATCATACTTCGTGCTTTTGTATATGTCGCTATTACTTGCTTTCTTAACACGTGATTTTTGATTTTCCCAATGGATAACGCGTGGGTATTGTAAATAGTGAAATACTCTTGGGTCAGCGGCCAGTGTATAAGCATCGGTTCATCATTAGGTAAGGCTACGATACTGGCACCCGCTCCTGCTTGATAAACCCCCCAAAGAGTTTCGATTTCATCATGGAAGGCTTGAAGTAGCCCGAGAACATGCTCGGCGTCTCGCTGAGCTGCATCCTTTTTCTGAAACCAGCGTGCCAAGCACGCCCCCGCCAGCGTAAGTGCACCTCCTATAAGCGTTGAAATTACGTTTCCTGTTAGCGTTAAATTTAGCGCACTCCCATCAATATTAATCACAAAGCCTCCAAATAATAGAGTCTACGGACATCTATGGAACTGCCTTGAGCGAATCTTTCGCCCGTTTTTTCATAGCGCCGTCACGGAACCATGCGACTGCTTTTGCACGGACCGGGGCTTCAAAGTGATTCTGCATCAATACCGGCGTCTCAAACGTTGGCAGGCTCATCACTTCTTGCGACAGTACCCAGGGATATCCCTTCTTTCGCTTCACTCATGTTGCGCGTGATGTTTCTTTCGCCAGACGAATACGTCAGTTTTTCCGAGCCCGGTTGCCAATCAAAAAACCAAAGCCTGCCTGATTCCGGGCTATTTTGCACAGGGCCAACTAAGGTTTCCGGGTTCAATTTGGATCCACCCAAGATTGACCGTCTTGTGCTGCAATACCGGACCAATTCTATTTGTTGCTAACAGCAAGCGTGCACGCACATCCCGCGCACATCCTTTAACCTTTTATAAAACAGGGTTAAGAGCGGTACCGCACAGATCGCTTTCTGATTCGCGCCCATCATTCCAATCTATTTTTGTAAATAGAATGTTCTGGTGAGTATGTTTCTTTGAAATAGGAGGTCACAATGGAAAAGAAATTATTCATGTCAGTTGTTCTGCCCGCTGCAATGGTATTCGCAACCTCGGCTTTTGCCGGAGAAGAGGAGAGAATTCATTGGACGGATGTACCGCCTGCAGTTCAGAAAACGATAACCGATCACGCAGGCGGCGGAAAAATCGAGGAAATTGAGAAGGAAACGCAAACACAGCACGCTCGAGTCCTTCATTTCGACAGCGACAAAATTGTTACCGTTTATGAAGCCGAGGTAGAAAAACCAGACGGCAAGGAGATAGAGATCAGGGTCAGCGAAGATGGCAAGCTCATCAAGATAAAACAACTGTGTATATAAGGAAGAGCGAAAGACTATAAAAAACGATGGAATACCGAATATGGGAAACGGACTGCTCCAGGTAGTGATGTCATACGTATAAATCGGGATCGGGATGGCAAGAGTTTTCGGGTTGTCGCGGTTAGGAGGTTGTCCAGTATCGAATCTCCTGAGCTTTGGATTGCAACTCATCTTTTAGCCATTGGTCATCGTCGTGGAGAGAACTCCAGGGTACCTTCCCCTGCGCGAGCATCTCACGGATATACGATCGGAAGCGGTAATGCTGATATACCGACATGACATGAGTCGCATAGGCTATAGCGAGTTTCTTATGGCCACGCACGATTACCAGATTTTCATCGTTTTTCTTGCTTGCCGGCTCAGAGAAATTATGGCTTCCCGTCACAACCACGGGATGCTCGGATAGCGGGTCGATCACGAGTATTTTGGAGTGCACGATCGCGTGGCCGATTTGCTGGAAAGTTTTGCGAGTGACTTCTGCGATCCAGGGACCCAATGCCACGCCTATTCCTTGCGGTTGAAGCACCGTATACCGGTCAGGTTTGAATTTTCTATCACTACTGACAAGGCTGATATCCAGCACGTTCTTGTCGCCATCATCCTTGCCCAGCGTGCTGACTACCCCACGCACATACATTTTTTTTTCGTTGGCCCGCTGACCGGCCAACATATGCAGTCCGGCTTTTCCGGGCGTGAACATGAGAAAGAGGATCGAATCGTTCGCCGAGTTGATGATCTCCCGGAGCGCGTCCATGTCGCGGCCATTCGATGTACGCGTGAACCAGACTGTGACTTTCGCTGCTCCGATAGAAAAAGAGTGAGGCTTGTCGTTGGCTTCGATCAGCGTCGCGGGAAACCCGGCCGGGACGGTATCGGGAGGCGAGGCATTCTTCAGACGATCCCACTGCTGGCGATACAATCGCGCAATAGCCTCATCTTCGATAAGCAATCCATTGTTGACCTGGGTACAGAGCCCGGTCGTGCCCCAGTTGGTGCTTCCGGTCCAGACCGCCCTGGGTCCCGCCGCATCCGATAAAACCAGGAATTTGTTGTGACCGAGCCCTTTCGACTTGAGCAGCCGATCGATAATCGAAACGCCGTTATCGTGCAAGTGCAAACGTGCAGCCTTGTTTCCATCGCCGGACGCATCCGACCCATTGGCGAGAATGACATGCAGCCGCGATGCGAGTGCGATCATCGCATTCTCGAGCTTGCTGTCTCCCAGCTCATATAGCGCTGCGTGAAGCTCGGCATCGCCTTGCGTATCTTCTAGAAGCTCCATGAGCCTGGTGCCGAGATCACCTTCAAGGAAAGCACGAAATTCCGGATCGACACTTTCTTGAAGTTGCTTCTTGAACTTTGCCGGCGTGAGGTGATTTTTTTCCAGATACCGTGCGACGAATTGGGAAAGCACAAGACCTCGATTAAAGAAACACGAGAATCCATCACCAGCATCGGTAGTAAGTTTCGCCCACCTCGACCAGTCGCTCGCCTCGCCTTTTTTTAAAGGAGGTCCACTGCCATCTTCGATCATTGCCGTCACCCGGTAACGAACTTCGGCCCCTACGTCAATGGCATGGTCTGTCCAGTTGAACCGCTGAAACGGCCATTTGCTGGATGGCTCGTGGTCACCGGATTTGGGTTTGTCCTTTTTGAACCCAATGCGGTTCTCGACAATTTCGACCTTTTCTTTTCCCAGCGTCTTACGCGCTCGCTCCAGCATGAAACCACGACACCCCGGTATAAACCCAGCCGGCGCCCAGGCTACGAACGCATCATCGCTATTTGTATAAACTGCAACCTTCATGTCTGCCCTCTATCTTGATCTCATCGGCTATCTTGCTGATTCCTCACAAGTCGTTCTCCGCAGTTCTCTCCATTGCGACAAGTCATGATCACATCGTGAACTGGTTACCCGGTTTAATCGAAACCGCAACCGCGCTTGGGCTAAGCGTGCAATCCTGGTCCATATGCCGGCCCGTTCAGAACTTCACCGTCCAACCCGGATTTCGTGCCTGCTCCCTGGTGTAGGCCACCCCATCCACGCGCAAACCATCGCCGTTCAATATCGTGATGATTCCACCCTTGTTGGGCAGAACAACAGGCGGTTCAAGTTGCACACGCAATGTCTCCCCAGCCGTAATGGACCCTTTTAGCGCCATCCTGTTTTTGTCGCGATCCGCAATGTTCCAGCCATCAAGCGAGATTGTCTGATTGGTGGTGTTCAGGAGCGTTACAAATTCGATCTCAGGCGACCGGCTGCTATTGACGAGCGCTGCGACAATTCGGATCGCCCCGTCCGGCATCTCCGGGGTGGGTTGTCCCCCTGGAACGAACGGGCGAGACACTACGTTCTCGTCTGATGGGGGACCACTGGTTTCGGTATGAATCTGATGCCCAGTCTTGTCATCGGTATGCCAGGTCTGGGACTGGAACTTCAAAAACACACCGACCCATTGACTGGTCCGGGGAAAATGAAATAACAAGGCACCATCCTGGTATACCCCGTCATCGCCCTTGAAACGCCCTGCGTTACCCTGATTCATATGGATATCATGAACGCCATTGCCGGGAATAAAGCCAAATATCTTATCGGTTTTGTTATTTTCAGGTCCCCACCGCTGACCAAAAGCATAAACAAGCGCGTCCTCGTCCGCCATTGCACGCTGTACGAACTGATCGATTTTCTCATTCAAATCGTTATCCGGACCGGGTGCGCTGAGAGGGAGCACACGCATATCGCGCGGATCAAACAGGTTGCCGCGTATAAAGTCGAGTGCGGCCCCACCCGGCCTGGATTGAAGAGGAAGCCAGCCGAGAGGCTTGTCGATCAACTCTGCCAGGAGCGGATGGTCGAACCTTGAATCCACAAGAAATTCCAGCTCGGACGGGGCGAGTTGCGAGGTAACATTCACCGCGATGCGATAATGGGTCGTATCGTCCACGATATGGATCTGGTAATGCGGATTGGCGCCCGAGGCGAGTTGGCGGTTCACCGGCCGGCCCTTCAGTACTCCATATGCGTTTAGTGGCATGCTTTCCCCCTCTTTAAAAATTCGCATCGCTACGCAAAGAATTGCTGTGCTCCACTATCAACATAGATCATGTTGCCTCGATGTCAATCCTGATGGTGGAAACGAATCGCCTCAAAAACTAACTGAAGCGGTATCTCGGGAAGATGCTGGACGAGTTCTGCTCGGTATGGGGTTGTCGGCATAAGTAGGCCATCCCGGCATCCGGCTATCGGGTCGCAAGCCCGCATTCAAAACAGATGATCGGGGCCCGCCCTATCCGGGCAAACCAGCTGTTTTCATCCTTGAGAGTATTTATCTGCTTACTGCCGCTTCTGTGAAAGGGCCACTGCTCAGCTTGAATATTTCGTATTCCATGCTATTCGTTAGATGTAACGACTGATCCGGGGAAGAACATCATGGCTACCAATGAGAACGAAAGCGCCACAACGCCCGGCATGGAACGAGCGCAGCCCGGGCCCGGCTATCACCGCCGCGTAATTGTCAAATTCAAGGATCACGTCCAGCTTCCCCGCGAAGATACCGCGCGAATGGTGGAATCGCTCGGTGTCGGCCCGTGGAATGCGCTGGCGGCACAGTTTGAAGGCATCACACTTGAACCTCTCCTGTCGTTTGAACCCGATCGGTTCGCCGCGTTGGGGGAACGCGCCAGGGCGTTGAATTCAGCCTTTCGTGCGCCTAATCTGAACGCCTATTTCGCGGTCAACCTGCCGCCTGTCACGAATGCCGAAGAACTGGTGAAGCATCTCTCCCAGTGGGAATCCGTGGCCATGGCTTACGTCGAGCCGCCGCCTGTCGAGCCGCCATTCGTCAATGCCGCGGATGACCCGCGCAGCGCTAATCAAGGCTATCTCGACCCTGCGCCCGACGGCATCGATGCGGAGTATGCCTGGAACTTTCCTGGCGGCGATGGTGCTGGTCAGGCACTGGTCGATATGGAGTGGGGTTGGACTTTTGATCATGAAGATCTCGCCGCGCACGGTATCACGCTGATCTCGGGCCTGAATCACTCCTATTATTTTCACGGCAGCGGCGTGCTCGGGGAAATCGCCGCGGTAGACAATGCCGTGGGTTGCGTAGGCATCACGCCCGCGCTGGCATCTGTCCGCTGCGTGGGCCAGCATCTGCCGGGAGGCGGTTATAGTACGGCCCAACCGATACTCGATGCGATTGGCGTCATGCGCTTTGGCGACGTGTTGCTGCTTGAAGCACAGACGAATCTGTTCGGTTACAGCCTGGTACCCGTCGAGATCGAACCGGCCGTTTTCGACGTGATCCTCCTCGCGACCTCGCTTGGCATCGTGGTGGTCGAGGCAGCCGGCAACGGCGGCGTCGACCTGGATACGGTGGTGAATCCCGGTGGCCAGCAGATATTCAACCGCGCCAGCCCGGATTTTCTGGATTCAGGCGCCATCATGGTGGGCGCGGCAAGTTCCACCGCCCCACACGTGCGCCTCGGCTTTTCATGCCATGGCAGCCGTATCGACTGCTATGGATGGGGCGAGAACGTGGACACCCTTTCTTCCGATTCCACCAATACGGCGACAAACCTCTATACGACCGGCTTCAATGGCACATCCAGCGCTACCCCCATCGTCACGGGTGCAGCACTCGCGGTGCAGGGCCTGGTGGAAGCGGCCTCGGGCGACCGCCTTGCCCCGTGGCAACTGCGCATGATTCTGTCCGATGCCACATATGGAACCTTGTCTGCGAATCCGGCTGTGGACCGCATCGGGGTGATGCCCAATCTACGCGCGATCATTGATGGGACAGTACTCAACCTCGCTCCCGACATCTATCTGAGGGATTTCATCGGCGACAACGGCGACCCCCACCTGGGCGCGATCTCGTCCAGTCCGGATATCATTCTGCGGCAGACGGCTATCGCCGATCCCCAAGCTGCTTTCGGCGCCGGTAGCGGAACCGAGAACGACATGACCCTGGGTTATGAAGCGGAAGCGGGGCAGGATAATTTCGTTTATGTACGTGTGCGCAACCGGGGCGGCTCGGCTGCGGCCGATGTGGCGGCTACTGTCTATTGGGCACCCCCCTCCACGCTTCTCGCGCCGGACCTCTGGACGCTGCTGGGATCGACCACCCTGGCAAACGTACCGACCGGCGACCTGCTGACGGTTTCGAATGGCATTACCTGGCCATCCGAAGCGATACCGGCAACCGGGCATTATTGCTTCGTCGGCATTCTCGACGCACCACGCGACCCTGGCCCCATACCCGCCGATTTTCTGGACTGGGACAATTTCACCACCTTCATCCGCAACAATAATAATGTGACCTGGCGCAACTTCAACGTGGTCAATAATGTGCCACCCCCTCGGTCGGAACCGCGGGACTATGTCGCCCTGCCCTTTATCGCGGCAGGTGCACCGGATAAAGCACGGCGCATGCATCTTGAAATCGTACCGCGGCTTCCCGCCGGGGCCGAGATCGTACTCGAACTATCGCCGGAATTCGCCGAAAGGCTGCGCGTGCGCCCGCATTCCATGCCATTCGCGCCGCTCGACTCAAAAAATCACCCGCGCGTAGTCCACGTCCCTCTCAACCATTGCAGCCGCCTGAGGCTTCCTGAGGTTGTCTTCCGCGCAAAGGCGCGAATTCCTTTGCGACTACTGGTAAAAATACCGGAAGCAATGCGCAAGCATGAGTTCGAGCTTTTTGCGCAACAGATTCATGAAGGAGAAGAAGTTGGGCGAGTGACCTGGCGGCTGGTACCGCAAAGGCAGCCGCAATAGCGACCAACCGGAGTGTCGGGATAGCGGCTCAACGGAATGGTTTCTTTTTTCATTTAAGCTGAGCGAAAGACCAATGAAAGCCGGTATCGGCCTCAACCTTTATAGCAGAATGTGTGCCAACGTACAGACCCTGACCCCCAGTCCTTCTATCGTTTGGCGTTTAGGACTGCGAACTATTTCCCGGAGAACATGAAATGGACAACGATAAAATTGTAAGCGTGCTGAACGACTTGATTGAAATCTCGCGCGACGGCGCAAATGGCTTCAGGACCTGCGCGGAGGATACGCATGACGCCGCGCTGCAGTCATATTTTGAAAACCGGGCGCAGAGTTGCGCGCAGGCCGTCAACAAGTTGAGTACCGAGGTCAGGCGGTATGGCGGTGACCCCGATACCGGCGGGACGGTAACAGGCACATTGCATCGCGCCTGGGTTGACCTCAAGACGTCTTTGACCAGCAATGATAATCTGGCGGTGCTTGAAGAATGCGAACGCGGTGAAGCGGCTGCCGTGGTGGCCTATGAGAATGCGCTAAGGGAAGAATTACCGGGCAATCTGCGTGCCCTCCTTGACCAGCAATACGAGGGCGCAAAACGTAACCATGACAGAGTGCGCCAACTGCGCGACACCGCCAGGCATGGCAACGCCAGCCCGATCTGAAATCATTGCGGCATTGAAGAGATTGATCGGCTTTGGTCTACATAGATAAGCTTGTCGATATCGTACCCAAGCTTATCCGCTTCGCTTATGAATCGGGTCAACACTTCATCCGAAGCGCGTGGAGTACGCGAAAGCAACCATAGATAGTTCTTGTCCGGCCCTGTGACAAAGGAATACTGGTAGTCGGTATCCAGATCGAAAACTACGTACGAACCGTAGAATGGTCCAAAAAAAGATACTTTCAAATAGCCCGTGTCGGGGCTTCCCACAGGATAAGCCTTCCCTTCGGCAGTGCGCCATTTGTCTTTCAAGGCGTCGTATCCTCGGTTCACCACCTTGATACCACCATCATCACGCAAGCTGTAAGTCGCGGTAATATCGCTCAACCCTTTTTCGGAAGAATGCTCCAGGCGTGCAATCTCATACCATTTACCCAGATACTTCTGCGTATCGAAGCTGGTGACCGGTGCAACATCCTGTGGGAGCCTCACTTGAGGGACTCCGGCACACCCGGTCAATGCGACCATGGTCATCAGGGAGAATGAAAACAGTAATGTACGCATTCCGAACCCCTCCAAGCTACTTAGAAATCCGATGCAACGTCAATGCGGGACCACCCTTTGTTTCAAGCGTTGCGGTATTGCCGTCGGCATTCAGTTTGAACGATGTCGTCTCGGCGCCGGAAAAACCCGCGCAACCGTTGTTATCATAGGTGAATCCTTTAATCGCCAAGCCCTTGCTGCCGGCATCATAAGTATATGAGGCAAATTCGATACCCGGCTCACCACAACTTTCATGGCCGGCGCGTTCCGGATCCCCGATAGGATCAACCATCATGAATTTTCCATTGGAAAAGAAAAAGTAGGTTTGTATCTTGATGGCAGCCGGGTCAGGTACCCAAGCCCCGATAATGCCTTTTGGATCATTCTCCATTTTGGAATACCTGATCTCCTTGACCTCGGTCTTGATGGGTTCCTTCGAAGAGCTTACCTCGAGCGTGCCAGCAATATGGAAAAGCTCGCCGAAGAGACTGGCTTGTTTCCTCGGTCTTTGCACTGTCATGATATCCGAGGCGATCAGTTCGGAACCATCGGTACGCACGCGCCAGGCTGGCCTTGGGTTGGATAAACCGGCATGAAGGTTGGTATCGATTGTGGGCTTGCCAACAAACTTGAATCCTCTTGTATCAAACTCGGATACCCTCGCTGCTCCGTATTCCACTCCGGCTTTGCTCAGCAGTTTGCCGCCGCACACACGGTTGGTATCGCATGAATCATCCGGCGTAGCTTCTCCGTTCAGATATTCGCCGCCGTTACCAGCCGAAATACGGATGACAGAAGCTGTCGCGTCATCATGTCTGACCCAGATATTGGTGCTGAGCAGAGGTATCCCCTGCGAAAGGAAGTGGGCGTTGGCCTGTTCCGCCGTCTTCACTACACCCGTAACGCCGCCCGCCTCCCTTGCTTTCTGCAATTCGGCCGATGCGGTAAACGCAGCAGGTTCGCTATCCAGATTAATCGAGGCAGTGACAGCCGCCGCGGCCGCAGCCGGAATGGTAATGCCATTTACGGCATTACCATCAGCGTCCAGCGACTGCAACAGGATAAGCAGGTTTTGCAACCTTTTATCACTGTCACCGGCCAGTTCCATAGGGGTAACGATAGCCGCGCCTTTCGGTTTCCCGAGAATCAGGCTGCCCAGCTTGAATTCAACCGTATCCCCGTGACTGTATTTGTAGATCCCGCTTTCATCTGTATTGCCGGCGGCGCCGGAAGACGCCAGGTACGCTACGCCGCTCACGGCGGCATCCAGCAATCTGCCCGTAGCCGGACCTTTTTCGGCGGTTGCAGCGCTGTTGCCGCCGCTACCATTGCTTGCGGTGGGTCCGCTGCCATCACCACCACACGCGACAAGTCCCAGGGCAATTGTTAGTGGCAGCAAGCGGCCCCATGAAATTATTCTTTTCTTGTGATTAGGTTTCATCCAGATGATCCGTTCCGCGTTTTAATCGACGCGTTATGATATCAAACTATAGCGCGACAATAACGAAAAACATGATCGCCATGCCGCTCATGGAATAAAGAACCACGCCGACGCAACGGATATTTGCGCTCAGAATAACGGAAGCTGATAATCCGCATACCGCTTCTGACAGGCTTTAACTTGATTTCGCACATGCCTGCCAATCATCCGCCCACCCCTATGGTCACTAATCGTACTTGCGAAATAGCCATCAGCCCAAGGCTCTCCATCCCCGCGTCGCGCGATTGAAAATGGTTGGAAGTGGTCCCGATTGTCTGAACAGCAACCTGCATTTTTTTTGTGGGATCTTTGCTGATTCTCACGCCGCCAGTTCAACCGTCGACAGCATCACGGCATAGGCCTCATCAGGTATTTTCTTGCCCAGGCTCGAATGCGGCCGGATCGGTTGTACCAGTCCATGTCTTGCATGATCGATTGCCTAGGTATTCGCGATCTCCGGCTTGCCATGGCGATGGACGCCTCTTGCAGCACATCGACGGCATGACAGGCTTTCAGCGCGATTGCTACCTTTGCGGCTAACACACGGCGTGAGGCCCAATCCACGACGGCGGTAAGGCAGATGAATCCTTTGGTCATTCACATACTGCCAGCGGGCCGGGCTCGAGGCGTTTAGCACACCGGGCCTTTGGTCGCGGCCATCCGGCTACGATCCTTTTTGTAATAGCTGAGCGGCGGCCTCGTCAATCAAACCAAGCCGATCCGGAGCATGTTTTCGCATATGCGAAAATAGAAAAAATGCGAACGGACGATAAAGAGAGTTCGATATCAGCCCATACGCCAGCTCAGCAATATCCTGATAAAATTCCGCTCCACTTATTTTCCTCAAGAGGGTTGCATGAATCTTGTCTTTAATCGGCATGTGTCGGGTTTTCTCATTGCGCTGTTTCTCTCGGGATGCGCCATATACACACCAAAGAAGATGTATGAAAGTGAAATAAAAAGTAAAAAGGATGTTGCAACAATTATTGGACTGAATTACAGCGAGACCTGGAACCACCATATACGGGTAGCAGTGCAGAAGGTTGACGGAAATACTGTATTTTCCAGCTGGCTGCCGGAATTGATCCCGTTTGTAATCGAGGTTGATCCTGGGGCACATTGGCTAGGGATATTCGCAGCTTACGGGAATGGCATGCACTATGTCTTCCATCCGAAACAGCCAACAATCAAAGTTGACGTCGAAGCAGGACAGGTATACCAGATCGATGCCCAGAATATGGGTGCTTCCGCGGCATACGTGTTGCGGCATATAGGGAGTCATGAGGAGTACGAGGACTACCTTTCCAAACATCCGGAATATAAGCAAGGTGCATTTCTTTCCAAAATGGAATACAACAATTAATTTTTACCACGCCCCATTCTGAACTAGCTGCCACCCCAACCAATTCACAATAATGCATGCGCGGAAAATTCCTTCCCGCGCTCCCTCATGAATCTGTTTTAGCACGTGCGAAAATATGACTACAGGTGCAAGGGCAAGCTACCAGCAGTAGATGCTCCAACCGCCCGAAACCCATACCACCACTCAACATGTACGGCCTATGAGAAAACCATTAACCCAACCTATCACCCTGAATCACCTTGGCCTTTTACTCTCTCGCAACCTTTCCGTGAGTCCATCACATGACACCCATTAAAAATCTTGTAATTCTTTTTCTTCTGCTTATTGGATGCAACGCTGTTGCAGGCGCACAGTCGAACGAATGGGAAGCACTTGAGGGCGAAGCAGGGTTGCTATACCAGAAAGGCGAGTATGACAAAGCGACAGCAGTTACCAGGAAAGCACTTGCGGTGGCGGAGAAAACATTCGGTCCCAATCATCCCAATGTGGCAACCAGCCTGAATAATCTCGGGTTTTTGTATGGCGCCCAAGGGCAAAACGCGCAGGTCGAACCACTCTTTAAGCGAGCGCTGGCGATCAGGGAGAAAGCACTCGGACCCGACCATTTACATGTAGCAGTCAGCCTGAACAATCTCGCGGAACTGTATCGAAACCGGGGGCAATATGCACAGGCTGAGCCGCTCCAAAAGCAATCGCTGGCAATCAGGGAAAAAGCACTCGGACCCGACCATCCCGATGTGGCAGTCAGCCTCCACAACCTCGCGTTGCTCTATAGCAACCAACGCCTCGATACGCTAGCTGAGCCGTTACATCAGCGTGCATTGGCAATCCAAGAAAAATCCCTCGGCACGGACCATCCTAGTGTAGCGAGCACCCTGAACGACCTTGCGGTTATCTACTACAATCAAAGTCGCTATGAGCAAGCCGAGCCGCTTTTTCAACGCTCTCTGGCGATCAAAGAAAAATCTCTCGGTCCAGACCATCCTGAAGTGGCTATTAGCCTGGGTAATTTCGGGGCTTTCTATTACATGCAGGGTCGTCATGAGCAGGCCGAGCAATTTTTTAAACAAGCACTGGCAATACAGGAAAAGACCTTTGGCCTGGACCATCCCGCTGTGGCAGCCAGCCTGAATAACCTCGGGATATTCTATCGAGCAACAAACCGAATTAGCGAAGCTGAAGTGCTGGAGCAGCGGCTGGCAAGTATTCAGGCAGCCTTTCCGATGGCCGCAAACGCCCAGTTACATGGCTCTGACCAAACCGATCAGCAAAAAGGCAACGATACGCCAAGGGAGTAGACACGCAAAGCGGAACGCAATCACCAGGAGGAGAAGATGCAGGCGATCGTCCGCCAGATAGTAAGGGATCATATGCACCAGAAGCCGCGACCAAGCAACATACTACAGGGAACCACTCCGAGTTTTAAAACGCCTCTCTACTAGCGGCCCGGCGCCCGCTGAATGCTATCAGCTCAGCAGGCGCCGGCCTCTAATTGCTGCGCACGCTGGGCCTTTAGTCTCGGCCATCCGGTTACGACCCATTCCTGGCAATCCTCTGCGAGTGGGTGCTTGCTGGAAGATAAACATTCATGCCGGATCATCGATCCTGCATCTCTCTGTTTTTTAACCCTACCCATCCCAACCTTTACCCGTGAAGGCAAGAACTGCCTCCCCTCATCACCTGAGCTGAGTCTGAAATAAGTGGCATTCTTTGACCTTGGCATCCGCGTCATTTGCCCGACACGGGGGCCAGCATGTTGGCATCGCGTGCCAGCACCCATTTTCCGCCCTGCTTCTTGAGGATGGATAACGTATGGCCTGCACGGGTCATGGATTGCGCGCTGCCGGGTGGCGTAACGATGACGGTGAGCTTCGTCCACATAAAGGCCCATTCCCCGAGAACCCTGATCTCCTGAATCTCGCTTCTGCCGTCGAATTGCGGAGCCCCCTGGCCTGATTGAGCGCGCGCCGCCATCGCGAAATCGGCCTTGCGCATGACGGGCTGGCCTGGCACAAGAAAGACAACGTCATCCGCCATCAGTGACAGGACTGTCTCCACATCACCCTCCTTGCTCGCGGCCATCCAGGTGGAAACCAACTGCCGGATTTCCTCTTCGTCGCTTTGCATAGCGTTCTTTAGTTAGATCTCAATGGAAGAAACAGCGCGATCAATATGCTTGGCATCGGGCGGCGCAGGCGGGACCTGAAGTTTTTCGGTAACGCGCAAGCGCCGAACGACAAGCTCGTCGATCTCCAGTCGGTGGATTCGTGCGCGGCCAATTGCCAGTCTACCAATGGCTAAGGCGCCGACGGCCAATGCACCGATGGCGACCGCGCCCACCGCCAAAGCGCCAATCGCTTGAGATATGGCCCGGATTGCCGGGGCCTCGCGAATGCCTGGAGTGCCTGAAGCGTTCATTTCATTTCTGTTGAACGAAAGCATCTGTTACCGCCTGAATAACCGGGAGCGGTAATCCGTATGCCTTCTACTTCTTGATTTCCATCAAATATGAAGCCACGCGCTTAGCTTCGTATTGTCGGTCCTGCGAGTGATGCCGCATCCTATGCAAATTATTTGAATTCCAGCTATCGGAATCGTACGTTCATTCGTCCTCGAGTTCGATAAGCTCGCCGCTTTCATCGACTTCAATCTCAAATTTCTTTCCGCCTGGATCGGGTTTTCTCGCGTGCACTTCATAAATCGTGACCGATTTACCGCTTATTGCCCTCGTCTTCTTTTTGATTTCTTCAATTTTTCCCTCGCCCATATTTTGGGAGATCGTTTTTTGTGCTGCGGCCGGCACCTGAGACCATTTGATTTCGGTCGCTTCTCCAGCAAAACTTGAGGTCGCGCAAGCCATGACGAGCGTCAAAATAACGGGGGCAAGTGTTTTAGTCTTCATGACGATTCTCCTGTTTACTTTAACAAATATTATCAGCGGGAGAAAAGAATAGACTTTGAATAAAAGAATAATCTGTACGATAACGCACGTATTCCTCCGCTACGGCGAATAGATACCTGCACTTCGGAGGGAGCTAACGGACCATTCCTCGCAGATCAGGGAGCATTGAAATAAAACGTGGCGTTGTCGGAGGTATTTGGTGGAAATACCTGTAAGAACTATCAGGTTGTTGAGCTTGAGCAAGAGCCTATAATCGTTTCGGTCCAACGTGTCGTGCGAGAGCGCTTGGTCTTGGAGTTGGAGCATGTTGTCCATCTAACACGGTTGAGCATTCTTTAGCTGCAAATGCCTGACCACCAGACACAGCCGATTTCCTTCAAGTCCGACAGGCTGCCAGTCCTTTTCGCGATCATGCTCTCCAGTACAACAACAGCATAACCGTTTCGCGACCAGGTTAAATAAAACCGTACCCGCTCAACTCATGATTACTAATTAATATATGAATACTATCGTTGAAAAACTCCGGGAGGCTTACTGCTTGGATGGAGTAGCCCAGCCCACAATACTTTGTAATTGCTCAGAAAATCAGGAAGAGTACGATCAACAGCGCCAGATCTTCAACCGCAGGTTTCAGTTTATGCCGGCAGCAATTGTGCTGTGTGTTACTACCGAACAGGTAAGTGTGGTGGTCAGGTTTACCCGTAGACATGCCCTGACTTTACGCGTGCGCTCGGGCGGGCACGACCATGAAGGGGAATGCTCCGGTACCGATACCATTCTGCTCGATCTCTCGAAAATGAATGAGGTGAAAATTGATCCTGCGCGCGGAATTACCCATATACAGCCGGGAACATCATTTCAGAATCTCACCACGAAACTGGCTGACGACGATGTCATGATTCCACATGGAACCTGCGGCACGGTGTGTATAGCGGGCTATACCATGGGCGGAGGTTGGGGTCCCTGGACCCGTAAGCACGGTATGTGCTGCGAAAGTGTGATCGGCGCTACCCTGGTGCTTGGTGATGGCACCATACGTAAATTGAGCATGGACGGAGATCTTGACGAAAGGGAACTGCTTTGGGCCATTAAGGGTGGTGGTGGCTTCAGCTATGGGATTGTTACCGAACTTGTGATCAAAACCTTCGAGTTACCTTTCGAGATGATCAAGTTTCAGATCGAGTGGAACAAACGCTGCTATATACCCGAAAACAAGGTATTTGCTATACGCGATTCAACCCCCATTCCCACCCTTACCATATTGCAAGCTTGGGAAGTGGTGGTTGCTTCTACCGATCCGGCAGCCAACCAGTTGGTGGGGACCAATCTGAAGATAGCTGCTAAACATCATGTCCCCGAAGATGCTCCCTTTAATCCTCATACCGTAGGTCACAACTGTGTGATGTATGGTTACTGGGAGGGAGATGAAAACAGCCTGCGGGAGTTTATACGTCAGCGTTTCGAATCCGCCGGTGGATATACCTTTGCCCCCATTTGTGATCATGATAAGGCCGGAAGTAAATACAAGCACTTACAACGCTATGGCGAGCACTTGATGAGCTCTTGGGATCGGTATTCGGCCCACAACATGAATCAGCTGAAGCAAGGACTGGAAGGAACGCCTTTTCCTCCTGATGAAGATCAGCCTGGGCCCCATAAAATCACCTCACGTCTGGCGGATGCCCAGGGCCTTGGCGAGGAAGGACATTACAAGCTGCTGGAGAGTCTCACCTCCCCGCTCGTACTACCCGGCAACGAAGGTTTGGATCTGTTTACTTATATTACTCTGGGTGCCATCACTGGCAACTATTATCAGCACGTGATTACCCCGGAGCAGAAAACAAAAAGCGCCTTTCCTTACAAGGATAAGCTATTCACGATACAGTATCAAACCTGGTGGAACGAAACTGAAGAACAAAAGAAGGAAGGCCAGAACAATCACGTATACACGCGCATAAACCGCGCGCTTGACTGGATGGATGTTTGCCGTGATTACGATATCCCCAATACCTCAGGTGCCTTCATCAGTTTCAAAGACAGCTCGGTGCCCACCAGAACCTACTTCGATAAAAGTTACGAAGACTTGGTAAAGATAAAGCAAGCCCACGTGAAAGATCCTGATAATCAATTTCGTTCTCGCAAAACAATTATATGATGGGCTTGATTGAAGTGATGTGCTGCTCCTCGTAAACCATGCCGGTTGGGATCCATGACCTGTTGACACAATCCAGGTGCTTCGACGATCAAGGCGAAATGGATGAAAACAGTGAACTGATCAAGTTGCTCGAAGCGCGAGAAGATACGGTCCAAAACAGTGCATTTCAGCGAAACGTTTGATGTTCTCCGGCTTTAGCGTATAGTTTTGGATGAGCTTGTTGGAACTGCCAACTGAGCGTTCCATAGCATTGCGGGGTGCCGAGCGACAGTGGGCTTCGGTATATATAAATCTCGATAAACTGCCGTCTATTCGTTATATCTGACCATGAAGCATAGCTATTCAGCCAAAGTCCTGTTGTTAATATGCACGATTCTGTTTGCCGGTTGCGCGGCCGTGCGTCCGCACGACCAGAGCTTTGACGCAATGGACCCCCATGAGAACATTAATCGCAAGTCTTATGATTTCACCGATATGGTCGACCGGAACGTTCTGAAGCCGGTCGCGGACGCCTATGTCGACCATGTGCCCAAGCCTGTGCGGCGCTCCGTTGGAAATTTTTATGACAATCTCGGATATCCGGAAACAATCCTGAACGATTTTTTACAGGGCAAGGTACGGCAGGGGTTCCGGGACACCTTGCGTCTGGGTATCAATTCGACCATTGGAATAGCCGGACTCTTTGATGTGGCCTCGCCTATGGGTTTGCCGCTACATAGCGAAGACTTTGGACAAACACTGGCTGTGTGGGGTGTCGACTCAAATACTTATCTTTTTATTCCTTTATTCGGACCCAGCAGTTACCGTGACGCCACGAGCATTCCCGTGAGCGTATTGACCAATATGCTCTTTTATGTGGGTACCTTCCTGGGCCCTTATGCAATTGGCAACGCCATCGCGGTACCGCTCTCCATTCTCGGCATCATCGACCTCCGGGCGAGACTATCCGGCCCCATGGCACTTCGCGACCAGGCTGCGCTGGATCCTTATTTGTTTGTGCGCGATGCCTACTTGCAGCAGCGCAAGCATTTGATATATGACGGTAACCCACCGACCGGGAGTTACGATGATCAGTCGGAAGAAGAACCTGCGAACAAGCCGTCGAACTAAAGCATGAACAGGGGTTCGGGTCACAATGTGATGACTCGCTTTCCGTCGCGGTACTGAATTCATTCCATTCAGATCATAGTGAGTGAATCGCCAAAACATCGGTCGGCAATAGCCCGCTGGCTATATCGATGAGATGACGGTGATGCGTGAACAGCATCACCTGCCCGCCCTCGGCAAAACGTGCCAGCGCGCTGAAAATATTCGCAGCGCGCTCATCATCGGAAGTAATCAGCACATCATCAAGAATCAACGGCATTTGCCGCTGTTCGTTGCGTTGCAATTCCAATGCAGCCAAGCGCAGGGCGAGATAAAGCTGATCCGCGGTACCCTCGCTCATGGCCGATACGCCAATATGCCTGCCATCGTCGCGCTCGGCCTGCAACGCAGGCTGCTCAGCCGAGTCATCCACGATCAGGCGGCGATAGCGGCCATTTGTAACCAGCCGAAAATACTCGGAGGCCAAGGTCACCATGGGGGCTTGCGCCTTGTCGCGAAAGCGCCTTAATGCCTCACGCAGGAGTGATTCGGCCAGCTTCAACTGCGCCCATGGTTTTACTCCAGCGCAATAACGCGCAATAGCCGACTCCATCTGCTCTCTGGCTTCGGCAGCACGATCGGAGGTATCGATCTCATCCAGTGAGCGTCGTGCTATTTGCTCGGCATCTGCCGCCGCATTCACCTTCTCTTCAAGTTGTTTGATGGATACCCGGCATTGTTCCCGCTCGATGTCTGTCGCCGCGATATCCAGCCCCGACAAGGCTTCACGTAATTCGGGAAGTGCCGAGGTCGACGCTTCACGCAACTGCCCAATCAGCGATTCAGCCTTTTCCTGTAATAGCCGTTTTTTGGCCGACTGTTCCTCGACATGGCTCAGACTATTCACGTCCGCTTCACCTGCGACATGGCACAGCGCAAGAAGCGCCGCTTCACTCGCGGACTGCTCCGTTTCAGCATCGCGTTTCTTGCGTTGAGCAGCCTCGACGTGGCGGTCGAGTCCATCATTTTTTATTTTTGCTGAACGGGATTTCGTTAGCCTGTCTTGCAAACGATCAACGAAATCATCTATATGTGGGGGCTCAGGCTCGCCCAGTAATGTCGCAAGTCGCTTTGCCTGGTCGAACAAGGCATCCAGGGTCGCAACGAAATCATGGATGCGCGACAATCGGCCATCCTGCGTAACCCTCGCCTTTTGCAAGGCATCGAGCTCATCCAGCCTGGCCTTGATGGCCTCAGGCGAACTGTCTCCAGCAAGGAACAACCGTGTATGCCAGCCAGCCAGTTTGTCCATATACACGGATAGCGCATCGCCGCACTCCTTGATATCCTGATTTGCCGCATTCAGGTCGTTTTCAAGGCTCTTTATCGTATTCCGGCGAGCCGCCTCGTCCGCAGCCACCTTGGTCATGGTTTGAATCCAATCCGAAGCTCGCGCAATCATTGAGCCAAGGTTATGTACATCAGCCTGGACAGCTTCACCCACGGCGGACAGCGCCATGCCAAGGGTCGATGCAGCCTGTTCCGCTTCAGCAAGAAGGCGGGACTGCTCATCCGATACCTTGGCTTGCTGCCGGATCAACTCCAGAATGGTGCCGCGCAGATTCAGCCATTCTCGCAGCGCTGCCGGCTGATGGGCAGGCAAGCTCGCGGCGGAGAGCCTGGCGAGCCAAGCCGACTGAGCCTGGTTTTGCGCCAGTGCATTGGCTTGCTTCAAGAAGATAATTTCTTTTAATCGTGCTTCCATTTCGGCGATACGTGCCTCGCACTCAGCCACTCTGGTAGCTCGCTCGACACCTTCGCGCAACAGATCCGCCTGGCGGTCCGCCTCGTTCTGTGAATTCTCGAATGCTTCAGGCAAGGGACGGTCCGGATCGAATTGAGCGGCAAGCGATTCAGGATTTTCACTACGCTGAATAAATGCCTTGCGTATCAAATCCCAACCTTGGTCGCGATGCACCCGGGCTGCGCGCAAAGTTTGCGCAGTAACCACTTCACCTGCCGCCGCAAGTTCATGTTGACGCCGCTGTTGAGTTTTCAGGTCGCGCTTGAGCGCCGTTTCCTCCTTGTGGAGACTGTTGATTTCAGTTTCCAGCCTATTGAATTCCTTTTCCGCCGAAGTTATTTCCGCCGCCAATAATAGCTGGCTGCCTTGCAGTTGTTCTACAGTAGAGAGCCCAAGGTCAGTCAAGCCCTGCCGCACCCGCCGCGCGTGATCCTCTATTTCGCCCTGCAGCTTTTCGTGGCGCTTTGTGAAATCACCCATTGCCCGTGCCGTATGCACTGCTTCTTCAATTGCTCGTTTCAAAACCGCATCCATCATTGGCCGGTTGCCTTCCGGCTGCTGTTGCAGTTTTTTCTTAATGTCCGTAACCCGCTCGTGGCGCGAACTCAAACGTACTTCCATGTCATTGCATCGAGCAACATGCTCATTCAACATCACCCGGTCGGCCAGAGAGGGAATGGCTGCCAACACATCATCAATGGCGCGATCTCCTGCAATTTTGACTGTCATCGCGGCCAGCGCGAGTTGGCCGCTATCGGCCTCAGCCTGGGTTTTCCGTAATTCAACATGTGTATAACTCGCCGCATCCCGGTCTTTGATCAGGCGCTCAATCGCGTCGGCATGCTTCAACAATGCTGGCTCGATCATGAGTTGCGCCTTCTCCTCGGCATATTCCACCAGTTCGACATCCACCTGGGAAATAGTCTTTCGTGCTGTTTGCAGCGACTGTTCGGCGGAGAGGCGATTTTCTCTTGCAGAGACAGGTAATAATGGAATCTCCGTCAAGCCGTTCAACGCCGCCAGAGCGTCATCATATTGCTTCAGCAGGGGTTGAACTGCCCTCAGTTCAGTCAGCTCATTTTCCCTGCACCGCAGTTTAAACAATTGGTCCCTCAGTTCAGCAAGCTTTGTCTTGGCATCCGCATGGGCGCGCTGGCGGTCTTTCCATTCAGCCGGTCTGGTCAACGCCTGACGAAAGGCGCGCTTGTATTCATCGATCTGGAGACTGGCTTCGTTGAGGGTGGCCTGCTTGGAACGTGGGATAAAATAGCGGCGGCTATCCTCCTGTAGCGAAGCCAATAGCGCCGTTACACCTCGCGTTCCGGCGCTCGCTTCGAATAATGCCGAACCCAGCTCGCCATCCGCGCTCAACAGCAGCTTGCCGCCTTCGCGCAGACGTTCATGATCGATCCCGAACATAACCTCAAACTGCTTCCGATCCAGGCCTCCGGTCAGCGCATGCTCAACGTCAGCAGCGACGGCGGTACTGCCGATCGGCTTACCGTTTCCTGGATCGGCATAGAGCAGCGTTTGCTTGTTTCCTTTGCGGCGCGCCAAGGCAACGCGTTCACCAGCGATATTCGCGAATACGCCTCCGAGCAGTATGCGGCTGTATTCATGAATAAAATCATCCGTGCTACGCGGGTGGATGCCAAAGCGCAGGTCGCCCATCGCCCGTAACGCCGACGACTTGCCAGCCTCATTCGGGCCATAGATCAGGTGAAAATTGGCGGGTGTCGCTGCAAAATCCAGTTCACGATCCGTAAACGGGCCAAAGGCAGACAAAAATAGCTTCTCTATTCTCATCGGACGCCACGTCCATCGGCACGCTCCACGTTCAGGCGCGCCAGCAACGTTGCCTCGGCATCCGCCAGCAGGCTTCGCA
This sequence comes from Nitrosospira briensis C-128, assembly GCF_000619905.2. Classification (NCBI taxonomy): domain Bacteria; kingdom Pseudomonadati; phylum Pseudomonadota; class Betaproteobacteria; order Nitrosomonadales; family Nitrosomonadaceae; genus Nitrosospira; species Nitrosospira briensis. The sequence continues at coordinate 3,077,357 of NZ_CP012371.1, read as the reverse complement.
GCGAGGCCGGATCATCAAGCCGGGGAAGACCGTCACTTGCCGCATCGGCCTGTACTTCTGCCTGTACTTCTGCCGGTAACCTGACGAGGACGTCTCCCAGCACCTGCTTCGACCAGTCCGCCAGCATTGCGTCGTCCGCGGCCAGCTCATCCACCAGGCGGATCAGCTCTGCAATCGCGTCCTGCCCTTCCGTGGCCTGGGTACGATCAATCGGCGAGCGGATGGCGAGGCGCACTTGCTCGATCCAGACTTCGCAATCGCTGATATCCTGTGCCGCAGCTTGTACTGCAGCGGCCAACGTCCCCGGCTGCTTCGCTTCCAGCTCGTATAGATGGGTTTGTCCGATCAGATTGACCCTGACGGCATGCAGGAGAGTGGTTGCACCCGCTATGGCGGCCGCCAGTACTTTTCGCGCCTGCTCGGCCACTTGCGCCACATCGTCCACCCCATCGAGTGGCACGGTTACCTGATGCCAGCGCACGACATCAAGTTCAATAAAGCTTGCTTCTACCCTGCCGGCATTTACGGTGACCAGCTCGCAGCCCTTGGGGCCGGTTTCGTTGGCATGGCGCCCTTGCAGATTTCCGGGAAACACGATGCGAGGGGTGTTCTCGGACACAACCTGCCGGGCATGGACGTGACCCAATGCCCAGTAGTCGTAACCCTTGGCCATGAGCACGCCAGGACTGGTCGGGGCATAAGTATCGTGGCCGGCAGCGCCGGTCAGGCTCGTATGCAACACACCGATATTGAATAGACCATGCACAGGCTCCGGGTAAAGCGGCACCAGATCATCAGGTACTTCGCGATCCGGAAAGCTGCGCCCATGGATGGCCACCGCCAGTTCATCGAGCTGCACAGTTTCGGATTTCTTGCTGGAAAACATCGTTACATTTTCCGGCAGCGGCAACTGGCGGCTGATGACACCCTGTGCGTCATGATTACCTTGCACAATAAACACACGAATATTGGCGCGCCCCAGCCGCACCATCTGTTCGCGGAAAAATAGGCCCGTATGAAAATCCGACCAATCGCTATCGTAGAGATCCCCCGCCAGCAGCACAAAATTTACCTGCTCATCCAGCGCCAGATCCACCAACTGCACCAGCGCCCGGCGAGTGGCGTTGCGCAGGCGATCAACAGGCGCGCCTTCATAACGGCTTAAGCCGCGTAACGGGCTATCGATATGCAAATCAGCGGCATGGATAAAACGCATCTGTAAATTCCCCCTATTCTGATCGTTACGACCCGGCAGTGCTTGCTCACGTTCCCTGCCGGTAATCACAAGTTATTCGGTCGACTCGACAGCCATATTCAAGCACATCCATAGGCAAGCTTTTGCAGGATATCTTTTTTTTTCGGCAAACGAGCTGTCAATTCCAATATATGGATATACCCACCATGGGGTCGATTCCTACCTACCACACAATAATTTCATCCACCATTCAAAATCTTCTTCAGCTGTAGCTCTGCAAAACCGGCATTGTGAGCTAGACTATGCAAGCCATTCAGCCGATCAGCCGGTTTTTCCATTCACGGAAAAGGGCTTCGAGGGTAGAATTCAGAATGTAAAGTCCACCTGGAATCTGCAAGTTTCCGGTTTATGTGACTTTGCGCTGAATAAATTATTTCCACCGCCTTTTTTGGCCATTCAATTTAATATTTCAAGGAGAATAACGATGCGCATATCTTACGTCCTGGCAGCTTCACTGGTTCTTGGCTGCTATGTCCCGGTTTCATTTGCTGCCGACGCCTCCGGCGCTTCCGTCGAGATTTCATCACCTCCCGATGGTGCCAAAATCAGTCCGAAGGGGGATGTCAATATTGACTATGCGGTGTCGCTGGGGAAAAAAGGTGATCATACGCATCTTTACCTGGACAGCGACGAAGCTGTGACGTTACGCGGATTAAAAGGCACTCACGCACTGGGAACGCTTTCTCCGGGCAAGCACGAGATATGCATCAAGGTGGTCAACAAGGCGCACACCCCGATCGGTGCGCAGAAATGCATCAATGTCAGCATTGAGCCGACCACCTGATTGTGTTTGAAAACCTGGACTACGCCATTGTGCAACTCGTGCACAATTTTGGCGCCGCTGCCGTGGTAGGCGTTGCGATTTTTGCGCTGTACCCGGCAGCGCAGCCCGTCCCGATCCAGCGCAAGTTTGCCTGGCTGGTCGGAATAGGCTGGGCAGCCCAGGCATTAAGCGGCATGGGGTTCAGCGCAGTCAGCTATTACTTCTATGAAAAGCTGCCCGACTTGCACGGAGTAGCCTTCGCTGCGCTGCTGATCAAAATCATGTGCGCGGCGGGCGGCTTCGGCATTGCCGTGATGTATCTGCGCCGAGCCGCCGACTGGACTGTGGAACAACGCCGCACCGCCTGGAAACTGCTCATTGCGCTAGGCGTAACGGCACTGACCGCAGCTGCTTTTTTACGCTGGTTTGCCTGATTTACGACCCTTCCATTACTTTCTTTGAACTCAACCGCATTGCTCGGCACATATCAAATTCCTGATCATCCCGAATAAGCATCTCTGCTGAACAGAAGTACTGAAATCCGAATGGGGAGGCGCTATATTGAGGTCTCCGCTATCAGACCTGGGAAAGCCATTGGGTCGACCTTTTATGGAACGGCACCGCCGATCGGCCTGCGCCTATTCCGGTAACAGCGCATTCAACTCGGTGAATAATTTCTCAAACCGGGCAAGTGTGACTTTTAGATCCGCGCCAAACAATTTCTTGATGATTTCGGATTGGTGCTCGGTGAAATAGACGGCGGGTGCGTAACGGTCGAACTTTGGAATGACGCCCGGGACCACGTCTTGTTGCGTATGGAAATGTTCTTCCGCGTACACAACAATGCGCGCACCCGCACCAGCAAGAGGGGCAGGCAGGGCCTGCCTCCCCTTGAGGCCGTAACACGCATTCACGATCTCCACGTAAAGCCCGGCACCAAGCATGTCTTCCACATCCGCCTCCTGCTGGCCCGCCGAGGCGCCCATCGTAAAAATATGCGTATCGCGCAAAGTATTCCACCGGCGCAGGTCTTCGACCCTCTCATGATCCGACGCAAAATCTGTCAGCACCGCAACGTGCAACCGATTACCGCCAAAAAAACTCATGAAAGCGCTAACTTTCTCGATACCACCGGCCGGACAGATAGTCCAGCGCGGGTCGAGCGGTATGCGCTTGTGAGAACGCAACACCTCCGACATTGCCCGCAGAAAGAGAAGATCGGACGGTCTCGTCACCAGCAATGTATGTTCACCGACGAACAGCGATTGGGTCATCTCGTAACCCAGTGCGCTCTGCAACGGGAACAGCGTATCCGGGTCGGTGCTGAGCACATCGCTGCCGACTTTGGTACCTTGAACTTCCGGCTGCCCATCCTCATGATAAACGACCATATCTTCAACAGTTCGCACCGAGAGCAGGTTGTCGGACGGCACCATGAATGGTGAATGCGTCGTGTAGATGACTTGATGGTCGGGCGCAAGACGCTCCCGGAAGTAACGCAGAAGGTCGGCTTGCGCCTTGCCATGCAAGCTCAGTCCCGGCTCGTCCAGCAACAATATGATCTTTTCCTGGCGTTGCTTCATCTGTGAGAACAGCACAAGGAAGGAGAAAAACCAGACAAAACCCGTGCTGCGATCATCGAATGGAACCGTCACGTCATGAAGCTCATTCAGAATACGGGTCCGGAAGATGCGGCCGCTATTGAAGGGAGGCGGGTCGCCCGGCAGGGCGTGGTCCAGCCGGAAAATCACCTTGAGGAATTTATTCTGGCTCCAGTAACGGAACATTTCAGCGGAAATCTTGTTGGAGGCGCTTTCGAAGCGTGAAACCATGCTTTCGAAATCCTGGATGGAGGCAACTTGTGCAACCGTTGTGGAGGCCATTTTGCAGAGCGCAATGAACACCTGGTCAGCCGCTTCAAGCGTGTTGCCTGATTCCCTCTGCTGAATCTGCTCAAGGCTGACCTGACCTTGCATCCGTTGATACTGGGAGAACAGCATGAATCCCGGCAGGTCCAGCAGCTTTACAATAGCCTGGGAAACCGAGGTGTCGGGAAAATCAAGATCAATTTTCTGAATGCATTGCCATCTACCCGGTGACGATTCATGAAGCAATTCTGTTTTTGCCTTCAGTTCCGCCATTGTTTGAACTGAACCGATATGCGCTTTTTCGTCATCATGGAGACTGCCGGTATCAATAAAATGTTGAACGATGGCCGCCTCGTCGAACCTGACTGTCCAGTGGATTACGTTGCCATAGTCCTTTTTTACCACGACTTCGTCGCTCTGCAGTGCTCCAGCACCGAATGCATTTGCGATAGTCTGTTTTTCGGCAGGCTCGATCGTCCACCATGTCGTGATTACATCCGCATCTTTGCCGCCGTGACGTTCTTCATAGTCCGACAAGTGGCGTCGCGGGTAGTCTATTTGCCACTGGAAACCCGCATCCCTGAAGATAGGATTGAGTCGATAGAGTGCCGTCAACAGCGTTGTCTTGCCCGATTCATTCTTCCCGACCAGGCAGGTTATATGCTCATCGAGGCTGAACTCTCCGGAATCCTCGATACTTCGAAAATTCTGAATTCGCGCACGCATCAATTTCATGTAAGCTCCTCTACTCTAGCGATAATTGTAGACACATACGCGCGGTTAGTCAGCAATGGATTTACGGTGCCATATTCGCACATGGACTCGGCAACCGAGCGATCAAAGTCATTTACGTGAATCCTGATGAGCGGATTTGGCTGTTATCAAGACGCATGCGACTCTTCTTGATGTCGTTGATAGCGATGAGTACGGTTGTTTTTTTGGCTGATATCGGATAACCGTACAGCCATCACCCGCTGGCGCCCTTATTCAAAAGGCCTGCCCCCCTTATTCGAAAGGAAAACCACAATGTCACAAGACACAGTTCAGAGCGCTGTTCCGGATGCCCCTCAGTCAGCTCAATTGGTGCAAATGATCTTTGGTTTCATGACTTCACAAGCGATTTCGGTTGCGGCAAAGCTCGGCATTGCAGATTTGCTCAAGGATGAAGCAAGAAACGCGGACGAATTGGCGCAGGCAACCGGAACGCAGGTACGGCCGCTCTATCGCATCATGCGTGCGCTGGCGAGCGTCGGTATTTTTGCGGAAGACGATACCGGACGTTTTCGAATGACGCCGCTGGCTGAACCTTTGCGTGGCGATGCACCCGACAGTCTGCGTGATTTTGCGATTTTTCTGGGAGCGGACTGGCACTGGCGCGCATGGGGTGATCTTTCCGGCGGCGCCCAGGGTGGGCAACCGGCGTTCGAGAGGATACACGGCCAGGCCTACTTTGATTATCTGGGCGCCCATCCAGGGCCTGCCCAGATTTTCAATGATGCGATGACGAGTCTCAGTACGGCGGCAAGCGCGGCGGTCGTCAATGCTTATGACTTCACCGGAATCACCCGGCTGGTCGATGTCGGGGGCGGGCATGGTTTGCTGCTTGCCTCGATCCTGCAGCAATATCCGTCGATGTGCGGGGTACTTTTCGATGCACCTTCCGTCGTCGAGGGGGCGAAGAATGTTATCGACGGGCATGGAGTGAACGAACGCTGCGATGCGGTCGGGGGTGACTTCTTTACATCGGTACCGGCTGGCGATGCCTACATCATAAAGCACATTATCCACAATTGGGATGATGACCGTTCGGCGGCAATCCTCAAGAATTGCCATCGATCGATGACTGGAAACGGTAAACTGCTGGTGGTCGAAATGATAATTCCGGAAGGCAATGCGCCATCGCTTGGCAAGCTCCTCGATCTCGAAATGCTGGTGCTCTTCCTGCATGCCCATGAACGGACAGAAGCCGAGTACCGCACCTTGTTTGAACGGGCAGGCTTCAGACTGACCAGAATCCTGCCCACGAAATCGGCATACAGCGTAATAGAAGGTGTACGCATCTAACATAACGCGGCGCTGCGTTAGATGCAAAGCAGAATGAATAGGTCCACTAGGATGCCATCGTTTACCATCACTTCAATCGTCATTTTTAAATAGTGTCTGTTTGGATTACCTTATCTATTATTTTCAAGGGAATTACATCATGCTAAAGAAACTGCTTGTTCATGCCGCCCTCGCTCTAACCGGGCTGGCCCTGGCATTCCCTGCAGCCGCGCATTACATCTGGATCGAACAGGACAAGTCGCATCACGCACGGCTTTATTTCGGTGAATACCAGGAACAGGAAAGAGAGATGAGCCCCGGCAGGCTTGATGAAATAAAGGGGCCACGGGCTTGGGTGCTCGACGCGAGCGGGAAGCGGAACGAAATTAAAGTGGCACGAAAAGAGACCCACTTCGATCTTGGCGTGATTTCGGATCGTAACTCGCCGATCATCGCCGAGGAACTTGCCTATGAAGTCAAGGACTGGACCAAGCACGGTATCGGTATCGTGAAACCGATGTTTTACACACGCCTCAGCCCGCTGCTGGGGCGCTCGGCCGCCAAACCGGAACTCGTGCTGGATATACTGCCGGAGAATGGATCACCTAAAGCATTCACTGTCTACTTCCGGAATACACCGCTGGCAAAAGCCAAAGTCATGGTCTACGCGCCCAATTTCTGGATGCAGGAACACCCGACTGACGAAAACGGCAAGGTCAACATCACAACACCCTGGCCCGGCCAGTATGTCCTGGAAGTCATCTACGTGGAAAAGCAGCCAGGAGAATTTCAAGGGAATAAATTTGAAGCATTTCGTCATCGTGCGACGCTGACATTCGATATCCCGATAGGGCCTTATGAAAATAAGGCAAGCAACGATAAATAAAGATCACTAGCAGCTGCGAATACTGCCGCAACAGCACCCACCCAGGGTCATATTTCCTGGATACGATGGGTATATCCTTCTTTATTGGGAGATGAACGGGGTAAATAAATTCAGAGATATGATGAGATCAACTTTAGAAAAAACCTTTAATAATTGGAGTACAGATTCGTGGAGAAAGCGATACCAGATTATTTACTGGAATCGTCCAGATGTCAGAAAAAGATATCGGATTGTTTTCCAGATGCAATAACGCGGTAGTAAAATATGCTCCTTGATCAGAAACCAAATCAATAGCAGGAATGCGTGATAAAAAATAAGAATATTTTTATCGGTTTGAGTACGGGATTAGTTGCCTTTTATTTTCTGGTTTCCATGGCAGCTGTCGAAGCGACTTCGTTGCCCATACTGATAAATAGCCCCGAAGCCAAAAGCTTATTGGCTCCGTATGAGAAGCTTGTCAGAGAAAATCCAACGGAAGCTGAGAGGATAAAAAGTCTTGCCATTCAACAAAAGCTTACTAGGGATTTCAGAAAGACAGATATCCAGCAATACGCCGCACAGATTTATAGGCCAGAGATGGCTCAGTTGGCTCTAATAGAATATTACAGGGAAGAACAAAGGCAAAAGAAACTAGAAGCAGCTAAACCCAAACCGAAGCAGCTAGAAGACCTGGAACCAGAGCAGCAGCTAGCTCTTAATTGGGCGGCAAAAATAGATTATGATTCGCATAGTTTCGCTCTAACTTACGCGACATCAAAATTTCCTCATTTTGGTGATTTTGATAGTTTCCCAGAAGCAGCACTAAAGGAGATCGAAGATTCAGAATGGTATACCGATGGAAAAGAATTTAACGACTGGCACGGTGGCAAAAACGTTCTTGCGGAAGCTAAAAAAAGAGGAATGAAGGCCCGTTTGATCACTCGTTATGGCGCAACTGTAGATGTAGATGTTGGGAATAGCATGTTCCAAGCGGTCGAAGCCGGTGAGTTCAACGGGAACAAAGCAAGAATGAGCTATCTCGCTAGCTTACCGACCCCTGTTAATAATCCTTCCTTTCAAAAATGGAAACGCACTCGAATGCCACCACTTCGGAGCAGTGATCCAAAAGCGCTCGAACCATTAGTGAGGGAATATAGAACCATACTTATTAACCCGACGCCTTATTTCCTTACTAGAGGATTTGCTACTGCTTGGATAGGTCATCAGGCTTCTGGTTGCGGCTGGGTAAAAGGAGATTATGCTCCTTTCGCAACCCCACATTGCGATGTGAACGGTAATAAGCTCCCTTTTCCCGGAAAAAAATATGATGAAGATCATCGCCCTCCGAATCTTTGACCTCATTCACATATGTGAATAAAACATACCTGCTTAAGCTTAGCAGGAAAAAATGAGGGGTGATTACGCTTGCCTCGCGTATATATTGGCGCGAACGTGTCCGAAACAAAATCGTTTTGCTTTAAATGCCAGTATCCAGCCAGATGAGTAGCTGTATGTTGACGCTGATAGCCCCCGCGTGCCGGGCTTGGCGAGCAGAAGGAAGCGGGTTTGCGAAAGATATGGACGCCTCTGATAACGCATTTCTACAGGTGTGTTCGCCCTCGGGATTCTGACATCTTTGCGAATAGTTGTTATATTGCGGTCTTTAGCGCAACGTCAAACAGGCGAATTTTCGCTGCCCAGTCTAAAGCACGATTCGCATTCATGAGGAACGTTATCGATGGGAACGACAATGAAGTTCGATTCAATCATGGGCCTGGGGCGCGTCATTAAAATATTTCTTGCCGCAACGTTCCTGAGCGTTGGCTATTTGGCCGGTGCTTCAGACGCGCAGGCTGGGGAAACATACGATGGGGTGACTCTCACGCCTGTCACGGCGGAAGTGCTTCCGAATGATCCTGGGCAGACGTTGACAGCAGTCATCGTCAACTTGGCGCCTGACGCCAGAAGCGCCAGCCATCGCCATGCAGGTATCGTTTTTGTCTATGTGCTTGAAGGGATCGTTCGTTCACAGCTCGACAGTGGCGAGTTGATAGAGTATCGCGCCGGCCAAAGCTGGAGTGAACCACCCGGAACCGTGCATTCATTCATGGAGAATCCCAGCAGGACGCTACCCGCGCGCCTACTCGCCACGATCATCGCGCCGACGGGCGCACAACTGACCACCTACGATAAATAGCCGAGTCGGGCCAGCCTAGATTTGCTTGTGCCGGGACTATCCGGCATTTTTCGACGTGTCACGCCAATTCTCCACACCAAACCCTGCCGCGAGATCACTGAGGAGTAATCGGTATGCAAGGTTCATGTATTCGACCGCGTCGGTATTTACCGACTCCCATGATACTGGGAACGGCAAGTTTGAAGTTATGGCGGACACCGTCCCCGAATCCGAATAGATAAGGCAGGGCCCCGCCCAGTGCAATTTGCAAGAGTGGAAGCGGTATCTTTAGTAGCAATAATGGGGCGATGAAGCCGCTGACGGCAACCTCACCTGCTTCTTTCGTTAATGTTCGGCTTCTGGCCTGGAATCCGATTGCCCGCCCATGCTTTCCCGGTCTTTGCCTGGTATCCGTGGCGCTTGGTAAATTGTCATGTCTTCGGCCTCGATCACCCAACCTCCGCCAAGTGCCTTGTAGAGATTGACCAGCGAAGTGAATACGCTACCCTGCGTTTGGGCCTGGATGGTTTCAATACTGAACAGGCTGCGTTCAGAATCGAGCACCTCGATAAAGCTGATGTAGCCTTCGTTATAGCGCAGCCGTGCCATATCCAGATAAGTGCGCGTTGCTTCCACCTGGCGATTCTGGGCCAGGAGTTGTTCGCGCGCTTTCTGCAGCGCGATAAGAGCGTCTTCAACCTCCTTGAAAGCGATGAGGATAGCCTGCTGATAACTCACCAGCGCTTGTTGCTGCCGCGCTTCTGCCTGTTTTACCTGGCCTGCAATACCCCCCGCGGTAAAAATCGGCACGGAGGTCAGCACCCCAAACGCCGCCATGTGTGCGGGACCGATGAACATGTTCGATAGCTGCGTGCTGGCTACGCCCAATAATCCGGTCAGAGAAATTTTCGGTAAGTACAGGGCGCGTGCGGCCCCGATCTGCGCATTGGCTGCTATCAGGTTTTCCTCGGCCTCGCGGAGATCGGGACGCCGTGCGAGCAATTCAGAGGGTAGTCCGGGTGACACCGCCGGAAGCGCTAGCTGCGCGAGTGGCCGCCCCCGCAGAATGGGGCCCGGATTGCGGCCAAGGAGCACCGAGAGCGCATTTTCTGTCTGACCGATACTGGACTCGAGCGGCGGGATCGCGGCGACAGCCGTTTCATATTGAGATTGAATCTGCGCCAGATCAAGCAGCGAAATGACACCACCTTCATAACGCAGCTCGAATACTCTAACTGTTTCGGCCCGGCTCGCTGCCGTTACCCTCGCAATTTCGAGCTGGCGGTCAAGGATAAGCAGGTTGATATAGGACGATGCAACGGAGGAAACCAGGGTCAATATCGTTCCCCGGCGGAACGCTTCGGAAGCGAAAAGCTGAGCGCGGGCAGCCTCCGTCAGTCGCCTGATGCGACCCCAGATATCGAGTTCCCAGTTCGCGTTAATCGATATCTGGAAGCTGTTATGGTACGGATCAAACCCAGCCGGCAAGCGATTGGGCCATAAAAGTGCTGTCGAGCGGAGCCTTTCTCCTTCGGCATTCGCACCAATCTGGGGAAACAACTCCGAACGCGTAGCGCCGTAACGGCCCAGAAATTCCTCAAGACGCGCAGCAGCGACACGTATGTCCTTGTTCTCCGCCAGTGCAATACCGATCAGATCGTTCATGACGGGGTCCCGGAATTGCTCCCACCACAGAGTATCGGCGATATCCCTCGTGGTGCTGTCGTCGAACCGGTATGTCTTCATCACATCCACTTCGGGGCGCCGGTAGTCGGGCCCAAACATGCATCCGCCGAGCGCAAGGGCCAAGAGCAGAAAGAGTGCATACGAAGTGACAGGATTCGGCATTTCAATCCGCCTTCGGTTTGTCCTGCGGCGTGCTCTCCAATTCCGGCGCAAAGTTATCGCCTTGAGCGACTTTTACGCCTCTCTCGGGGGAAATCCTGTCCTTGCTGCTCCTTTTTGAAGTAAAGGTTTCGATCGCCCAGTAAAACATCGGGATGAAAAATATGGCAATTACAGTGGCTCCCAGCATCCCGCCCACGGTACCGGTGCCGAGCGAGATCTTGCTGTTGGCAGAGACGCCAGTTGCGATCGCGAGCGGCACGCAGCCCAGCGTGAAGGCTAGCGAGGTCATTATGATAGGCCGCAATCTGTCCCGTGCTGCGTTGACGGCGGCGTCATGGATCGACTGACCTGCCGCGCGGTTCATCACCGCGTACTCAATGATCAGGATTGCGTTCTTGGCGGCGAGCGCAATCAGCATAGTCAGCCCGATTTGGAAATAGATATCATTGCTGAGCCCACGTGCGAAGATTGCCGCCAGCGCGCCGAACAGCGCGAACGGAACCGCTGCCAGTACACCCAGGGGTAGCGACCATTTTTCGTACTGCGCGGCAAGGATGAGGTAAACCATGATCAGACCGAATACGAACACCAGCGATGACGACCCGCCTGCTTTTTTCTCTTCGAAGGTCTGCCCACTCCAGGCGGTGCCGTAGTCGCCAGGCAAGATATTCGCCGCGGTTTCTTCCATTGCCGCGATGGCTTCGCCCGAGCTGAAGCCTGGCGCGGCCTCGGCAGTCACTTTCACTGCGGTAAAATTATTGAACCGGGTCACCACATCCGGCCCCCTGTCAAAATGGGTGGTTGCCACCGCGCTAAGCGGAATCATAATGCCATTCCTGCTACGCACATAAACATAATCGATATCCTTTGGCGTCAGCCGAGATGCCGGTTCCCCTTGGATGATCACCTGAAACAAGCGGCTGAATTTAGCGAATTGCGACACGAACACCGAGCCGAACATTGTCTGCATGGTGGTATATACATCCTCCACCGCGATTCCCAAAGTCTCGGCCTTTGCCCGGTCGACGTCCAATCGCAGCACTTGCGCGGCCGCATTGTAAGTCGATGTGATATTGGCCAGTTCCGGCCGCGTCCTGGCCTGTGCAAGGTATTCATCAATAGTTGCCGCGATCTGCTGGCTGTCATTGTCGCCCTTGCTCTGAATATACAGCTCCATGCCTCCCGTCGTGCCCAAACCCGGAATCGAAGGCGGATTGAGGGGCAGAATAATACCTTCGGTAATCCGGGAAAAGCTTTTCGCGGCGCTTGCCATCAGAGCGGGTACGCTCTGAGTGCGGGCATTGTCGTCAGCATAACGCTCTTTGAAATCCTTGAGGCCGACGAAAAATGTCGCGGCATTGCTTTTCATCTGCCCATCGAGCAGGCTGAAGCCATCCATGACCACGATCGATTTTGCCGCCGGGTGATTCATGAAATAGTCGGTCGCATGCTGGCTGACGCCGCCAGTACGGTCAAGGCCCGAGGCATCCGGCATGAGCACCGCCCCCAGCACCACTCCCTGATCCTCCGGGGGCAGGAAGGAGCCGGGGATCTGCTTCAGCAGGCCGAAAGAGAGGACGATCATGCCCGCAAACAGCAACAGCGCGACGATGAAGTGCTTGATGATAAGCTGCACGCTGCGGATATATCCTTCCGTCATGCGAGCGAACCAGATATCGAACCATTTGAAAAAGCCTCGCTTCTCGCCGTGGACAGGTTTGAGCAGCAGCGCGGCGAGTGCGGGTGATAGCGTGAGTGCCACGATACCGGACAGCACCACCGAAATTGCGATCGTGATTGCGAATTGCTTGTAGAGCTGGCCCGTGATCCCGGGGATAAACGCAACCGGAACAAATACGGCACAGAGCACCAGCACAATCGCGATCAGCGCGCCGCCCACCTCATCCATGGCCTTCTTCGCCGCATCGCGCGCGGACAGGCCAAACTTGGTCATGTTGTGCTCTACCGCCTCGACGACTACGATCGCATCATCCACCACGATGCCGATCGTGAGTATCATGCCGAACATAGTGAGCATATTGAGTGAAAAATCCAGTGCAGCCATTCCCATCGCGGCCCCGATCACGGAAATTGGCACCGCAATAATCGGTATTAACGTGGAGCGCAGGTTTTGGAGAAACACGAATACGACCACCACCACCAGTGCCAGCGCTTCAAAGAAAGTGAGGATTACAGATTCAATCGAAGCGCGCGTGAACGCGGTGGTGTCCATGGTGATTTCATACTCGATACCCGGAGGGAACGACTTTTTCATCTCCTCCAAGGTGGCGCGCACGCCTTTGGCTACCTCCAGCGCATTGGCGCCCGGCTGCTGGTAGACAACCAGTACCGTCGCGGGCTTGCCTTGGCGGGTGGTGCGAAGAGAGTAGCTCTTCTGGCCAAGCTCCGAATACCCTACATCCTTTAGCCGAACGATCGCCGCCCCTTCGCTGGCGGCGCGGATAATTATGTTGTCGAACTCCTCTGGAGTCGTCAGGCGGCTTTTGGTGGTAATCGCAAAGGATTGTTCGACAGGGCGATCTGTCGGAGACTGACCGATACTGCCTACGGCATATTGTTCATTCTGCGCTGCAACCGCCTGCTGCACGTCGGCAGCGGTGATGCCAAGCGCCGCCATGCGATCCGGTTTGAGCCAAACACGCATGGCATAGTCGGGTGTGCCCATGACGGTTGCCTGCCCGGCGCCAGGAATACGTTTGATGGCATCCAGCATGAAAATACTGGCGTAGTTTGAAACATAGACGGGCTGGTATCGCTCATCCGGCGAATAAACGGAGATGACCATCATCATCGAGGCCGATTGCTTCTTCACCGAGACGCCCTGTGCCTGCACCGAGGCGGGTAGCAGCGGCAGCGCCAGATTGACGCGATTCTGTACTTCCACCTGTGCGAGCGACGGGTTCGCATCGATATCGAAATAGACCGATAGCGTCATGACGCCGGATGAAGAGCTCGCGGACGACATGTACAACAATTTATCGGCGCCATTCACCTGCTGTTCGATCGGAGCGGCGACATTTTGCGCGGCCACTTCAGCCGACGCGCCCGGATAAATCGCTGTAACCGAGATCTCCACCGGGGTGATTTCGGGATACTGTGCGATCGGCAGGTTATACATTGCGACTGCGCCTGCCAGCGTGATGACAATCGAGACCACCGATGCAAAAACCGGCCTGTCGATGCAGAAGTGCGAAATGTTCATAAAGAGCGCACGTTATTCAGGCAATTTTTCTCCGGGCTGCAGATTCTCTTCCGCAGACAGTTTTTTGCCGGGATGTTGCCCGGGCTGACGATTTGCCTGTTCCGTGAACGATGCATCAGGCATTCGGATGGGCGAACCGGGCGCGCGTGGTATCTCGGCGGGCGTATTTTCCACCCTAACGCCCGGTGCTGTGCCGGATGCGGCATCGACAGAAACCGACGTATCGACGACCTTGAGGGCAGCGCCGGGCGAGAGCCGGATCGCACCATCGACCACGACGCTTTCACCGACGAGCAGACCATGGTTGATAAACCAGCCATCCCCCTGCCAATCGCCGATTTCAACTTCACGCCTTGCGGCCTTGCCATCCTTGTCTATGACCCAGACGTAGTAGCTCTTTGCACCCTGCAGCACGGCACGCTGCGGCACAAGGATGCTGTGGGGACGTATGGCGCCCTTCAGATGAACGCGCACGAACTGGCCCGGACGCAAGTCACCTTTAGGGTTGGCGAACTCCGTTCGCACCAGGAAGGTACCGGTTTCCTGGGAAAAGGTGGGTTCGCTGAAATCGATGTGCCCGAGATACGGATAGACATATCCATCGGCGAGAGTCACCTCGACATCGAAAAGATTGCGAGGTGGGAACTTGAGCCGCCCCCGTTCAATTTCGCTACGATACTTGAGCATCTGGTTTTCGGAGATGCTGAAATTGACCCAAATCGGGTCGAGCTGTGCGACATAGGTCAGCAGCCCGCCTGTGCCGGGACTGAGATAGCTGCCTTCATGTTTCTTGCTGAAGCTCGATAGTCCGGTAAGCGGGGAGTAAAGCGTGGTGTAACTCAGATTCAGCTTTGCGGTTTGAACCACGCCCTGCGCCGCGAACACCGCCGCTTGCGCCTGCCGCACGGCCCCTATGGCATCATCAAGGTTTTTTTTACTCAGCGCGTTTTTCTCAGCCAGAGGCTGTACTCGATCGAGAGTGGCCTGGTTCATCGCCAGTTGCGCCTCCTGCTCCGCCAGCTGTCCTCGTGCTGACTGCAACGCGGCCTCGAATGGCTTGGGGTCCATCTGGTACATTTTCTGTCCGGCCTGTACCAGTTCGCCTTCCGTGTAGAGGCGTTTTTCGAGGAACCCTTCCACCCGGGCGCGGATCTCGACTTGCCGCGAACTCTGGGTTTGGGCAACGAATTCCAGCTCAACCGGGATGTCCCGAGGCATGATAGTGATTTCTGTCACCTCCACCGGCGGGTGAACCGCTTCAGCCGGTGGCTTGCTGCAACCGGAAAATATTGTCAGAATCATTCCGGTGAGGAGCAGAGGAAATTTCTTCCGGCAGGCGTAGATTGCGGTAGACCGCCGAACCGAGAAAGAATACAGGGTGGTACCCCATGGAGTTATTTGCATGGAATAGCGGTTGGGGTAAGCTATATTCGTTCCTGATTCAGTCGAGCGGCATAGAGGGAAAACCGCGGGAAAGCATTGCGAAAGAGGTTGCGAAGGAAAGCGCAATCTTCTTCCAATTGTTTCGCCCGCCACGTGTTTTCCCTGATCTTCCATTGATAACGTGCGTATCGAAAGGATGGTGGCATAGTACATGCTGGACAGTTGCCCATCGGTCGGTGGTGAATGCGGAACCCGGCATTGCCCATGAAAAATGAAGCGTGATACGACACTTCGTCCGCCAATCCCCTAGCAGAAGCGTTCTACCACCGTATGTCCGATTTCCCCGGCGCGAAAATCCCTTTCCAGTCCAGTACCTTCTTGAGTATTTTATGGACCTCTCGCAGGAAGCATCACCGGAAGAAGAACGAGAACCCCGCAAAATCAGCCAAGCGCTGGCGTTCCGCACCAATTCCATGAAAACCGCACTGTCGTCGTCCATCACGACGAACCAGCGCGTATCGCGGGATTTTTCCCATAATTTATCTGCTTTTTCACAAGCATCGAGTGGCCCCACCTTCCAGCTTCACCCACCTGTGGTGTGCTTCAAACCCTTCCCCCAGTTCCCGAATAGGGTCGCGGCAAGCTCGGCAACCGGATTAATCTGCTCAAAGCATAATACACAATATAGTTCATTTTTCAGGAAATGGAGTCGATATGTAACGAATGTCTGCTCACCGTTCCTTGCACGCTTCCACACAACCGCGACGTGCCCTCGCGCATTCCCGACATTATGGGCACCGCCGTTCAGTTGAAGGATATCAGTTTCCATGCGCCATGAGCCATGTACCCACTTCAGGTATGTGTCGCTCTACTTTGCTAGCAGCCTGTCGGCCTCGCCGGGAGCGACCGATCGAACACTGAGATTGAAGCCGAATTCGCACGCAAAGCGTGCCAGTGCCGCAAACTAGGCATGAGGGTTATCTGGACGCCGGAAGCGGAGCAGGATCGCGACGACATACATCGCAGCCGACAACTTGGATGCCGCCACCTTGATGGATGAGTTATTCAGCGATGCAGCCGCTAGGCTCGTCACCTATCCCATGCTGGGCCGTCCTGACAAAAACCTGCTCCTATGTAGCCACGCTCTCTTGCCTCATCGAACAGGCGCGAGCCGACAGTGACCGAATACGTTGACCCCGCTGGAGCAGCGGAAAGCCGTCGTGCAATGGCTAGCGCCACAGGATCGCCAATAAAACCGACGCGCCTCGCTCTCATCAGTCGCGCTGCCACCATGGCGTTGCTCCTTTTGTGCACCGGTTGCGCTCATACCGTTCCATTTCGGGATGCGAAGGATCGCATCATTCCCGGCAGCATTGCGACAATGGAAACCACAACCATCGGCGGCATATCTCAAAGCATCTGGTTTCGTAGCATATCCCGATCCAATCCGGCGCTGATTCTCCTGCATGGAGGACCGGGCGCCAGCGAATCGGCACTCTTTCGCCACTATAATTCAGCCCTTGAGCAGCATTTCTTGGTCGTCTATTGGGAACAGCGTGGAACAGGGCGCTCGTTCCATCCCGACATTCCGCCGGCATCCATGACCATCGCTCAATTCGTACGCGACCTCGACGAGGTGGTGGAAATGGTCAGGCAACGTTTTGAAAAGGATAAGGTCGTGTTGCTCGGCCATTCGTGGGGCACGGTACCCGGAACGATCTACGCTTCTCTGCACGCGGAAAAAATCTCCGCATATGTCGGTATCGCGCAGATTGCCGATGTGCCGGGCCGCTGCCTATCCTACGCGTTCGCAGTTGCCGAGGCCAGGAAGCGGAGAAACTCCAAAGCAATCTCCGAATTAAGAATCGTCGACCCGCCCCCATATGCTTCAGTGAATGAAATGTTGACAACCGGCAAGTGGGTCGAGCAGCTCGGCGGCGTGTTCCACGCTGATCTTTCAACAGGAAAACTCATCTGGTCTGCCTTGCGCACCGATGAGGCCAGTCTGATTGACCTAGTCAGGTTTGGTCAAGGCAACCGCTTTTCCCTGATACAGCTTGAGGACGAAATTTCCCGGCTCAATCTGAGCGAGCGGTATCTATCCTTTGATATGCCGGTATTCTTTCTGCTGGGGCGTTATGATCGGCATGTTCCCGCCACCCTGGCCGAACAATATTTCGCCAGGATCAAAGCACCCTTCAAGTGTCTCGTGTGGTTCGAACACTCAGCGCATAACCCACCTTTCGAAGAGCCGGCAAAGTTCAGCCAGGTATTGATCGAACGGGTATTGCCTTATCGGAACCGACTTGCCATCGGTAGTTTTGATGGGTTGCGCTGCGCCCACCCTACCCAAGTTACATACGCGTCAAACCGGGAATGGTGCATAGGCATATATTGCAATAATGATCCATTAGGCTACATTACATTATTGCGCTTTCAAACCAGCGCCGGTGTAGATTCAATATACGTGTCAATACAGGCAACCGGCCGAATCCAGTTAGTTGCACGGGTCAACAGGTACTTTTTCGATAAAGGAAAAATCATGCCCTATCATGATCAGAGCAAACGCGACAAATTCGGAGATGCCCCGTCCGTAAGCGAAGCCGAAAGTCATATAACTACTCCTGTTTTGCGCCAGAGCGCCGCTCCGTCCGCTCGCAGCAGTGCTGGCCAAGGCGCCATCCAGACCCAATGCCAGAGCGAGCACGACCGCGAAGTCCCCGAAGTGGACCTGCTATCCCCGTTGACCATTCGCAACGTTACCTTCCGTAACCGGATCGCAATGTCACCCATGTGCATGTATTCGGCGCAGGATGGTTTTGCCAATGATTTCCATCTGGTTCATCTTGGCAGCCGGGCGATAGGTGGCATGGGGCTTGTGATGGTGGAGGCTACGGCAGTTACCGCCGAAGGGCGCATTTCGCCGAGTGATATGGGAATCTGGAAAGATGATCATATCGAACCTTTGGCCCGGATCGCAAGGTTCGTTGAGGCACAAGGCGCGGTTTCCGGTATACAGCTCGCTCATGCCGGGCGCAAGGCCAGTTGCGATGCCCCATGGACCGGCGGAAACAGCCTGAAAACGGCTACCGAGGGTGGCTGGCCGGTTATCGGCCCCAGTTCGCTACCCTTCGATGCAGGAGACCCAATTCCGGCAGCCATGTCTGATGCGGATATCGAGCATTGCATCGACGCCTGGGAATCGGCGGCGCGACGTGCGCTCGAGGCGGGCTTCAAAGTGATCGAGCTGCACGCCGCTCACGGTTACCTGATGCATGAATTTCTGTCGCCTATCAGCAACCACCGCACGGATGAATATGGCGGCAGTCTGGAAAACCGCATGCGGCTGTTGCTGCGGGTTGCAGGACGGCTGCGCGAAGTTATCCCTCAGGATCTGCCTTTTTTCGTACGCATCTCGGCAACCGACTGGGCTGATGGAGGCTGGGATATCGAGCAATCCGTCGTTCTTTGCAGAGAGCTCAAGGCGCTGGGGGCGGATCTGATTGATGTCTCATCCGGTGGAACGACGCCCGACGCGAAGATTCCAGTCGCGAGAGGTTACCAGGTTCCGTTTGCCGGCCGCATCCGCGACGAGGCGGAAATCCGGACCGGCGGCGTGGGCTTGATTACCGACTCGCAATATGCGGATGAAATCATTACCAGCGGCCAGGCAGATCTCGTCTTTATCGGACGGGAATTACTGCGGGAACCGTACTGGGCCATCAAGGCGCAACACACCATGGGGGTGGAACCTGCCTGGCCGATCCCCTACGGCTATGCTGTCAAGCGGCGAGCGAAATAAGCAGAGCGGATACAAATCAGGAGCCATCAATAAAGTTGGGTTCAATTGGAAGGGATGACCCCAGCCATTCTGACCAACAAGGCAGGCAAAAAGGATTCCCGGCAATAAAACCCGTTAATCATCCGGAGGAAACAGCATGGACGAAAATACAAAACCGCACCTGGTCGGCATCAACCATATCGCGCTCGAAGTCGGAAATATCGATGAGGCGCTGGCCTTCTATGGCCGTATCTTCAACTTCGAATTGCGCGGCCGCGGCCAGAGGTCGGCTTTCATCGACATGGGTGATCAGTTCATCGCATTAAGCGAAGGCCGAACGCAAGGTGCGGACGATGAAAGGCATTTCGGTCTCGTGGTCGATGATCGATCCCGAGTACGTGAGCTGGCAAAAGCGGCGGGTGCAAAAATTCTGGAAGGCGGCTTTCTGGATTTTCTCGACCCGTGGGGCAATCGCATC
The DNA here is from genome assembly GCF_000619905.2 of Nitrosospira briensis C-128. NCBI lineage: Bacteria > Pseudomonadati > Pseudomonadota > Betaproteobacteria > Nitrosomonadales > Nitrosomonadaceae > Nitrosospira > Nitrosospira briensis. Next base: position 3,057,674 of record NZ_CP012371.1, on the reverse strand, counting down.
CAGGTGGTCGAATACCGCGATCTGCAATTCACGAAGACACCGGCGGTACTGAAGTTCATGGGGCTGAACCTGGATAAAAGCGAAGAGGCAAAAGCGGAACTGCGCAAAAAAGGAATCGAATCGTAAATCGTAAGCGCCGCGCAGTCTGCCTTACTGGCGCATTGCGCCGGCCAGTCCAGGCGAGTGGATAATCTTCATCACGAAAAAGCAGACTTGACGATTGCTGCCACGTTGGCTAATGTGAAAGGCATGTCAGGCAGCATAAAACGGACATCGTCGTATCGCATGGCTCCAGTATTGAAATTAGAATCGACTCCCGGCAACCTCTAACTCGGGAACCAATTCACCGGCGGCAACCTTGATTTGTACCTTTCCGCCATTTCATCGACATACCGGAATCAGATTTGGCTGAACAAGTAACGAAGTTTTGCATGAATCAATTCTTGAGGTGAAATTAAACGTAGAGAAGCGAACCAAAGGAGGCATCCGATGGCAGGTACAGGCAAGACAAAAAAAGAAACGGCGCTGGCATATACGAGAAACCTGTTGGCCACACCGCTGGCCGGAATGGCCACACTTCTATATGTCATGTGGCAATTGGTGGTGGAGCAGCAACTTTTCTTACACACATTTCTTATCGAGCGAATAGGCAAGCGCGGGGTGGCGAAACTGCCCCTGGGATACGGCAATGTGCTGGCGCTGAAGAGCATCATGTTGTGTCAGCACCTTTCCGCTAATCCTGATATGTTGCGAGACGTCCGTCGGCGTACGGAGCAGCGGATACTACGGCGATTGCAAAACCACGGGGTAGCGCGCGGGCAAGTCCTGGCGATTTCCGAGTATGGACCTGGGGAGATTGACCCGCACCGATTTTACCGTGAGCACGTCAAGCGATCCATTCCCTGCGTGCTGCGCGGATTTGTGGAAAATGCCTCTGCAGACTGGACACTCGCAAGGCTTGCGGAACGATTTCCAAACACCGTAGTGCAGGCTTTGGACAAGGGTACCAAGAAGATGGTCAATACGTCCCTGCGCCAGATCGCCGAGGATCGCCGCCGCAATTTCATCCCGCAACAACTGCTGCTCGACCAGAACCCGACTTTTTACGAATATTTTGGCATCCCACGGTCACATGGATATTTTCCTGTCATGGGCCGGCCATCGAAACCCGTTCTGAGTTTTCTGATTCTCGGCCTGGGAGCGGGGTTGAATGCCAACTACCATTGTGAGGAAGGTCCGAATTGGTATATGGCCGTATCAGGGTCCAAACATTGGACATTGATCGAGTCCGAATACTCTTGGCTGTTGTACCCGGCAGCGCGTGGGAACGGCATGCGACGGTTTGCGGAATTCAGCGCCGATGAGCATGGCGAACCGAGTGATCGCGATACCTATGCGCTGACAGAATATGCACCGCGCTATGAGCTCGACCTGCATCCGGGCGATGTTTTATTTTTTCCACCATGGATGTGGCACAAGACAATCAATCTGGATGAAGAGGGCCTGGGCATTACCTGCCGGTATACCGCGCCGACGGAGATCTCCAACCGGTATTTCCGCGGCCTGCAACTGCTTTCGGGAGGGTTCTGGAAAAGCTGCATTGAAGTCATCAGCTGCAGCATACGCGGCAATATCGCCGATCTGGCCGCCGACACGGCCCATAACGAGCAGGAATCCACGTTATACTGAAAAACCCACCTCCAGATATGAATAGGGCGGCTTCGGTTACAGCTCCTGGTGAATCGAAATTATTTCCGAGTCGTCCTGTCGCGAAGAACATTTCCGCAAACTGAAGGTACTCGGACAGGTTGCCGCATCGGGTAACGAGCGCGCGCGCGACGGTCTTACAGAATTCGGACATTACCGATGGAAGCGAACTTTTGGGATTTGCGTTTGCGCTTGTGCGTCCGTTCACGTATCGAATCGGGTGGCCCGTCTTCCACAAGGCTATCGTCAGATTAATCGAATCTCTACAACAAATTAATCAGGCCCGATCCGATCGATTATGCTGACAATCCGCAGTTATGCGTCGTGGGGAAACTGGACGCTGAGGCACCCTTTTACGGTACTGTCAATAGTGGTTGTGCTCGGTATTCTGGCCGGCTACTACACCGTCGACAATATACGCATTGATACTGATACCAGCAAGCTGATCGCGCCCGACGCACCTTTTCAGCAATACCGCCGCCTTCATGAGCAGGCTTTTTCCCAGGACTTGAGCACGCTGTTGCTGGTGGTCGAGTCGGATACGCCTGAACTGACCAAATCCGCTAGTAGAAAACTGCTGGGCCTGCTCCGCAACAATACGGATCGCTTCAATTCAGCTTACATTCCCGATGACAGCGAATTTTTCCGCCAGAATGGCCTGCTTTATCTGGACACTGACGAGTTGCAGGCGCTGTCCAACAACCTGTCGATCGCCCAACCGTTTATCGGCAGAATTGCCCAGAAACCCGATCTGAGTGGTTTTTTTTCTATTTTTGAGGATGCACTGAAGGCCACAGATAGGGAGGCAATAGACAAGACCCAGGTCGTACCTATCGATTTAGCTTCGCTGGCCGACAAGATTGCATCTGTTTTGCATAAAACGATCAATGGGGGAAAAGCTTTGCTCTCCTGGGAATCATTGATCGCCGAGAAGAGAAGACATTCCAACAAGACGTTCATTATTGTCTCGCCCAAGCTTGATCACTCGCATATCCGTCCCGCTGAAAGTGCGATTGAGGCTATCCGCAAAGCCGCTGCGGATATTCAGGATCCCGGTCTGCCGGCTGTCAAGGTTTTGGTGACGGGCGAAATCGGCCTTGAAGATGATGAGCTTGCAGGCATCAGCACCGGCACCTTTACCGCCAGCGTTTTCTCCGTTGTCGTGGTGTTATTTATTTTACTGGTTGCTTACCGATCTATCTTGCTTACGATAGCCACGTTGCTGACGCTGGCCTTGGGCATGGTTTTCTGCGGCGCATTCGCAACCATCGCCGTCACAGAATTAAACCTGATTTCAATCGCTTTTGCAGTATCCAATATCGGCTTGGGTGTGGAATATGCGATTCATTTCTGCTTACGCTATCGGGATAATTTGAACGATCATGCTGATAAAGAGCGGGCGCTACACGATACCATCATGACTGTGGGGCCGTCGCTGCTGCTGGCCGCCGGCACGACATCCATCGGGCTATATGCTTTTATGCCGACTGATTACAAAGGCGTCGCCGAGCTTGGCCTGTTGGCAGGAACCAGTCTGTTTATTTGCCTGCTGATCACGTTGGTTACCTTACCTGCGCTGTTAAAAATCCTGCCGACACCGAGGAAGTTCAGGTCGAAGGAAAATCGGCCTCAGATCTCGCATCTGTCAAAGAACCTGGCGGCCATACCGATCCGTTATGCCAAATCGATCTCCGTTGCCACCTTCATTGTGGCCCTGATTTCCATCGTGTTGGCGCTTAATGTGAAAACTGATTTTAATCCGATCGATCTTCGCGACCCCAGTACCGAATCGGTTATCGCGTTCAAACAACTAATGGAAGACGAGGAAACCACGCCACTGACCTTGGATGTCCTAGTCAAAGATGGAAATAGCACCAAAATCCTGCAACAAAGGCTGTCGGCATTGGCTTCGGTTGGTAAAACCATTAGTCTTTTTGACCTTCAGCCCACGGATCAGGATGAAAAACTGGTCTTGATTGAAGACCTGGGACTGATACTTGGCCCGCAAGTGCAGCACTTCCCACCGCTAAAAACCGATGTCGACCCAGCGCCCGGCATCATCCATCTGATAGACACGATTGACAAAGTACTGCCTCAAAAAACCAATGTCCAGGATCGCGCGTCGCTGGCACGCCTTAAAAAGGAATTGCAGGAAATTTTGATCCAGCTTGATGAACGGCAACAATCCAGCCGGACGGCTTTCATTGAAAAAATCCAGACTGCGCTGCTCGGCACCCTACCGCAGGTCATGAAAGAACTATCAGCCAGCCTGGAACCCGGAAAAATCAGCCTGAACGATCTGCCTCCCGACATCCGGGACCGATGGCTCAGCAGGGACGGTTTATACCGTATTCAGATTTTTCCAAAAAAAGACCTGAATGATCTGGCCAACCTGAAAGAATTTATTACCGAAGTGCAATCGGTCGCACCGGAAACAACCGGCTTGCCCATAATATATTGGGAATCCATGAAGGTAGTGGTCGACGCCTTCCAGGAGGCTATCGTGATTGCCCTGATTGCCATCACGCTGATTTTACTCGCTATCCGGCGCAGTGTCATCGATACAATCCTGATCATGGCAACGCTCATACTGGCCGGCCTCTTTACCCTGGCAAGCGCGGTTCTCACCAACACGCCCATCAACTTTGCCAACATCATCGCCCTGCCGCTGTTATTGGGGCTGGGAGTTGATAACGGCATTCACATGCTCGTCAGGCTACGTCATTCGCTTTTTGATTCCGAAGAGCAGAATATCTATCAGTCCAGCACCGCCCGAGCCATATTCTATGGAGCTCTGACTACTTCCTCCAGCTTTGGAGGATTGGCTTTCTCGCCACATGCCGGTATCTCCAGCATGGGCTTGATCATTACCATAGGCATATTCTGGATCATGGTCTGCACTTTTATTATTCTTCCTGCGCTTAGTAAGCTGATATTAAGGAAGGTAACCAGCGGCGATGTACTGGATAAAACAGTCGCACCCTAGTCCTGCTCCCCTGAAAGGCGACCGCCAGCAGGCTTACCCACAGACTCAGCCTCTTCGCATGATCCTGAATCCGGTAGTTGACCGCTCATTTGCCACCTCATTTGTCAACTAAGCGCTATCACTGAAAAGATGATAGTGGGTTACCGCACAGAACAGAAACGCCAGCAGTGCCACGCTTCATATCAGGATGTGTCAAAAAATATAATGAAAAGATCCACACCGCCGGCCTTACCAGGGACCACGACCTGTTTCTCGAGGGCTCAACGATGAAAAGGCAAGTGTACATTGCGATGGCGGCAGGGGTGCTCTCAGCATTGATGCTGACCGGTGGTTGCAGCAATCGCAGAGTCGAAGATGAAGTCTGGTCCGTTGACTGATACGCAACCCCCAACTGTATCAACGCAAGCCGCGTGGAAAACGGTTTGAAATCCGCAACCGTCTGGGGTGAAGGGAAAGAAGAAGTGAGGACATCGGCATCGGCGGACGACTAGCGTCACGATGTTATTGGAGGCAGGCCGAACCGTAAGAACGTACAGCCCATGGTTGCGCTGTCTTCCGTGGGTGCCGGATGCAGGGAAATGTTGCCTCACTCCATGCAACGTCTGCTCAAAATTTTATCGAGACGGAGGAATCCATGATTTGCCGCCTGATTATACTTGCTGTTTTATTCACCGTACGCACAGTAGCGGCTGCGGAAATTAATGGTTGTACCATCACGTCAGCTACGCTTTGTACGGAAATGGATCTTAGCGGCGCGAATCTGCGCAATGCCGATCTCGCTCGAGCAGCGCTTCGCCAGTCCGATTTTACCGGCGCCGACATGCGGAGCGCGAATTTGTTCAACGCCGACATGGTGCTGGTCAATCTCAACAGCGCAAATCTCGGTGGAGCCATGCTGAATGAGGCGGATATGAGAAACGCTACCCTGATAGGCACCCGGCTCACTGGGGCGCGATTGAATGGCGCCAGTCTTAAAAGTGCCGATTTGACGGGAGCGGACTTTACCAGCGCAGAGCTTAAAGGCGCCAATTTGAACGGTGCAAATCTCACCAGGGCGAAATTTGGCAATGCCGAGCTTCAACGGGCAGATTTATCAGGTTCCGTGATGAATGGAGCAGACTTCCGTGGCGCCAACATGGCCGGGGTAAACCTGAACAATGCATCGTTGCAGGGCGCCGATCTCAGGGGAGCCACTCTCAACGATGTCGATTTTTCCAATGCGGACACGAGCGGCTGTAATGGATGCCCGCGTGTCAAGAAAACCAGCCAATGACGTAACCGGCGTCATGTGTAATACAGGGCGTTATTCCGACATCCTCAGATTGGATGGGTATAGCCCTATCTCTTCAGCTTTGCAAACGCTGCAGCCATGGCTGTATTTGCCAAGGGTTCCCGCTTCTGTTCGTTTTTCTGCCCATTTTTCTGCGCACCTTTCTGCTGAGCCCGGGCTGAATTGTCTTTCGGGTTGATTCTTTGTTCCCGCATTCCGTCGCGGCTGGCTGGTTGTGCCGCGTTATCCGTCAGGCGCATGGTCAGCGCAATCCGCTTGCGCTTTTCATCGATCTCCACCACCTTGACCTTGACAATCTGGCCTACCTTGACCACGGTATGCGGATCTTTCACGAATTTGTCGGCAAGTGCGGAAATATGCACCAGCCCATCCTGATGCACGCCAACGTCGACGAACGCTCCGAACGCGGCGACATTGGTCACCACACCCTCCAGGATCATATCCGGGCGCAGGTCCTTCATTTCGTTCACGCCCTCTTTGAATGTCGCGGTAGTAAACTCCGGACGGGGGTCGCGGCCCGGCTTTTCGAGCTCACCCAGAATATCGCTGATGGTGGGTATGCCGTATTTCTCGTCCGTATACCTGGCCGGATTCAATGATTTCAGCAGGTCGCCATTACCGATGAGCGACTTGATATCCTGCTTGAGGTCGGCAATGATCTTTTCCACGAGCGGATATGCCTCGGGATGCACGGCGGAGGCATCCAGCGGATTGTCGCCGTTCATGATACGGAGAAAACCTGCCGCCTGTTCAAAGGTTTTGTCACCCAGGCGCGGCACGTTGCGCAAAGCCCCGCGCGAGGTGAACACGCCTTTCATGTCGCGATACGCGACAATGCTTTGCGCCACGGTACTGTTAAGCCCGGAGACGCGTTCCAGAAGAAGTGATGAGGCCGTGTTGACGTCCACGCCAACCGCGTTGACGCAGTCTTCCACCACTGCGTCGAGCGAACGCGCCAGTTGGGTTTGTGCAACATCGTGCTGGTATTGGCCGACGCCGATGGATTTGGGGTCGACCTTCACCAGTTCTGCCAACGGGTCCTGCAAACGGCGTGCAATGGATACCGCGCCGCGCAACGATACATCCATGTCGGGCAGTTCGCGCGAGGCGAATTCCGAAGCGGAATAGACCGATGCGCCCGCTTCCGACACGACGATGGAGGTCAGCTTGAGTTCCGGGCGCAGCTTGATCAGGTCTCTTGCCAGCTTGTCGGTTTCACGCGATGCTGTGCCATTGCCAATGGAAATCAGCGATACCTGGTATTTTTCAGCCAGCTTTTCCAGAACATGAAGCGAGCCCTCCCAATCGTTCCTGGGCTGGTGCGGATAAATAACGGCGGTATCCATGACCTTGCCGGTCGCATCCACCACCGCGACCTTTACCCCGGTACGTACGCCGGGATCGAGGCCCATCGTGACACGCGGCCCGGCGGGTGCGGCCAGTAGCAGTGCTTTCAGATTACGCGCAAAGACATCGATCGCCTCGGCTTCGGCGCGCTTGCGCAGCGCCCCCATCAGTTCGGTTTCAAGATGGAGGAAACTTTTCACCCGCCAGGTCCAGCGTACAGTGTCGCTCAGCCATGCGTCAGCCGCGCGATTCTGGTTCCTGATACCAAACTGCATGGCAATGCGGGCTTCGCAGGGGTTATGCGGCGCATCCCATTTCGGCCTTTCCGCTTCGGAATCCAGCCGCAAGGCAACGTGCAGGATTTCTTCGCGGCGGCCCCGGAACATAGCCAGAGCGCGATGCGAGGGGATGGTGTTGATCGCTTCGGAATAGTCGAAATAATCGGCGTACTTGGCGCCCGCCTCCTCCTTTCCCTTGACGATTCGGGACTCGACCATGCCATGCGCCAGCAGATATTCCCGCAGCCACTGGAGCAGCACTGCGTCTTCGGCAAAACGCTCCATGAGGATTTGCCGTGCGCCCTCGAGTGCTGCCTTGGTATCTTCCACACCGGGATTGTCGCCTTGCTCAGTGGCGAAAGCGGGCTTCAGGTATTTTCCGGCCTCTTCCTCGGGTTGCAGCGTCGGGTTGGCCAGCAATGCATCCGCCAGCGGCTCAAGCCCGGCCTCCAGCGCGATTTGCGCCTTGGTGCGCCGCTTCTTCCGGAAAGGCAGATAAAGATCTTCCAGCCGCGTCTTGTCTTCCGCCTGCATGATTGAAGCCAGCAAGGCCGGCGTCATCTTGCCCTGCTCTTCAATGGACGTGACGATAGCAGCGCGCCTGTCTTCCAGCTCGCGGAGGTAACCCAGCCGCTCTTCCAGCAGCCGTAACTGGGTATCGGTCAGCCCGCCCGTGGCTTCCTTGCGATACCGTGAAATAAAAGGAACGGTCGCGCCTTCATCCAGAAGGGCGATAGCAGCGGCAATCTGGGGTGGCTTGGCGACGAGTTCAAGGGACAGGCGTTGTTCGATGGATGGCAGCATAGCGGCGAAGCATACCATGCCTGTGCCGGAGGGAACTACCTGGCTGTCGATTCCCATGCGCCGGCATTATCGCCAGGTTCTGTAGTCGTAAGGAAAACAGGGTGGTCGGATTATGCTCGACGACACAACCGAGAATGGCTCAAGGATATATTATCGCGATGCCGCTCACAGGGGCATCACTTCTGTAGTGATGGGTGGAGCAAGGCGCAATCCTACTTAAACTAAAGCAGGCGGGATGAATCTGATTAGCCCGATAGTCAAAAGAATGTCAGGCATAGCCTGACCTACAAACCCAGAGATTTTTCCGCAATCAACGTACGGTGTGGTTGGCTCTTATCCAATGATCCTATGGGCGGTTATCACATTTCCAGCCGCTTCGCTTTCCAATAGGCCGATTTCCAGTAGGCGCTGTTCAAACTTGAAATGGCGACACCCTGCCTGGTCGAGGCATGCAGGAATCTGCCGCGTTCCAGATAGACCCCCACGTGCCTGAGCGATTTGCCCGTCTTGAAAAAGACCAGATCGCCCGTACGCAGCTCATCTTTATCGATATGCACTCCCAGCTCTACCAGCGAATCGGTTGATCTTGGCAGTACAATGCCCAGCTTCGATTTGAACGTTAAATGAACGAACCCCGAGCAGTCTATGCTGTCCCTGCTCAAGCCGCCGATCTGGTGCGGCGTGCCCTTCCATTCCTCATACTGGGCGTAGAGAATCGCTTTCAGCGATTTCGAATCGCTCAGGTTGACGTCCCTGGTTGCGCTCGTTTCCATCTGCGGGTATTCCGCCCTTGCCATGCCTCTTTCAGGCACGTGAGTGCAACCCATGAGGGTCATGATTACGAACCAGCCGACGAACCAAAGTTTATTTTTCACAAGCGATCTCTCATCTGGAATAAGCTGTCCTTATCCAGCAAACGGAGGGGTAACGGTATTCAATCTGACGTATTTGGGTGCGTTTCGCCAGGAAGTTTACTGCCTGCAATCTTCTATCGCAATAAATCAGCAGAATCATTATGAGGCTGATTTCGCTTTTCAAGCGCATCAGACGAATTCTAATCCAGCATGGCTAGCTCAGCAATAAGAGATGTTCTGAGAATTGCCAGAGGCGAAATGACCCAGGCAGATAAGTAGTGGCGGCCCTACCCTACGGCATATTCAATTCGTAGGATGGATGAAGCAAAGCGCAACCCATCAAGGCAAAAATGATGGGTTACGGCTTGCCGCCTTCACCCATCCTGCTATTTCGTGAAACTCCAGTCGGATCGGATTAACCCAAGTGTAGGGTAACCCGGCAATAAAACTGAAGCTGCGACAGACCTGTCGCAAGGAACAAGTCTGATCGCCGCAACGCTACACCTTCTGAAAATCGTATATCGGCCCAAGCGACAAGATATGTGTAAGCTCATCGAGCGCAGTACGGCTTTCATGCACTAGCGCGGGATCTCCCAGATCATTCGGCGAAATGCGCTCGCGATAATGCTTCTCGATCCACGCCTTCAGCTCGTCGTAAAGGCTCTGGTCGAGAATGGTGCGGCTATCCCTCGCAACAGCGTCGAATTGCGGTTCGGTAAGGACAACACGTAGCCGCAGGCAAGCCGGGCCGCCGCCGTTTCTCATGCTCTGGCGCAAATTCACGTATTCGATACGTGAGATAGGATTAGACGCGTCGCTGGCAATACGTTCGAGAAAAGTCCGTGCAGGGTCGGAATTCCGGCATTCGGAAGGCGCCAGAAGCATCATTCCTCCACCGGGAAGACTGATCAACTGACTGTTGAACAGGTAAGTGCTTACTGCCTCGGCAAGCGGGAAATCCGATTCGCCGGCTCTTATGAAGTGAACCGGGCAACTGGAAAAATTGAATGCTTCAACCATGGCTTTTTCGGTTTCCCGCCAATCAAGGAATGCGGCTTCGTGATAGAGCAGGACATTGCAATTTGACACCGCGACCACGTCATTGTGAAACGCGCCGGCGTCGATAGCCGCCGGGTTCTGCTGGACAAACAACTGTCTTCCGGGCTCGATCTTGTGAAGCCTGGATATCGCCTCACACGCGTCCAATGATTGGCGCGCGGGAAACTTCAGCGGTTGCGGCGCATCACGCCTTGCAGATCGGCCGAATACGAAAACCTCCAGCCCGGGCTCACCGTGATCCGAACACAACCGCATATGGTTGGCCGCGCCTTCATCTGCGCAATACAGGTTCGGTGGGAGTGGGTCATGATGCTCGAAAAACCGCCCATCGCTGAAGACCCGTTTCAGGATTACCGATGTGGCTGCCGCCTCGATGCTCCGGTGGAATTGAGAGGGCAAATTAGCCGGAGTGATGTGGACCTTGGCGTCTTCCGTATCCGCGCTCGGGGAAACCGTGGCAGCATTCGCCACCCACATGCTCGATGCCGAGCAGCACGCCCGCAGCAATCCCGGCGCCACCGCAGCGGCCTGGCGGATAACCGAAGCATCATTACCCGAAAAACCCAATTTCCTGAGCGGGCCGACCGCCGGACGATCTTGTGGAGGCAATACGCCTTGCCGTATTCCCAGATCGGCGAGGCGCTTCATTTTCTCCAGCCCTTGAAGCGCCGCTTGCCTTGGATTGGATTCGGTCAGCGCGTTCTCTGCCGCGGCAATGTTACCTGTAGCCAATCCGCTGTAATTATGCGTTAAGCCCACCAGACCATCGAAATTGACTTCGTATGCGCTCATGCATGCAGACCAAGGGGACGATTATGCGTTACGGGAGATTTATCCCTGCGATGGCTCATGACCATGGGTTTTACCTGGAAAGAGAGTTGCGTTGGCGGCTGCGTTTTCGAGCCGACGGGCCTTTTTCTCCAATCCGCCAATCACCAGTTTCTGGATGCGCTTATGGGGAAGTGCCTCGCCCGCCGCCCAGCGTGAAACCGTTGACGGCGCAAATTCGAATTCATCCGCGATAGCGCGCTGCGAGAACCCCACGATGTCGCCATGCTGGACCAGCCATGAGAATTCCTCGGGGTCGCCCGTCCACTTCGCGCAAATCCACCGGTACTGCTCTATGGTAACCATGGCCTTATCTCATTTCCATTCAAGCATATCTCTCTCAGCAATATAGTTGAATAATGCAATTATTTATATTCCAATCCTATTTTAATGTCAACGTAGTATATCGAAAAATGCAATTTCTTATAAAGACCGACAACTAAGCATATGCCATCGAAAGAAATTTCATTGGATTGATCCTTGCCTTGGCGCCCTTATATAGCGCAGCTCATCAAGGAACGAAGAGGTTATTCAGATGTCCTACGCATCTGAATCCGCCCGCAGGGGGTTGCAACGGCGAAATAGCAACAGTAATCATGTGAGACACAGCAGCGCGACAGGAGGGCAATACAGTGATGATAATCCATGCGGTTGTCCGCGCGGCGGGTCTTGGTGATGTTGGGCACATATTGGCGGAGTATCGCGAAGCGATTAAAAATCTGCCGCCGGAAGAATCGGCTAACCTCCTGTCGCGGCCCTACGATGAATTCAAGGCAGCCGTTGAAAACGGGCTATTTTTTGTTATAGAGAACACCGTCGGCAATTTCATGGCTGGCGCAGGCGTATTCGATCTTGCAAACCCAACCGAGAAAGAACTGGGGATGTGCTATGTGAAAAAAGAGTGGAGAGGCTTCGGATTGCAAACGCTTCTTTTACAAGTCAGGGTTTGCGCCGCGACACTCGGCCAAGTTCCTGAGAAAAACGGGAGTCACAGCACGAACAAAAACTATGCAGCGTTAATTGCTGGCGTCAAACCGGCAAATGCGCACTCAGCCGCAAACACGACGGAACTCGGATTTGAACCGGTCGCCGTACCCTCGGCTGCGCTGTTCGCCGCATGCGCATCCTGCCGAACTCCGCCAGCCTCGAGTTCAGGAAGGAAATGCTGTTGTGATTTCTTCTATCTTTCCGATGACAGGCGAGCTGAAGCCATAGAGAAGAGCTTGCAAATGGAAAACTGGAGCAGGACAAGGAACGGCAATCAACTCATCGTCATATTGAAAATTCGCCATTTACAGGATCCGGACTTCCGAAACGCGTTGCAGGATATTGTGCATGAGCTACGGCATGAGATAACCGACGAAGGGATGTTGATGGCCAATCATCAACAATAAATACTGTCGGGGCTCGTCGCTTCTATACGATGACCTTGAGGGTACACTTGCGAGCGACGATCGGCAAAGTGTACGGCGACCGATTAGCAAAGCGCATTGCCCGTATGGAAGCGGAAGCGCCTTCAATCCTTCTGATCACATCGCGTAATCAACGGTCAGCATCTCCAGGAGGTGGCCGCTGGGATCACGGAAATAAACGCCGCGCCCGCCATCATTGTGATTGATGCTCATGTTTTCCGGCTCAAAGGGACCACTGCCATACTTGATATTCTCGGCTTTGATGCGTCCGAATATCTCGTCGAATTCCTGCTCGCTAACCTTGAATGCATAATGATGAGATTCGAATTTCTCCCTGTTGTCGAAATCCAGGGATAACGTATCGTTCACCTTCACAACAACGAAGTGCGAGAACTCGCCAAAATAGTCGAAGCCAAATATTCTCGAATAGAACCTGGCCGACTCAGTCTTGTTATGCGAAGGCACAATGGTATGATTAAGCGTGATTGCCATTTGTAAGATCCCCCATTCAATAGGCGATACAAAAACCTCACCTTACCCGCATCCATTGCGGGTATCAAGCAAGCCTCAGGGCCTTCTCTCCCGATCCGCCTTGTTGCTGCGCGAAACGGAAAACAGCAACCAGATTCCGCCGACCGACGCGAACAGGTAACCGAGCAGTCCAAAGAAAGGCAACCCCAACAACGTCGGACCACCTGATACAGTCATGACGATGGACGAACCGACGATGATCGCCGCCACGACGATACCGACCGTGAGCCGGCTGGCGGCGCCGTCCAGCTGGGCACCCAGATGCTTGAGAGGCAAAACGTCAACCTGGATATCCAGTTTGCCGCGGCGTGCGGTGCGCAGCAGTCGGGAAAGCTCTCGAGGCATATCCGCTATCAGGCTGGCTATCTGCGCGGCCGTCCGCATGCTCCGTTTCGCCACTGCCGATGGAGCGTAGTGGGCACTTATCGCGTCGCGAAGAACGGGCAGCGCTTCGCTGGCCATATCCAGATCCGGATCGAGCTCGCGCCCCATGCCTTCGAGCGTAATGAAGGCCTTGACGAAGAGTGCCAGATCCGGCGGTAGATGAAGCTGATGCCCCCGCAGGATGCCCACCAGATCGGACAGCATGAAGCCAAGCCTGAGCTGTTTCAATGGCACGCCGAGGTATTGATCTACAAACGCTTGAATTTCGGCTGTCAGCGTTTTTTCATTGACCTCTCCGTCCACTGCCCAGTCGAGCAGCACATCGGCGACTTGCGCGGGCTCATGCTGCACCAGACCCAGCAAAAGCTGGATCAACTGGCCCCTTCGATCCTCCGTAAGCCTCCCAGTCATGCCGAAGTCGATCAGAGCGAGGCGATTGCCCGGTAAATAAAACACGTTGCCCGGATGCGGGTCGGCGTGGAACAACCCATCCAGGACAATCATCTTTACCACTGCGGCGACACCACGCCGGGCAAGAATCTTTCGGTCAAGGCCGGCACGATCGACAGCGGCGAGATCACGGCCGGGTATGCCTTCGATGTAATCCTGCACGCACACCCGCTCACCCGTCCATTGCCAATAGACTTTGGGAATAACAACGATGGGAAGCGGAGGATGGAGCCCGGCCAAGGCTTCCGTAGCAGCGTACTCGTCCGGGAGACCGTCATCGCGCGGGTGACCAGGCCCGGTGTAGTCCACGAAATTGGACGCGATGCGCTCTGCGCTACGACACTCAGCCGCGAAATCAAGCTCTGCCCGGAGGGATTGGGTGAATTGCCGGACAATCTCCTGCCCGCGAAAATGGCGCAACTCGGAGTTCCCCGTTTCGATCAATTCGGCCAGCCTGGAGAGCCAGCGCAGGTCAGCCTCGATGACCGCCCGGATGCCGGGCCGGCGCACCTTCACTATCACCTCGCTGCCATCTTCCAAGCGGGCACGGTGCACTTGCGCAATCGACCCCGTTGCCAAGGGCTGTGGATCGAACGCGACAAATACCTCCTCGGGCGCGGCGCCAAGGTCTTCGGTAAGCTGCCGATGAACCTCTGGATAAGGAGAGGCCGGCGAGCTGTCCTGCAACTTGCTGAATTCGGCGATCCACTCGGGATCAAAGAGATCGACACGGGTCGCGAGAATCTGGCCCAGTTTGACGAAAGTGGGCCCCATCTCCTCCAGCGCCCGGCGCACGCGAGCATGGGGTTCGAGCTGAGCCAATTCACTCGCTTCGTTCCAGCGCAATACGCGGCCGGTGCGCTCCAGCGCATTGGCAAGCCCCAATCGCCGCACCATATCCCCGAAGCCGTAACGGATGAGTATAGATGCGATCTCGTGCAAACGTCCGAGATCCCGTGCCGCCATTATTGCTTGCCAAAAAAGCATCAGTGATCCTTCCAATACATTTGTTTCATATATTTACCATAGTCTCATAAAGGTTATTTCATTTTGCTGAGTATTGGTAGCCTCACTGCTGGTGATACACGCAGGATGGGTGGAGCAAAGCGCGGCCTATCATTTCATCCGCTTATCCTATCCCTTGAATCAGCCGCTAAGCCGAATGGTAAATAATCATACCGATATTTCTTCTGGTGCTGCCCAGCATCTTGATGGGATGCGCTCCAATCCATCCGCCCTGCATCAGCCATGCCGGTGCATTCATCTATCATATATTGATATGTTGTATTAATATTATTCAGCAAACATTTTTGCGGCACGGCAAAAACACGAATCATTCCTCTTTACCGGCCTAGTCTCGCAACAGCCTGGCGACGTTATCGTACAGCCACGCCGTGAGTGCCTGAGCGTTTGCGCCATGATGTATTTCGCGATGACAATTGGGACAGAGCGCAACCGCATTCGATACCGTATCCGCTCCACCCTCCGCCAGTTGCCGAACATAATGCAATTCCAGGTAAGGCAAACCGTCGGCACCATTGAACGGAGCGGGTTGCTCGCAGCATTCGCAAATTTCCCCTGCTTGCCGTAAAACCCAAGCCTTGACTGCGGTATCCCGCTGAAATTGTGTGATCGCTATACGTCTGGCCTTCGGGCTGGGATTACCATTCGGCTTGGGGAGATTTTTTTGCCGGGCCCCTTCTCGCACAGCGATCTCGAAGGCAGCCACGGCCACCGCCTTTTGACCGTCGAGTTGGGTAAATAATTTTTCGATCCGGTCCGCAACGTCAGCATCGACATTTTTTGCAGGCTTGAGGCCGGTCAACCAGCTGCGCCCCATGAGCGAGAGGATGTATGAAATGTTTTGCATCCGGTGTTCGAATGCTTTTTCACTTCGGCCGAACCTCTGCGCCAGCTTCCTATAGTATTGTTTCTTTGCGATAGGCTGGCCTGCACGCTCCTTGCGCTGCATTTCGACATAGCATTCAACTGACGCCGTCAGTTCTTCTTGGCTCCAACCGTCACTCATGCACGTACGTATTGAACATAATAATATCTTTACTGGTTTACAGGTCGGCGTTTCAGCGCTTCTTGCTGCGCTACGCAAATGTACACTGACCAGGCAGGTATCGGTAAATTCCCGGGTTTTAAAAATTGCGGCCCAGGAGAGTTATGCTGATGCTATGCCGGTGCTCGGGCGTCACTACGCCGGCGCTTGGACGATCAATCGTATCAATCGACCGATATCTTACACAACTTGGCACACGTGAGAACGCCCCGCGGTCCCTCGATACCCATCACTTGCTTATCCTGTGTCTGATACTGGCCTCGCATTTCGCCACAAATGCTTTCCGGGTCGCCATTCATTTACCGATGTGTCTGTGCAAATTACCTCTGCAAAAAGTGCGGCACCGCACAGAACCGGGCAGCTCCATATTCGCAAAATTAGTGTGAATTTCTATCTTGTTTTCGATACCCGGATAAAAAATAACAGGCAGCGGTTTTAGCAGAAAGAGGGAGATTTCTAGCTGATGCTATTATTCTCTTACTTGAATGGAGCTACCATGAAACGTTATCGGATATTTAATTTAACTGCCAGATTCATAGCGGCGCTTGGCTTGACTATTGGTTTAGGTGGCGCTGTTCATGCACAGGATGGGGCATCTGGACCGGACGCTTCCGCTCCGCACGGGAAATCCGCCACCGGTCAAAAAAAACATTTGCCCTGTGGCGGACCCAGCGTAATCCAATGCCCGCAGGGCCTGTCGTGTGTTGATGATCCCGCGGATAAGTGCGACCCCACCAGAGACGGCCTTGAGTGTCCCGGAAAATGTGTGGCCGGTTCCGGGGAAAAGAGCAAATTCAAACAGCCTTGCGGTGGACCCAGCCGGATTAACTGCATCGGCGGCATGGTTTGCGTGGATGACCCCGCCGACAACTGCGATCCCACCAGAGATGGTCTTGACTGCAAGGGGATGTGTGTGACCAAGCCGTAGCAAGCCCATCCGGTATCGGTTGCGGCATACGATGCAACACAGGGATGAGATCAACTGGTATGAGTGGTCTCATCCGTCCTCGAAGCGTTTTGTTGATCGCTACGAGAAATTGTTGTGGAAGGCTGGTAGTTCAACCAGCCGGCAAACCAGTAGTACAAAGGGAAAACTTGAATGCACCCACTTTAACCATATACAGGGAGCCAAGCAAAATGGCCACAAAATGTATCACCTATGTACGGACTAAAGAAGGCAATATCGAACGTAAACCCGGTCTTGTCGTAACCTGTTCAGAGGACTCGATGGATCCATATTACTTTGAAGCCAAACTTACCGGATTTCCAGAATCAAAAGTCTACTGGGCAAGCGAAATAGGACCAAGCGTAGGGATAGCGCCAATAAACGGCTGAGTGCCGGTAAAGTCTCCGGCAATTATCAGGCTGTTCTATTTTATGCGCTCTACAGTGGTAGCTTGCGCCCGAATATCATTCGGGACCACATGAATCCAGCCTGACTCGGCGCGTCACATCGTATCGCTTGAAAAACAAGCGACGAATAGAGGATTTTTCTTGGCGTCCCCAAGGGGATTCGAACCCCTGTACTCACCGTGAAAGGGTGATGTCCTAGGCCACTAGACGATGGGGACTGAAGGACTTTAAACAAATTGCAGTCAGTTTGCGATATTGCCGGAAACTGGTGGAGGTAAGCGGGATCGAACCGCTGACCTCTTGCATGCCATGCAAGCGCTCTCCCAGCTGAGCTATACCCCCGACAAAATGAACGCGAATTATACTGAGCCGCACAATTCCAGTCAATGTAAAGCGGCAGTATAGTGCAAAGCAGATCAACGATATGTCGTATTTTGCCCAACGATATACTGCATTTTGCTGCCCGCGCCGGATCAGGCAGGAAAACCTGCCAGCTGGTTATCCATGCGCTTGAGCGTTTCTTCCCTACCGAGTATTTCGAGCACTGCGTTTATTGAAGGTGTCTGCGCGACACCTGCCACCATTACGCGCAGCGGCATGGCCACCTTGGGCATTTTCACGCCATGGCCCTTGGCGGCGGTCTTGATAGCGTCATTAATGGCATCGCTTTCCCACTCGATAACAGCCAGTTTCTGCCTCAGGTCGAGAATGACCGGTTTTACCTCGGCGGTAAAATGCTGTGCCTTGAGTTCCTCGGCGGGTTCCAGCGCGCGAAAGAAATAGACTGCCGCATCGGCTAGCTCCGCCACGGTATTGACCCGTTCCTTGAGCAGATTCGCCACGCTTGGGAGATTTGGCATACCCTGCCCTGCCGTGTTGCAACCGTCCGCTTCAAGAAAAGGCCGAACCAGTTCCGCCAACCGCACATTGTCGACAGTCTTGAGATATTGCTGGTTGAGCCACTGCAATTTTTCCGGATTGAACTTGGCCGGAGAACGGTTGATTGCCGAAAAATCGAACCATTCAACCAGTCGTTCGCGGCTGAATATTTCCTCGTCACCATGCGACCAGCCCAGTCGCGCCAGATAATTTATCAGCGCCTCGGGCAGATAACCATCTTCGCGGTACTGAATCACTGAAACCGCGCCATGGCGTTTGGACAACCGCTCGCCATCCGGCCCCAGTATCATCGGTACATGGGCGTATTGGGGCAATGGCGCGCCAAGTGCTTTTAAGATATTGATCTGGCGCGGCGTATTGTTGACGTGATCGTCGCCACGGATCACATGGGTGATATTCATATCCAGGTCATCAATCATCACGCCAAAGTTGTAAGTCGGAACCCCGTCGGCGCGCAGTAATACCAGATCGTCCAGTTCACTGTTGGCTACGGTAATCTGACCCTTGACCAGGTCATTGAATGTCACCTCTCCTTCCAGCGGATTCTTCAGCCGTACCACCGGTTTCACCCCTGCGGGCGGGGCTTGCTTTGAATCGCGCCAGCGTCCGTCGTACCGCGGTTTCATCCCCGCCGCACGCTGCTGCTCGCGCATCGCGTCCAATTCCTCCCTGCTGCAATAGCAGTGGTATGCCTTCCCCGCACGCAACAACTGTTCCGCCACTTCATGATAGCGAGCCAAACGCTGCATCTGGTAAAACGGCCCCTCGTCATAATCGAGCCCCAGCCAGGCCATGCCGTCAAGTATCGCCTGAGTGGATTGCGCAGTAGAGCGTTCGAGATCGGTATCTTCTATGCGCAAAATGAATTTACCGCCGTGCCTGCGGGCATAAGCCCAGGAAAACAGCGCGGTGCGTGCACCGCCAATGTGGAGATAACCGGTGGGACTGGGAGCGAAACGGGTACGGATCATGAGGGGATAGACTTTGACGAGGTGAAAGCCGGCTATTTTACGTGAAATACCAGGTCAGCCGTGACTTACGTCGATCGCCGTGAGATTGCGTGGCTTGTAACGAGCGCGAGCGCGTTGACCAAAAGCGCGGGTTCATGCTCTAATTGCGCCTCCCCAACCGGTTATCTGTCGGTTAACCAATGGGCGGTTAACTCAGCGGTAGAGTGCCACCTTCACACGGTGGAAGCCACTGGTTCGATCCCAGTACCGCCCACCACTTCTATAAAGATTTTCCCGGTACGCTGGTACAAGCAAAGAAAAGTATTCCGGCCTCTTTTGTCAAAATGCATAAGTTTCGGACTCCGCCGCTGACCCGCTCCAGATCATAAAGCTACACACCGCAAGGATTGGGGATGGCATAAGATAACCTATGCAAATACAATAAGATTTATATGCGGGGCAATTTGTCGCTTTTGACCCTTGATATATTTCTGAAGAAATGCAGGCACTCTACTTGATTCTGACAGCTTTTCGAATTTACGCGTCATAGGAAGGATATAAAGGATCCTATGCTTGATGAACACAGTGTAACAGTCCACTTCTTACGGTATGTTAATCAATCGCTGCGGATAAATCATGACCAGCACTCTGCGTCTCTTCGCTACTCGTCAATACCCCATTCATCCAACCACCGTCTGGTACCTCTCCGATCTCGGCGAATACCGCGGCAAGCAGGAGCTCTATACGCGTCAATCGCCGCAGCGGCTCAAAGCCCTGCGCGAACATGCGTTGATCGAAAGTGCCGTATCGTCCAACCGGATCGAGGGCGTCTCTGTTGAGCCTTCTCGTGTTCGCGACGTACTCATCTCGCCACACCCCCTATTCCGTGATCGCGACGAGGAAGAAGTGCGGGGCTACCGGGACGCACTCACGTGGATATACGGGAACGCTGTAGCCATACCAATTTCTGAAGAAACCATTTCGCGTCTTCACATCATGGCGCTCGGCGAAATCTGGGACGCGGGAAAATACAAGAATGAAGATAGCGATATTATCGAGCGTTACCCGGACGGAACAGAGCGTGTTCGCTTCCGGACGGTGCCGATGCGCGACGTGCCAGTCGCGATGACCGCACTGGTAAGCGGACTGGCAGCGTTGCCTTGACGAGCCCTGGGTGCCTTCACTCTTAGCGCTGGCGGCATTCAATCTCGATTTCCTGTGCATTCATCCATTTCGTGACGGAAATGGCCGAATGTCGCGCCTGCTGTGGTTGCTGCAAAGCTGCATACTGGGTTATGAGGTCGGGCATTACATCAGCCTTGAGCGCTTGGTCGAGCAGAACAAGGAAAGATACTATGAGACGCTGGAGCAGAGTTCTCAAGGCTGGCACGAAGGCAGCCACGACCCGTGGCCTTACATCAACTATGTGTTGTCGATCCTGAAAACCGCCTATCGCGAATTTGCCGAACGTGTAGGCGAGGTAAGGCGCCACGCGGTGCGAAGCGGGACCAAGTGCTGGCCGGGATTGGGCGGCTGGCTGCAGCGACTACGGGATTTCCCATCAGCGAACTGGAGCAGGCTTGTCCGGGCGTCAGCCGCGATATGGTACGGCGGGTATTACGCGAACAGCAGGCAAAGGGCATTGTCGAGCGTCAGGGGCGAAGTCCGGGAGCGACATGGATAAAAAAGGGGTAATTGCCCTTATTAAGGGGTAATAAAAAATGACCGCTGTCAAGTATTTATTTTTGTGGCGCAATGAGAAAAGCGCAGTTAAAATAATAGCTTATCGCGTTTCTCGCAACTTGAGTTCACTGTGGGTTTGTGGGCTGAGGGCTACATAGGAGTCTTGCGAATGCGGATCTCTGCGTACCAGGGCGGGCAACGCGGATACTGCCGTCGGCTTCTCCCTCACCTGGATGATTGAGTGGGCTTCGCGTCGATCGACATGGGTCTTGTCGTCGCTTTTACTGTTAGAACGCAGATCTTCTGCTGGCGCGGCGGATGGAGCGATCTGCCGAGCGACAGATCTTTCAATACCATTATCAACCAGCGTCGAGCGTAGCCTCAGCCACCACGCTGCATAGTGTGTCGTCCACCGTGGCGCGATCAGCCTTGCGTTGCTGGCGCAGCTCTTTCAACCGCTCAGAGTTGGCCATTAACGGCGTTCATGGTGATAACTCCTTGCGGTTAGGGATGCAGCAGCGAAAGAAGCGGCAAGGGCTGCTGAGGGCCAGCGCGGCGCGGGCGAACACTTCGGATTCGCCATCGTTCAAGGTGATGGCGCGCATGGCATCGCGGGATTCCTTCACCCGGTCGAAGCCGCTCAACACTTCGTAAGCGCCTTCGATAACGTGTCCGGCCACGTCGCCTTTGTGGGGCACGCGCACATCCGCCACCGTGTCGCCGCACGAACCGGAATATCCCGGCCAGCATCTGATAGCTGCTCGTGCCGTCATGGGAGTTCAGCAGCACGATTTCGTTGGCTTCCGCGCCGTTGATCTGGCTGGCATGGCGCAGGCGCAGCATGTGTTTGGTGTATTCGCGGCGGTCGTCGTGCCGCACGCGCGTTTGCGCTGCCATGAAGGGTTCAAACCCTTCCTTGCGCAGTTCCGCCAGCACGGCGGCGGTGGGGATGTAGGCGTACCGTTCGGAGCGGCTTTCATGCGGGGTGTCCGCGAAGATGGACGGGGCCACGCGGCGGATTTGGTCGTCGGACAGCGGGTAATCGCTGCGCAGCGTCGGGGAATGGGAAGCGAAACGGGATGCGAGTTGCATGGTCTTTCTCCTGACAAAGAAGGGTTTGCTGTTCAAACCGCACCGGATTCCAAGATTCGGAGCCCAGCCTTTCGGCTGTTCGGTGCGGTCGGCACGAAAAACCCGGTTGGCCTCGTTGCCACCGTCTTTCCTAAGTTCATCGCCCGCGACGGTCAGGAGCGCGCGGACGGGGGCCGTCAAGGAGAGAAGCGCAGGGTTGGTGCGGCCCGCAGCGCAGCGAGGACACGGCCCTGCGCGCCTTGACGGCACACGGCCGCGGGCTACAGTCGCGAGCAAGGTGATGAAGTCAGGGGAGACGACTGGACAAGGCAACGGCCGCCTTGATGTGTCGACCGCACGCAAGCGAAGCGCGCAGGCCCGAAGCTGGAAGCTGGGCCGTAGGCGTTAGCGATGTGGAAGGCTGGCGAAGGCCAGTCCCATCAGGGATGAGCGAATAGCGAACCTGGAGCAGCGCGGTCCGCGAAGCGGAGACGCACTGATGTATTTCGCTTATCATTCTTATGAATGAGTTAGCTGCTTTGGCTAGAGTTGGATATTGGCAAGACGCGAACACTCCGCCATTTTTCGGCGAATATTGCTTCTTATAAATTCTAAAAAATTAGCGGAGGATTTTCGTGCATCTTCACTCGTATCGCCTCAGAAACTTTCGACGCTTGAAGGATGCTCATATTGAGCTGGCTGACGACATATCAATATTCGTAGGATCGAATAACAGTGGAAAAACGTCGGCAACTCAGGCCATCCATGCGTTCGTCACGGGTGGAAGGGACCGTTTCAGTCTCTATGATTTCAGTTCTTTAAGGCCGAGGTATTTTTCGTAGGAGAACTGGAAGTGGGTACTTTCGGCATCGTCCAGGACGACAAGTACCCTATCGAACTCGGCCCCTTTGATGCCTTGCTGAGTCCAAAAAGGTGAACGTTCCGAGATGTAGGTCTGGTATGCCAATAGTTGGCTAGCAGGGCACGCTAGAAAAGCATCCATTGAAGCCAACTCCTTGCCGGATTCATCGTCTTCTTGAACGTCGTCATCATTTTCCGCTCCTTCTTCGGGCTCGGGCTGCACAGGCACAGCTGCATTCGGATCCAAATACGATACCAGCCGAGGGTCGAGGATCAGTAAGTCAGAGGCATGCACCTGTCTCAGAAGGTCGCCGATCGTTACGCCGGAATTCCCCACTATGCCTGCTGCGATCGAAGCAACAAGATCTCCAAGTGCCTTAAGACGCTCAGCTACGCTCACCTCGACAAGGGAGTCTTTATCGAGAAGAAGTGAATACTCCCGGATCAGTCGCATCACTTCAAGCTGTCGGCCATGGGTGTGAGCAATAGCGATCGGGATCAAAAACTTTACACACGGCGAAATAGGCCACGCAGAGCCATCTAAAAAACCATCTTTGAACGCTGACGGCGCCTTGGAGTTGAGCGCAGCGTAGAGGTCTCCGAATCCTAAGCGCCTTGCGGCCATCTGGTGAACAATGACGAGAAGCTTTACCCGCTCTTGGTCATCATCACCTGCTTGCCAATGATCATCACCGGTTCGTGTCGCCATCCATTCGCGCACCCTAACCAGATTGGAGTCCCGCGTATCGTCCGCAGGCAAAATGAAAAGGTGGGCCGAACCTTCAGGGGTTGGAACGATGCCATCAGGACCTAGACGTTGGCCCGGGGTTTGAACGAGGTCATCGCCATCACGACGAATCGCGTTCGCGAGATTCAGAATCCTGGTTGAGCACCGAAAATTTTCAGGTTTCGGAATGTCGGCCCAAGTGGGCTGCGCTTCAGCCTGTCCAGTCCCAGTAGCGTAAATTCTTTGCATCGGATCGCCAAAGAAGCCGAGACAAAGCGTAACGCCGGGTTCACGCTCGACGGTCTTCAAAGCTTCCACGACCTCTGTAGTCGTGTCTTGGCTTTCGTCCACAAATACGAACGGGAACTGGCGCGCGAGAAGGGTTCGGAAGAGAGGGCGTTCGGCAATGAAGTGGGGCACGAGCTTCAGAATGTCATCGTGACCCAGAATTCCTTTTGCGTAGTTGCTACCTGTTCCGTATCGGAAACCTTTGACTGCGGCGATCCGCCCCGACTGCCGACGGAGGCGCTCTAGGTCTCGGGTGTCCTTATCCTTCGTGCGCTGCTGAACCCTGGGGCCATAGGCTGCCTGCTTTTCTTCAAGTGCCTCAATTTTTTCCACGATGCGTCCAGACACCCAGACGCGAATGTCGTTCTGGAACGGCTTAGCTAGCAGCCACATGAAGCTGTGGATCGTCGAGACGTGAACTAGGGGGTCACTGCCGACGTCCCTCCAAATCTCTCCGGCTGCAATCTCTGTGTAGGTAATGCAGGCAACGCGCTGACGGGTCTTCCTAAGCTTATCTCCGTGCATTCGGATGACCGATGACAGGCCCTTAATGAGAGAAGTGGTTTTTCCGGAACCGGCACCGGCCTTCATTATGAAGCTGCGTGGTGGAACGTTTCCAAGGCAGTTTCGCAGGTCGATGTCGGCCTGTGTGTCCGGCTTATTCGCCCGGCTACTCATGCTCGCCTCCAATCGCGACATCTTCGGCGATGAGAACGGCGTCGGGCAGCACGGTCTCAAGTTCGATCCGTACTTCGTCCTTCAGCCAGAAAAGCCCATCACGGATGTAGGCAGGTACATGCCAAGCATTCTCGTCTTCAGTAAGGACGGCGAGCGCAAACTTCGTTTTATCGAAACTCTTCCGCGAAACCTTCTCATGAAGGCCTTTGGCAAGAGCGGCAGGACCAGCGGCTCCACCCTTTACTATCAAGCCCAGAGGCTTCCTCGCCGTGGCTTGGGACCACTCCGGGTTTTCAAGGCCAAAATCCTCCTCTAGCGTGCGCCCGCAGAGGGTTTCAGTGGCTCCATTCCAAGTGATAGCCCGCTCAGTCTGATAGGCCACACGAACCTTTGCATCGTCTTCGAGCACATGAGTTTTGTCAGCTTCAGAGGCGTTACGCAAGTCTTCGATTGTGAGCTTCCCCGGAAGCCATTTGATGAGGGTTTGATTCGAGGTCGCAGCGTCCGGTTCACTGGGCAAACAAGCCTTGCCGTATTTCTTCTTAGGCGCTGGGGCAACTGGCTCACCGACTGGATCTTGACCATTGTCCGGGGCCTGCACTGCGACGTTTTCTTCCGCGTCGGCTGGAACCTCGAACTCCTCGACTTCCTCGTCATCCACGGCATCGGCGGCCGCCGGAGCTACAAGGGCGACGCTATCAATATCGGTGATGATCAGCGTTGTCAGACCGAGAAACTCGATAAGCGACTGGAAGCGGTGCCCAAAAGCACCGCCGACCTCCAAAATGCATAGACAAGCTGATCGGAGAGTCTTCGCGACCTTCCGAATCATGACGGGCAGGAGCAGTCTCTCAACATTGCCTTCAACGAGAATAGCGGCATCTGAGAAAAATAGATCGCAGTGAGTCAGTTTTAAGTATCGTTCTAGAAAATCACGATCGCCTGGCTGAGCTTGGTAGAACGCCGACAGATTTAGAACTTCTGTCAACTGTTCCTTGCCGACTTTCTTGCGTCGGAAGTAGCGAATCGGCTTGAAACCTCGCTCGTAAAGAATGTGCGGCGAGTGGGTCGTGATGACCATCTGACTGCCAAAAATACTTCCGTCGTCGCCCTCTATGTTCAGAAGCTCAAGAACATTTCGGATGAAGACCTGTTGGAGTTGGGCGTGTAGATGGGCCTCTGGTTCCTCCACGAAAATCAGGTGCAATGGAGGGCGATTGTCCATCGACGCCCACCTAACTTGGGCGTCGAGAATCTCCACGACCATGTAGATCAAATTTTTGAATCCAAGCCCGTTATAACTGTCAGGAAGGGTGGCAGTATCTTCACCATCTCCGATCTGATAGTGGACTCGCGCGTCCTGGCTCATGACGTGGGCTGGGTCTAGCGCCGACATAATCTTCAATCGCGGGTTATTAATGCCCGGATAGCCAAGTTTGGCAAGCCGATCAAGCGTCGGCTTGAATACCCCATCTAAGTGAATGTTAAGCGCTTGCTCAGAGTCGAACAGCGCCCTAAGTGCTGTGTGATCGTCTTGCCTCTGATTAAGGTTGCGCTTGTAGAAACGGCTTAAACGCTTTGATAGGTCTTCCGATCTACTACCAGCTTCCGGATTAGGATCAGCAAGGTGTCGCTGCGCCCCCAGGTTGTCGATATGGATAAGCGATTTTAGAATTGTTCCGCCGCCTGGCTCTCCACCTAGCTCATCTGGAACATAGGCGCCGATTTCGCGGAAGTTTTCATCGAATTGCGTGCGGTCCAAGATGAAGTAGCGCAGCTCATATTCGTTCTTGAACTCGCGCTGGAGATAGTCCGTCATGGAGCGAGGCCAGGGAACATATTGCGACTCTGGCGGCAGTTCCGCAGCCTGTCCAGTACCTTTGGCCTTAGCTTCTTGGTAGTTTTGAATGAGGCTAATGGAGCTTCGAGCGGTCAGCGAAACTCGTATACCGACCTTGGTTCCCTCCCATGCCGTGCTCGGAAGCAAGGGAATTACTAGATAGAGGTCTGGCGCTGCAACCTCGAACCAGAGATCAAGGTCTATGCTTGGAAGTGAGAAACCCTCGGGAATCGGGTCGGCCAGATTGACATTCTCAGCTTCATCGAAAGTTTTCCAGCACGAAGAACTCTCAGATAGCGACCGAAAACACATTGATGCTGGCGAGGAAACAACTGTGGATCGAACGCGCCGTCTTTTCTATGTGAGCTGCACGAGGGCCTTGAAAGACCTAGCGGTCGTTCTCTTCACGGCCGATCCTGAGCAGGCAGAGGCGCACCTGCGTCAGCTTGATCTTTTTGAAGATGAGGCAATCCACACTGGGGCCGTCTTCGTGGCAGCCTAAGTGATTCCCGCTCGAATGATTGCGCAAGGAAATGGCCGCCGCCGCGTTCAGACTTTTACTGCGAGCAAGCCGTGATACGAGATCTGGGCGGCATTAGTATGCAAACCTACACGCCCACACTTATGAACGAATCTTCTGGCTCAGATAGTGGAAGATCGTTCGGACGGCATTAACCACCAATGCACCCTCAGCAAGCCCGACGATATTCTCGTTAGGATGGGCAACGCTCCCATGGTTGCGAAGGGTATTGAGCGCATCGAGAACAGAAGCAAATGATGCCAAAATTCTTCCTATCTCGCCGTCATGCTCGCCCAATGATTGCAGTGCTGGATGTTGGATACGAAGGGCCTTATATGCCTGCGTAAGAGTTGCGTCATCGGCGAGCGATATCGCACTTTCCTTGCAAACGGACTTCAAGTATCCGGCATGGCCGTGTGAAGCCTGTCGATCGCACTTGGTGCTCCTGAAGTGGCAAGCAAGTTATCAGAGTCTGCCAGAGCACGACGCACGACATCAGAAGCCGAGATCGCGGGCAGCACAAGCGTGTGCGTATCGCTTTTGAGGAGCGAGCAATTGACAGCTCGATCTTGTGGCAAGCGGTTTTAGCTGATCGGGTCACATTATTTGTGGCACCACACAGCGATATTCCTACCCAAATTGATGCGGAGCGCCGGTGGCTGATCTCACCCGTCAGCGACACGGATCTCCCAGCCTTGACCCGCGCGGACTTCATCCGACTTACCGGATTATTGGCGCCTGCTGATTCGCCAAAGCTAATACTCGATATACTTTGAAGTACCTCTTCGTGGACAATGTGCAGGAATCTACACCGTAGAGCGCAAGGATTATTCCCGAGAAGTCCAGAAGCTCAGACACCCAGCACATCGCCGCTGTGTCATGCCCCTATAATTTCGTTCAGCCCCTCAACTATCTGCAAAAGTTGCTCAGGAGACGCTTTACCTATTTTCTTTCCGACGCGTTCCACCGCAAGTGTCCTGATCTGGCTGATCTTGACCCACGAACGCTTTCCAACCTCAATGTCGTGCAGCTCAAAGGTTAGCGGAAATCCCGCTCGCTGAGCCTGAGTGGTAAGCGCCATAGCAATAACGGTACCTGAACGTTCATTGAAAACATCCTGACTAAGAACAAGAACGGGCCTTAGCCCTGCTTGTTCCCGGCCTCGCACCGGATTTAGATCAGCCCAGCGGATCTCGCCTCTTAATATTCTGGCCATGCCGCCAGATCCTCGGACAAACCTTCCTCAGCAAGCATCCGCTCGAAGGCTGGGTCCAGCTTGGCACACTCCGTCGCCAAGCGATTCTTCTCAAGGCGTTCAAGTTTTTCCTCAACTGCTTCCTGAATAACGCGGCTCCGGTTCGGAAAAACGTGCAACCCAACGAGGCGGTCGACCTTTTCCAGGGTTTCTTCTTCAAGGGTAATCGCTATTTTTGCTTTACTCATGGCATCATCACTCTTTAGTATGACTATACATCATACCTAGGATGCCCTAAATTGACTAGCGGTTGCATGATAAGCCCCATGGACATCCGTCTGTATTAGTTGTGCTGCATTTCACCCCATCCTTGGCTATTCTATCTTGCCATGTTCGCCAAGCGCATCAGTATTGCCGGTGGTAAGTCATCCAACCTGTTTGGAAACCAGGGTTTTTACAAAAACAGGTGCTACTACTGAACGTTTTTTCAGGGAAAATTCATATTCTGTCGACATAATTAACCGGTGCATGATCTGCCAATGGCCTTGGGGGTTCTCCAAAGACCTTTAGCGGTGCAAAAAAGGAGTTTTCTTTGGCTTCGGTTTGTGGCTCCATAAGCAATTGTAATAAACCAACATGGCGAAATCCCAATACTTCAGGCGGAAGCAGCGCTGCTGCATCTTTATTGTCAACAACGCGATGGATTGGTAGTGTTTGCAGGGACGTAACAAATGCTTCGTTTCCCACCCGCGGTGATCCAAATGTATAAACCGCCCGCGGTTTATATCGCGATGCCGCTAAAGTGGCTAGCGCTCCGCCTAAACTATGACCCGTATAGAAGATCGGGCAGACAAGCGGGGAGAGCTCCTTCTCAATCTTATCCCACACCGAGTCAAGCGCCTTTTTAAAACCCTTGTGAATCCCTACTTCGTTTCGGTCCCATGGAAGTATTCCACATTCAAAGTCGGTAACATAATCCCTGTTGCTATCGGTACCTCTGAATACCAGAATTGCAAAGGAAGGTGAAACCATGGGTTCAACGAGCATTGCGTGAGTATCCATTTCCGGTGAAGCAAAAAAGGCACGCTGTTTCAATCCCGCCTTTTCCAAAAAGCGAGCTCGGGTCGGCCGCGGAGCCGTTATCACTTCCTCGATATCTTGTCGATAAATCAATCGGCTGAGCTCCGCGAGCCACAGCGCATTGGCGCGACTGTACTCATGGGCTGCCTCTGGTTCGAATGGTGGGAATTCCCTGCGAGAAAAGAAGTCAGTCGCTCCTCCCGGGTTCAGGAGGTCTTGCCATGTTGTCGTTAACATCGATCAAACCTGGGAGTAGAAATTTCTATCGACATTAAGGTGGGGATGTACTTCACCATCTGATTATTCCATACAACCTTGCATGTTTAAGTCTTGGGTTCCCTATGGGGGTAATGGGTTGGATCAGGCAAGACCCCGCGCTTGGGATTTTCATGCAACCCGCGTAATCCCATCTATTTTGTCCCCCTGCGCCCAGGTTCCCCGGCATATTGTTGGTGATTTAATTGATACACTGTTGATTTCGAGGCAAGAGGAGGTGGCATGAACATTTATCTCATTTCTCAGTATGAGAATACGGGTTTTAACACCTACGATACCGCTGTTGTCATTGCTGAATCCGAGGAGGCGGCACAGCTTACTCATCCCTCTGGCGAAGAGGAGTGGATTGACGAATCCTGGGCGGATCCGGAAGACATTGAAGTAGAACTATTAGGGGAGGCGGTGGAGGGCTCGCGTGCTGGCGTAGTGTGCGCCAGTTTTCACGCTGGCTAAAATAACTCTGAGCCCTGTATTAGCCCGGATGTTTCATAAATTGATGCGCGCCCTTGCTGGTCTTTTGTTTCGTATGAAAATTTCGTTCAGTCGGGCGTATGAATAACTACGCCACTCTTTCACAAAATCCCCCTGCAAAACAAAATCCTGCACAATCATCACGCGAATTTATGAAACATCCGGGCTAGTTGTGCTGCCTTCCGCCCCATCCTTGGCTATTCTATCTTGCGACTTTCGCCAAGCACGTCGGTATTTCCGGTAATAAGAGCTTTGGCCAGCCCCATAGTACGCTCTACCGTGCTATCGGGGCCCATCCCAGTATTCCGCTTCCACAATGCTGACCTTGAGCAAGGTCAAGTCCGGATCGTCCAGCCCGTTTGGAAACCAGGGCTTTATCTCTGGCGTCCACAAGTCTTTCATTTTCTCGTTGTCATGGACGAATTGCGCGCTGCCGGATATGGAAAGGTAATCCTGCTTATCCGTGCGGACATAGCAAAGGTTGACTTGCCACTGCCGCTGCCCTTCCACAAACTTTAATGACGACTGCGACGTAAAAAACCAAAGGTTGCCGTCAGCATCAAGTTGCATCGTCGACATGGGGCGACTGCGCAAGGTGCCATCTCTCTCCATGATGGTCAGCATGGCAAATTTTGTGTCTCCTACCATTTCAGCCACTTTTTTTAATGCGGCATCGTGTTGCTCTTCGATTTGCATCAATGGCTCCTATTTGTATTGAATGAGTGAGGTTTGATAAATCAGGATTTTATTTTCCTGAACGCTTCAGGTTGCTGTATAGCCACCAGGACCGGGCACTTTACACCGGTGCTGTGGCGACGGGTCATGCCAGCAACTCTAATTCTATAACCTTTATATTCGTGCGCGTTCGGTACATTACTATGCCGTGTCGCACCTCGTGAAAATTCTCACTTCCAACTCGAGGGTATTCCATAAAACTCAATACCGGCAGCGAGGACAACGCGGGCAGCGCAATGTGCGTTACTCTTAAAAAATATAGTTTTCCGCCCGGCGATCATCAGAAATGGCTTTCTCCCGGTTCTCGATAGCGGCGGGAGTTTGGTATTGTTATTTGTCTGTTGGATTGGCAGCCATCCGGCGGGTAGAACCCGCCCTACTCTGAAATGGCCTCATTTTGGCGGGGTAGAATCCTTTTAACAAGTATGGCACCCATGTCAAGGCAAGGTTCGGGAGCAACATATAAAGAAAAAATAACGAGTGGCAGTGGCATTAGCGAAGCTGGTCCAGCATTTTCATGAAATTACGTTTGGCTTTGAATATGATACGCAGCTCGGCGAGGTAGTCGCTCACGCTTGACGCACCGCTAACACGTATCATGAGCGGTTTGATTTTCTTGATCAGTTCGATGGCTTCTTCGTAAGAATGATTGTTGGTCTGTTGCACCAGGCGCGCAATCTGGCGCCGATAAACTGTTATGGCGTCTTGGGGATGTTCTTTCGCGCGAAGCTCTGCGAGCTTGACCCATAATTTTTCGTGGCAAATTCCTGACTGGGCTTCCTGCCATGCCGCTTCGGCATTCTTTTCCCAGAGGAAAATTTCTACCAGGGGCGATTGATCCGGCGCTTCCACTCCACCAAAACGAGATTTGCCTCTTTCAGCAAACGCGCGAGCGATTCTATTCCGAAGATATGCCAATGCCTTGTCACGCCAGGTCGGCCAATTATTCAGCTTGGTTGTGACATTGTTCAGTTTTATGTAGTTTTCCAGACATGGATCTTCTTCAAACTGGATCCATGCAAGACCCATGGCTTTTTCTCCTGTGCCACGATGCAAATATTCCTCGATCAGGAAATCCCGCAAGCGCGAATCGGTGTTTACGGGGAACGCCGCCAATCCGCGTTGCGCCCATTCGAATGCCATTTCTCCCTTTTTTGCGTCCCGGTAAATTTCGGCGATTTCGAGAAAATGCCACGCCAGTGAAAGGTCACGGGATTTTACCGCCACCAGTTCTTCCACGTTGCCGCTTTGCTTCGCCAATGTTTCCATAATTCGCGTGATGCGATAGCGATTCCCATCCCATCGATCAGACTGCGAGGATCCCGGGGGTAATGGTTGAATTTTCTGCCATTCCAGCTCGGCCAGACGACGATACTCCGCCAATCCCTTTTCCCCCAGTACATCAGCATAGCGTGCCGCGGCATCGGTGAAAGTATCCAGCTCATCGCCCAGCTCATGCCCCAGCAACCGGCCAGCCAGCGCCTCCGGATCAGGGCGCGCCACCCGGCAGGCCGCCAGGTGAACCTGGCCGATGCTGTCCAGAAGATCACCCAATTCCCCGTTGGAATCGTCGCATTCACCAACCAGTTTTTCCACCTTGCTTGCCGCGTATTCCGCCAGGTCAATGGCTTGGGCTGCCCGCCCACCTGAAACCCAGTCTCCCAGCCCATCGATAATTTCCTGAATACCCGCCGCGAAGGAATGCATTTCATGATAATCAATAAATCTGCGTGTAACCGTGGCGCGATTTAACGCATCCTTCCATGCCTTGACTGCCGATTTGGAATTTCCGCGTCCCCGCGCCACCAGCAGGAACCTCTCGCGCAAGCGCTTGTCATGTTTGCAGGCATGCGTAATGATGCCCATCAACGCGTCCGCTTCCAGCGTCTCCAGATAGTTGCGAATGTTATCCATGGCGGAGTGCTGCTTCTTTCCCACGCGCTTTGCGAGCAGCGCAAGACCGGTTGCAACGCAATGCTTGCAGAAATCGCCATCCTGCCCCACCGGGCAACTGCACTCGTACATTAGCTCATCGTCTTCCTGCCATAGCCGCACTTCATAATCATATGTGCCTGCAACGCAAGCGATGATGTCGCTGTCATTCTCATCGATCAATTTCACCAGGCCTTGTTCGAAATAGGTGGTGCCTCTGGCGTGATATACCGCGCCAGCAAGTCTCTTCATATCTCTGGAAATCAGTTCACGCAGCATTTTCAATTATTGCTATGGATATATGTCATTGGGAATCTCTGAACAAATCTTCCGCAACGTGCTTGGCTGGCGGTTAAGCTGGTAAAATTGAAAACACACAGCGCATGACGAAGGTCGCGGCTCGCGATTTTACGTGGTGCAACTCATCATTTGGTTATGCTAACGCCCTACTAAAGCAACATCGCTGATATTCGGTTGTGGTTAAGGTGTGTGTTGCGTAGTTTTGATGGGTTGCGCTACGCTCCACCCATCCTACCCAAGCTACCCAAGCTGTACATCCGTCAAACCGAGAACGGTACATAGGCATATTGTAAAATAATGGATACGTACCGTGGGAGGAGCCGCATGAGTATGAGCGTCTCAAGAATTCTGCAATATCTCCTGCTCTTGCTCGGCAGCTTTTGCGCCCATGCGTTCCCGCTTGTGCCCGCATCGGCACAAAGCGCCATTAGTATCGAGTTCAAGGACAACGGCCAAACCGTCAAGGCTCTGTCCCTGGATGAGCTTCGCGCTATCGCACCCGTGGCTTCGATAAAGGTTTTTGAGGTGCACGAAAATGCGGAGCGTATTTATCGCGCTTTGCCAGCTCGACCTGTATTTGATAAGGTATTCGGGAAGGGTTGGGAAAAGGCGCGGGAGATCATCTTCACGTCCATTGACGGGTATCAGCCCAGCATTCCGGTGATGAAGTTACTCGCACATGACGCCTATTTCGCCTTCGCGCATGAGGATGGCACGCCGTTTACATTGACTAATAGGCTGCAAAACAATGAAATCGTGCAACTCGGGCCGCTCTACCTGGTCTGGGACAATACCAAGTCAAAAGAATTGCTCGATGCCGGCGCATCGGACATGCCCTACCAGATCAAGCGCATCGAGCTTAAATTCATGCCGCCTTTTCCAAATATGACGCCCCCTGCAAGATCATCAGCGGAGGCGCAGCGCGGATTCATGCATTTTCGACAGCACTGCATGGCATGCCACACTATCAACGGTGAAGGCGGAGGTAAGGCGCCAGAACTCAATTACCCGATAAGCGTGACCGAATATATCAAACCCGAGTATCTGAAGCGCTGGATTATGAGCCCGCAGAGTATCCGGTACAACACAACGATGCCGGGGCTTACCGGCGCGATCCTCGACCGTGAAACGGCCACTGAAGAGCTCATTGCCTATCTCAAGGCGATGAGCAATGCCAAGCGCGTTCCGGCGAATCCATGAGAGGATTTTTATTTCTAAATCCGAAAATCCTGCTCTTTGACGATTTATGCTCTCACGAGATAATAAACCCATCAATTATTGGGCAGTTATTACTTTACCGACCTGTTAGTGGTTGAATCCCTTATCCCATCACCCCTTTCGGCCGTTTACGACTGAGTGCATACTAATGTTGTCTGCGAAGGTGCTTCCTTTCGTAAAAAATTAATAGCAAAGGAGACAGTCATGCAGCTTTTGTTAATAGTCGGTATTGCCGCCGCCATCGCTGCTGTGGCGTTTGCTCTGCAGAACAGTACATCGGTGACGGTCACCCTGGGTTTATGGACCTTCGATAGCTCTCTAGCCATGGTATTGCTGCTGGCAATCGGCATCGGCGCCGTTATTGCGCTATTGGTATCCTGGCCGGGCATAATCAAGAATGTCTGGAAAGGTTCGCAACTACGCCGCCGGGTCAATAAACTGGAAGATGACAAAGCCGCACTGGAGCGGCGTGTCACTCAACTGGAAGGAGAGCTGATGAGAATAAGCCCGGAGCCCATACCGGAAGAGCCCACGCGTTTTCTCGGACTGAAATCGATATTATTAGGCAGCGAAGTCGAAAAACCGAAGGAGTAAGGGGGCTCAACCACAATTTTTCATGCATTGATGCGAAACGGGTGTTCCGTGCGCACTGCTTATATTGCCGCAGGCACGCAATACGTGTCACTCTGAGTAAATATAGTTTTCCACCTGGCGGTCATTCGGTCATCACGGTGAAGAAGTGGCTTTCTCCCGGTTCTTTGGTGGGAGCGGTAATTTGGCATCGTTATTTGTCTGTTGGATTGGCAGCCATTCGGCTGGTAGAACCCGCCCTACTAAATATGATGTTGGAATAGCGGCAATAATGGGTTCCTGCCGATGGGGCTCACCGATATCAGAGACCAACTGGTAGGTCGGGCTCCGCCCGACATCGTTTCTTAATCGTCGGGCGTAGCCCGACCTACCCGTCAAATGTTCATTCGGGATGGTCAAATTCCTCAATCGCCGAATAGTTTTCCATCAATTTCACTTTCGGCAATGCCCCAGTCTGGTGGATAAACACCAGCTGTCACAAAACGATGAAATGTGGAATAAGGCCAGTCTGCGGCACATTTGGCTAGTCCGTGTTTCACGGGGTTCCAGTGGATGTAGTCCAGATGGCGGATCAAGTCATTGTCATTGCGGATGAAGTGTTCCCAATATCGGGGTTGCCAGAATCTTGTATTAGGGGTCAAGCCCAGATTGTGCCGCGTCGCCCGTTTTATCTTTGCCCATCGTAACGGATAATCAGCATCATCTTCGGGCAAACTCCAAATGCAATGCAAATGGTCGGGGAGCAATACCCACGCTTTAATGTGAAATGGATGCTCCTTGCGCACTGCTTGTATTGCCGCATGCAGCGCAATGCGTGCAACCTCCTGAGTAAATATGGGTTCTCGCCCGGCGACCACCACGGTAAAGAAATAGGTTCCTCCTGGTTCTTGATGGCGGCGGTAGTTTGGCATGGTTGTTTGTTGGTTAGATTGGGAGTGATGGGGTCATCCGGCGGGTAGAACCCGCCCTACTCATGCTGTCGATGAGACGCATTGGTAGGGCGGGCTCCGCCCGACATCGTTTTGTCACCGCAAATCCGATCTGCTTGCTGAAAAAAAATTGTACAGTGATTGATATTGCACGTGAACTGACTGACGACCAGGCTTTCAAAGGGATATCCTTTATCTCGTATTTAACCCACCAGCGCCGATTGCCAGCTAAAGTGCTTTTACCCTTCCTTCACAGATCAGGAATATTGGGACTGCATAATGTCTGACTCCGATATCTCTGCCGAGGATGAGCCGCTATTCATACAACCCCCCTTGAAAGCAAAAAAAGGCCGGGGTGCGGTTTCCAATTTGCAGGGACGTTATGAGCTGCTGACGCGCGAAGCTATTGATGATGGCTGGTCTCAGGGTGATGCTGGAGGGTGCTCGGGAGCCGATGCTGGAGCGAATTGCCCGACGGATGGCAGCATCGATGTCGATACGGGGACAGATCCTGTCCCAAGCTGGAAGACTCAGGTGATCGAGGAACGAGCCAAAACGATCTTGAGCCGCAATCAATCCCCGGATGTTCCATTCAGCATCTCGCTGAACCCTTATCGCGGCTGCGAGCACGGCTGTATTTACTGCTTCGCGCGTCCCACGCACAGCTATCTTGGCTTGTCACCTGGGCTGGATTTCGAGAGCAAGATTTTCGCCAAGGTCAATGCGCCTGAATTGCTGAGGCGTGAGCTGGCCAAAGCGTCTTATATACCGGAGCCGATTGCGCTTGGTGTCAATACAGATGCATACCAGCCCTGCGAGCGCGAACTGCGGCTGACGAGGCGCGTGCTGGAGGTGCTGCATGAGTGCCAACATCCGGTGGCGCTGATCACGAAATCGTCATTGATTGAACGCGACATCGATTTACTGGCGGATATGGCATCCCGCCGGCAAGCGATGGCGGCAGTAACCATCACCACGCTCGACCCGACTATTGCCCGTACACTGGAACCGCGCGCTGCGGCTCCTGC
This sequence comes from Nitrosospira briensis C-128, assembly GCF_000619905.2. Taxonomy (NCBI): domain Bacteria; kingdom Pseudomonadati; phylum Pseudomonadota; class Betaproteobacteria; order Nitrosomonadales; family Nitrosomonadaceae; genus Nitrosospira; species Nitrosospira briensis. The sequence continues at coordinate 3,021,049 of NZ_CP012371.1, read as the reverse complement.
ACGTCGCTTGCGTACCATTCGCACGTTGACCGATGCCGGGATTCCGGTAGGGGTCAGCGTCGCGCCGATAATTCCCTTTGTTACCGAACCTGATCTTGAGCGCATATTGGCTGCGGCAGCGGAAGCGGGAGCCATCAATGCGGGTTATGTCATGCTGCGCCTGCCGTGGGAGGTGAGTCCGCTATTCCGCCAATGGCTTGAAGCCCACTTTCCTGATCGGGCTGCCCGTGTGATGAACCGCGTGCGGGATATGCGCGGCGGGAAGGATTATGACGCTAGTTTCGGCAAGCGCATGCATGGGGAAGGCATCTGGGCTGACGTGATTCGTCAGCGCTTCGAAAAAACGGTTGCGCGCTTGGGCATGGGTGTCCGTTCAGGCCGCTTCAAGGGGTTGGATAGCTCCCGTTTTCATCCACCTTCGGTTGCCTCGGCAGTTGCGCCACCGGTTGAGGTTACCGCCAAGATTGGCGCTTCAGGGGCAAAAAATATGAGGGAGGCAAAAAAAGGCAAATCGGACGGGCAGCGTGAGCTTTTTTAGGAAACCTATCCCAGGTCAGCTCTTGAGTCGCGTCGATACTTTTTGATGGGTTGCGCTTCGCTCCACCCATCCTACTAAGCTCGCCGTCCTTATGGATTATCTTCCTACGCTATTGGCTCCAGGGGCTGCATTTCCGCGGACGGCTGTGTCGGCCCGGCGGATTCCAGCCTTATCCACAAGCATTTACCTTTGCTTTCGCGCTCGATGCTTTCCAATTGCTGTGCGTGGGCTTCCAGTTCTTCCGGGGTAGGTGGCAGCACCGTCAATTGAAGCTCACTCAGACTGATCGCAAAATCCAGCGCGGAGGGGTCTTCCAGATCCATCAGCAGGCTGTCTTGCCCACGTGTCATGGCGAGGTAGACTTCTGCCAACAGCTCCGCATCCAGCAGTGCGCCATGCAACGAGCGCCTGGTGTTATCGACGGCGTAGCGTTCGCATAGCGCATCCAAGTTGTTTCTTTTGCCGGGATACAACTCCTTGGCCATTTTCAAGGTATCTGTGACCGAATGGCAACATTTACCCAGAGGTTGCAGCTCGGCCAGCCCCAATTCATGATCGATGAATGCAACGTCGAAAGAGGCGTTGTGCATGATCAGCTCTGCACCATCGATGAACTCAAGCAGCTCATGGACTACGTCACAAAATTTCGGCTTGTCCTGGAGAAATTCCGTCGTCAATCCGTGTACCTGCAAAGCGCCCGGCTCGCTATCACGTTCGGGATTCAGGTAATAGTGGAAGCGGCGGCCCGTCAGCCTCCGGCTCAGCATTTCCAACGCCCCGATTTCGATAATACGGTGGCCGAGCCTCGGTTCCAAGCCGGTAGTTTCAGTGTCGATAAAAATCTGGCGCATAGAGGGTTAAATCTGTGCCTTTCCCGCAAAAAGCGTTAAAAGCAAACTATTCATTGAAATTTCCGTTAACTTCGCACTTCTCCGCAGCGCTGAGCGAGCCCGCCGGATTTTCAAGCACACACTGCACCCCTCGGTTGGCAAGCTGATCCGCCTGTTCGTTGCCCTCATGTCCGGAGTGGCCGCGCACCCATAACCACTCGATGTTATGGCGTTGTGTGAGTAGATCGAGCTCCTTCCACAGATCGTCATTTTTTACCGGCTTCTTGCTCGCGGTACGCCAATTGCGCTTTTTCCAGGAATGTATCCATTCGCTGATGCCCTTCTGCACATATTGGGAATCGGTATGCAAACGCACGTTACATCTCTGTTTCAGTGCTTCCAGCGAGCGGATCACCGCAAGCAGTTCCATCCGGTTGTTGGTCGTCAGTTTTTCACCGCCGAACAGCTCACGCCTATGTCCGTTGTATTGCAGCAATGCACCCCAACCGCCGACACCCGGGTTACCCTTGCAGGCGCCATCGGTAAATATGTCGACCACACCTGCACGATCCGGCTTCACTCCCTGCCTTGCACTGATGTCTTGTTGCGCGCGGCCCTGCGTGGTTCGCTCCCTGTAGTGCCTTTGATCTTCTGCGCAACCGGGGCCATGCTTTTTCTTCTTGCTCGGACTTCTTTCCACTCGGGCTTGATGACACGCATACCATGGACGCGCTTGACGGCATTCAGAAAATACACGCCTCCGGAAAATCGCCACCAGCGGCTACCCGCAGTCTCCATGAAATAAAAACGCGTCAACCATTTTTCCTGGCTGAACGGTGGCGCATAACAGCATAGCCGATCTTCGGTAATCTCGAAATCCAGTAGCGTCAACCAATCCTTGAGCCGTGGCAGCGCAATAAAATTGCCGCGCCAGGGAAAATTATCCCGAGGCGTTCTGAAGAGTCCGCGCACGCCCCACAGACTGCGGGGATTGAAACCGCAGACAATGACCTGCCCTTCAGGCATCAATACCCGGTGCACCTCACGCAGGATCTGATGGGGATTGGAGCTGAATTCGAGCACATGTGGAATCACCACCAGATCGATGCTGTTCGTTTCAATCGGCAAAAAATCAGGTGCTGCCAGTACTTCGGCGCCCCCTTCCGTTGCCGCGCAAAACTGGAGCGGTATACGGTTGGTGCGCAAAAAGTCATATTGCGGAAATCCGATTTGCATGGCATTGTATCCGAACACATTTGCCACGGCCTTGTCGAAATAGCTTTGCTCCCGTTCCAACAGATATTGGCCCAGGCAGGTTTCAAACCATTCCTGTGTATTTTTTAGAGGCATAAATAATGTCTAGAACGGCCGAAGCTCAACAGTTAAACGATATGGGACTCTATCGCAGGTAGACCGGCAGGATTATTGGCTAGCCTATTACCTTATCTTTGAACGCGACGCCGAGCTATCGATTTTCCCTACCTGGCTCAACCGCCCGAACTATCATGACTACGCCATATATCGTTCCGATCCGTGCATTCACCGATAATTACATCTGGGTCATTCGCGACCATTGCCACGCTGCCGTGGTCGATCCGGGCGATGCCTCCCCGGTGCTGGATTACTTGAGGCGCGAAAAACTGAAACTCATCGCGATTCTCAATACCCACCACCACAAGGACCATACAGGAGGAAACGCAGCGTTGCTGCAGGAATTTACGGTACCGGTTTACGGCCCCGAGAAGGAATCAATCCCCACACTGACTCATCGCCTCAAAGAATACACCGAAAAAGAAAAGGAAGAGGGTAACGTCTACCTTTCGGAATTCTCGCTCAGCCTCAAGGTCCTGGACATCCCCGGTCATACTGCCGGGCATATTGCGTATTATGGCGCAAACCTGCTGTTTTGTGGAGACACGTTATTCGGTTGCGGCTGTGGACGCTTATTCGAGGGCACCGCCCGGCAAATGGTCGATTCCCTGGAAAAACTGTCCGATTTGCCCAAAGAAACACTGATCTATTGCGGTCACGAATATACACTCAATAATATTCGCTTCGCCAGGGCGGTCGAACCAGGCAACCAGGCGTTGATCGAACGCAAAGCGGCCGTTGTAAAATTACGTGGGCAAAATCTTCCGACCCTCCCCTGCACGATCGCATTGGAAAAGGCCACCAATCCATTCCTGCGCTGCAATGAACCGGAAGTTATCCGGAATGCCAGCAACTATGCCGGCACACCGTTAACCGACCGTGTCAGCGTGTTTGCTGCAATCCGGGAGTGGAAGAATCATTTTTAGCGCTGGACAGCAAATGATCGGCAGAGTGGAGCCTGTACATACCCAACCCTCATGTTGCCTTACTCCGCTGACGGCGAGCCCACGTGATCAATGGAAAATCATATATACACTCAAGCACTTGCGCGCGTGTAGCCGGACAGGCGAAGCAACTGGCATAACGAAAATAACGAAAACCCGTAGCGAAACTCCATGTGGCTCCCGGCCTAAAAACGCGATAAGGGCAGGAAGCAACGAGCAACGTGATGAACGATCGCGTGATCGCATTGTCTTATTGTTGTGCTTTATTCCCCTGATGGGCAAATAAACATCTCCCGCGATATAAGGCACAGCCATCCGACGCCGTTGTGAAACGCCGAAGCAGTCGCGTGAAGCAGGCAAATTGCGCGAATCGTTCACAGCAGCCATTTGCAACAGTGCCATCGCTAAAGGAGAACAAATCCTATGAAACCCCTTGAACAGTTACTGCAATGCGGCCAATCTATCTGGCTGGACTCGATCAGTCGTGACCTCATCAATAGCGGAGAACTGCAACGGCTCGTAACTGAAGACAAGCTGCGCGGCCTGACCAGCAATCCAACCATTTTTGAGCAAGCCATTACTCGCGGCAATAGTTACGATGATGCGCTGGGCAAACTGCTCAAAGCCAACGATAAACAAACCGACAAAGCACTGTTTGAGGCGGTAGCCATCGAAGATATCCGCATGGCGGCCGATGTGCTGCGGCCCGTGTATGATGAAACGAACGGCGGAGACGGCTATGTCAGCCTTGAAGTCTCGCCGCAACTCGCTCACGATACCACGGGCAGCATCGCGGAAGCGCGACGGCTGTGGCAGGCCGTGCAGCGCCCCAATTTGATGATCAAGATTCCCGCCACGCCCGAGGGCATTCCCGCGATCGAGCAGTTGACCAGCGAAGGTATCAATGTCAATGTCACCCTGATGTTTTCGCTGAAGCATTACGAAGTGGTGGCACGAGCGTATATTGCCGGGCTCGAGCGCCGGACGGCATCCCCTGGCGTAACAAAACCCTTGCCGGTTTCGGTCGCGTCCTTTTTTGTCAGCCGGGTGGATACCGTGGTCGATGCCTTGCTGGAAAAAATGGGTACGCCCGAGGCGCTCAATTTGCGCGGCAAGATTGCCATCGCCAACGCCAAGCTTGCCTATCAGCGCTTTCGCGAAGTATTTTATGGTGAATCGTTTGCCGCTCTGCGCGGTAAAGGCGCACGTGTGCAACGGCCATTATGGGGCAGTACCGGAACCAAGAATCCGGCCTATTCAGATGTACTCTACCTGGAAAAATTGATCGGGCCCGATACCGTCAACACCGTACCACCCAAAACCCTCCAGGCATTCTGCGATCACGGCCGCGTGCATGCGACGCTGCAAGAGGATATGGCGCAAGCGAAAGCGAATATTGCACAACTGGCGCATCTGGGAGTCGATCTTGATGCCATCACCGAAAAGCTTCAGAATGACGGCGTGGCCGCTTTCGCCGCTTCATATGACAAACTGCTTGGCGCGATAAAGGAAAAACGGCAAGATATCCTTGCCGCCTGCAATCACGCGGCCTGAACCACTGCTGTAGGCAGTCTGCATAACTGAGAACTGGGCGGAAACTAATGGATGTTGGAATGATCGGATTGGGGCGCATGGGCGGCCCCATGTCACAACGGCTACTGCGGGATGGTCATCGCGTAGCCGGTTTCGCCCGCAGCGCGGATACCCGCAAGCAGTTGGGGGAAAAAGGCATAACGGCGGCAGCGTCGCTCGAAGACCTCGTGGATAAACTGAAGTCGCCGCGCGTCGTATGGTTGATGATTCCTGCCGGTGCGCCGGTAGATGAAACGATAGCTACGCTGTTACCGCTGCTGGAACCCGATGACATTATTATCGATGGCGGCAATTCGAATTATAAGGATACGCAACGCCGCGCCCAGATGCTGAAGGCAAACCGAATCCACTATGTGGATGTCGGCACCAGCGGCGGCGTATGGGGTCTGGAGAATGGCTACAGCATCATGGTAGGCGGCGATGACAATGTCGTCGCTCAGTTGCGTCCTATTTTCGAGACACTTGCTCCGGCGCCTGATAAAGGTTGGGGGCACGTGGGCCCCAGCGGTGCCGGGCACTTCACCAAGATGATTCACAACGGCATCGAGTATGGCCTGATGCAAGCCTATGGTGAAGGGTTTACACTTATGAGCCGCAAGACCGAATTCAACCTGGACTTGCACCAGGTGGCGGAGATATGGCGCGACGGCAGCGTGGTCCGGTCATGGTTGCTCGACCTGACCGCTGCGGCGCTTGCAAAAAATCCCGATCTGGATGGTATCGCCGCCTATGTGCCTGACTCAGGCGAGGGACGCTGGACTGTCGCGGAGGCAATCGATCTCGATGTCGCCGCACCGGTAATCACGCTGTCGCTATTGCAGCGGCTGCAGTCGCGCGATCCCGAGTCGTTCTCCAACAAATTGCTGTCGGCGTTGCGCAACCAGTTCGGCGGACATGATATAAAAAAGGAATAATTGCACAATCCTCGAATGCGCCCTGCTGTTTACCCTCCTTCGTTGGCTTACGCTGCGCTAACCCCATAAGTAGGTCGGGCTACGCCCGACATCAATTTTACGATCGTCGGGTAGCCCGACCTACCTCGCGATATTGACGCCTCCCTAATATTGGCCTTACCAAAATCAATCAGCCGTTGTCTTCAGGATAGCGAATGCGCTCTGCCATTTGCATGTCTTCATCGGTTCACGCTGCACTCATCCGGCCCAGGATAACGCCGGCAGGGCGAGCTCTGCCGGCCATCGTCTCTTCGATCGTCGGGCGCAGCCCGACTACTTCTCAATTGTAGGAATAGACAGGCTGAGGCACCTGCGCGAGCCTAGCCCGAAAGCGCTTGCGCATTATCAATGCTTGAAGTTGACAGGTGGGATCAATCCTAATGATACTTTCAACATAAATAAGTTGACAAAGATTTATCCTTCACATATTCTTCACACCATGAGCATGAGAAATTAACGCCCGCTTTGCAATGCGAAGAATAGGAGGTGTGATGATGAATGCGAAACAAATCGTTACTACTTTATCTCTACTCAGCCTTTTTTCCTTGTTGAGCCCCGCTGCATCCGCCGCAGAAGATATTGATATCACCGCCGCTGCCCAGAATGCTACAACTCGAAGCGACCATGAGGCTGTGGCAGCCTATTACGAAGACTCAGCCCGAGAAATACAGGCAAAAGCGCAGGAACAAAAACAATTACTTGAAGAATATGAAAGCAAAAGCTACCTATACGGTAGACAGACCCAGGACCTGCAATCCCACACCTATGCGTTAGTGCGTAAGTATGAGAAAGAGGCAAAAACCAATATAAAAGAAGCCGCCCTGCATCGGCAGATGGCAGCAAGCGCTGAAGAGAACGGCTACTCTGTACCTCAATTGGAGAAACTGAGTATTGTGCATGAGCTTCGCCAGGCTACTGTTTCTAAAAAATAGCAGTAGAGCAATGAATTAAAACTTAGCGTATGGCATTACAGTAGCTTCAAATTGTATTTTGACTTTCTCTCATTTTCATAGGCAGCTTCGCTACCGTAGCGTAATCTCGAAGGTGCCCCATAAACCCTTCTCGCGACACCTCCACGACTCTTTCCGCTACGATAAGCTCCGAGTTTTCCCTCTTAATCTGCTTCAGTCTGCGCTCAATTCTTGGCCCCATCTTATGGTCCGTCCATAACATCGGCATATCTGCAAAGTCTGGTGCTTTAAACATACCGAAGTTGACGAAGCCATAGCCATCAGGTAGGCTTCGAGTCAAGGAATATTCTGGCGTAAATTTTGTCGAAACTTCAGTTCTGACGTCCGTGAAAAACGGATTCGAACGCCTCGAAATGAAAACGATAAATACTTTTGCCGCGTTGTCCCTGCTTGGCTTGCTGGCCTCACTGAGTTCGCCTGTAACAGCAACCGTCGATGATTCCGAAATCCCGTCCGGGCAGGATCCCCCCGCCGGGAGCGACCACGAAGCTATAGCAAGATACTATGAAGATGAAGCAAGGAAGCGACATGAGATTGTGGCCAAATACTACGAAGATGAGGCAGGGAAGGCACAGGCAAAGACGAGGGAACTGAAACTGTTGCTTGAGCATTACGAGGAAAAAAGCTATCTCTACGGAAAAAAAGCTCAGGATCTGCAAGCGCATACCGCGGCGTTAGTACGCAAGTATGAACAAGCCGCGAAGGCGGATGCGAAGGAAGCTGCCACTCACCGGCAAATCGCCTTGAAATTTAAAGAAAAAAATCACGCCACTGCGTCCAGTGCGCAGAGATTCAGTGTCGTAAATAAATCTCACTAGCGAATTCAACTGAATAACTAAGGTTTTCCCATTAGGCCGAGCGAGCAAGTTCGGCTAGCGTAGCGCGCAATGCATCGGTTGTCTCCTGCCCTATTCCGCCCCTTGAAATGGCGAACCTGAAATTACCGGAGACATGATAGTGTCCAATCCGTTTCACAATGATAACCTCGGTAAACTGATCCTCCGTGTTACCGTTGGAATGCTGATACTGTTCCATGGGGCACATAAAATACTCAATCCAGGTTCTCTCGACTTCATCAGCAAGCAACTCAGCAACAATGGTCTACCTCAGGCTCTGGCTTATGGCGTTTATCTGGGTGAGGTTATCGCACCGTTAATGATAATCCTGGGAATTTTTTCACGCCTTGGCGGTTTGCTCGTTTTCGGTAATATGGTGTTTGCACTTTTTCTGGCACACCGCAGCCAGCTGTTTACCTTGACGACTTCAGGTGGCTGGGCACTCGAATTGCAGGGTTTTTATTTATTTTCCGGCCTCGCAGTATTATTCCTGGGCAGCGGCCGAATGGCAATCAGACCGGATTAGTGTGTTAGCATAGCCAGCTCTACTGTTCAGTTTAAGTTATTTACAAGACCAATCAGCACAGGTAACTACAGCCATGAGCATCGTCAATTCGGAAAAATACCGCTGGCACGGATTCGCCGATCTGCCAGCTTTACAGGAAGCAGCACTGGGCGCCATTCTCGACGGGGCGTCGATGGCGATACAGGAACGCGGACGTTTCAATCTCGTGCTGGCTGGGGGTGAATCACCGCGCGGAATTTATCAGCGGCTGCGATCGGCTCCCACGGACTGGACTGCCTGGCACATCTATTTTGGCGATGAGCGCTGCATGCCGCCCACGGTGGAAGAGTTGAATTTTCGTATGGCTGGGGAAGCATGGCTCGATCATGTGTCTATTCCCCCAAACCAGATACATGCAATACCGAGCGAGATTCGCGCGGATAAAGCAGCTAATGAATATGCACAAACCCTACAGGGCGTTGACATGTTCGATCTGACCTTGCTTGGGCTCGGGGAAGACGGCCATACTGCAAGCCTGTTCCCCGGTAATGAGTGGGGAACCGCTTCGGATTCCCCCGATACACTGGCGATTTTCAATTCGCCCAAACGGCCACCTCAGCGCGTATCGCTCAGCGCCGCGCGGCTAAGCCGTTCGCGTCAGATAATTTTTCTGGTGAGCGGCGCATCGAAGCATAAAGCAGTGGCAAGGTGGCGCGCGGGAGAAAATATCCCCGCGCGAGCGATAATGGGTGAAACGGGTGTCGATGTGCTGGTAGAGTCTGCTTTATTGCAGCCGCTTGCAGGGATAACGCACTAGGTCCGCGCCAGAAGAGAAAGAAAGGCAAAAAAAAGGAGTAGAAACTACTCCTTTTTAGGCAAAAACCTGAATCGACAAAGATCTCCGCCACGAGCCATGCATTCGTGTTGCTCGACCTTGGTATCGGTAAACGTTTCCATCAGGCCCTTATCCAGATGGCAGATTTCCAGGTCTTTTACCGCCATTTGGTGAAAGACACAGTTATCGGCTTCAATAACTGCCTCGCCACCCGGCAATGTCGCATTTCTCGCATTGTAACCAAGCTGATCCATTACCTCGGCGAGCTTTTGGACCTTTTCCTGTTGCGTGGTCAATTCCGGGTACTGGCTTCGTATCTGCCGAGCTATGCCGGCACCGATACCGTTCAGCCGCTTACGCATGTTTTCCGCGCCTTCCTCACGCTGAACCGAGGCCACCACCAGTTGCGCAAGCCACGAATATTGACGTGGAAAACTTTCCTGGCCGAGCTCGGTGAGTACGTAAAGTTGCTGAGGGCGGCCTCCGCCAGATGGACGCGTGACACCTGCCGCAATTAATCCTGCCGCTTCCAGGGACGCGAGGTGCTGTCGCACGGCATTTCGGGTAATTTCAAGCCCTTTCGAAAGCTCATCCACACTCATGCCGCTTCTGTTCCCACGCAATAGCTTGAGTAGTTGCTTTTGGCGTGCACCCATTTTATTAACCATTTGGTTGTACCTCCTTCCCCCCCGTCTGTATCAGGAAATCGAAAAGCGTGTTATAGCACATTTACCACTATACGCTATCTTAATACACTTTACACATAAAATAGTTGACAAATTCACGCTCATCCCTTTACAATTTTTTCACAAACGATAATTTGTTGTAGCCCTTGCTTCGCGTCTTTTGGAGCAGTCGCTCGATTCTAAAGGAGCGCGCGGCATGAGAACAAGAAATTTATTCACAGCCTTATCCTTCAGCGTATTGGCCGCCTGCGCTCAGCTAAGCCATCACGAAGCCCTTCAGAACACCAATATCAGAAAAGCTTCCCAGAACGCCAGAACACGCAGCGATCATGATGCCTTGACGCAGTATTTTGAAAATACAGCGAGAGAAATGCAGACGAAGGCAAAGGAGCAAAAGAAATTACTTGAGCACTATGAAGATAAAGGATATCTCTATGGCCGGCGAGCTCAGGATTTGAAATCACATACTTATGCTTTGGTTCGTAAATATGAAGCAAATGCGGAAGAGAGTATAAAAAAAGCCGCGATGCATCGGCGAATGGCAACAGAACAGGCACAACGCGAATTTGCCGCCCGTAAAGGGCAAATTGTAGACGCCGCCACGCTAAATCCTAACTCCAATTAGGCTCCAGCCACCTCTCCACGAAATCGCCACGAAACATGCCGGGCTGGCAGCCCGGTGCTTCAGTCTCTCCATGCCGGAAATCTCGGCAAGCCCAGGAAAAAATTCATATCGTGGTTAGGCCAAAGCTGCGCGTTCTCGGTGCGGGCGAGCGCCTTTAGCTTACGAATGCTCGCTAGGGCCAGTGCTTCGTTATCCTGCCAACAGTATCCCGGCGCAACCTCCTCGTCCAGGTTTTCAACCAGATCGGCTGCATCCCCACACAAGATGACGGGCTGCCCTTTTTGCAGCTCGATGAATAGCGACATATGTCCGGCCGTATGCCCTGGGCTGGCAACCGCCTGGACGCCGGGGGTCAACATATACTCATTCGTCATTACCTTCCATTGTCCCGCACTCTCCAGCTCATCGGCAAATACGCTGCCATCCTGTCCGGTACGCGCTGCCGCCACCTCCTCAGCCTGAACATGCACCTCGCAGCCGGGCAGGTCGCACAGGCCGCCTGCGTGGTCGAAATGTAAATGCCCGATAAACACGACATCGATATCGGATGGCTCGAGCCCCAACCGTGCCAGATAGTGAGGGATACGTTGGTCTTCCTCCATCGCAGGCGGTTCAAACGAATGACGCATGGGCTCGAAATATTTTGCGCGCAGCGCTGGGTCAGCAAGCTTGCGATAGTCGCAACCGACATCGTAGAGAATGCGTCCATTGGGCGTTTCAATCAAATAGGCAAGAATCGGCGCATCGATAAATCTGCCATGGCCGCGGTTGCGTGTCGAGATTGTCTTTTCGTAGCGATGCGTGCCTGTCAGCAGTGGCCAAATCTTCGTATCGCGAGGCATATTAAATTCCCATTGTTTCTAGACCTCGCCAATGCAGATTGACGTCCTCAGTTAACTTCAATGGTGTTCAGTCTCGAATGCCGAGTGTTCTGACTGTTCCGGGTGTTCCGGGTGTTCCGGGTGTTCCGGGTGTTCCGGGTGTTCGGCGGTTTCGTTAATACTTGAATGATTCATCTTGCCGAATATCAGATGAGCGGAAAAATTCAATCCCAAAGGCACCAGCAATGCAACCACCAGCAATGCCACCAGTGCGGTGTTAACGCTTACGTCGATTTCTCCGCGCGCTATTTTCCTGAGAACCCATATAGCCAGACAAAGCAATCCAGTCAGGACTACAACGCTAAAGATTATCAACCCGCTATCAGCCATGGTCTACCCGATTTTGATCGACAATATTACCGTAATTATTGGCTATGCCCAAAATTACGGTTTAGTGTGCCATGATAGGCTGAATACAACCAGAAAGCAGCAATGGCGAAGCCGGAAGCTCGAATGCCACGGCTTGATCTAATCGGCCAGAAAACCTATCTTAAACTTGGACTTGAGGGACGCTTGCGATTGACATCCGTGATTATCCCAATTAGAGTATTAGCTGGATTCGCGCGGGCGAATTCAGGATAAAACATACGCAGAATTACAATTCTAACGATGAGTAAAGCGCTCATGGTTAATGAGTACTATCCAGATGCTTGCCCTTGTTGATCAGGGCGTGGCAAGTTGTAAGTACCGTTAAACAAGAGCGGCTGCTATTTCATTAAAACGTAACGTATAGTAAAGGAAAGTAATTATGAAAAAAACCATAACGATGTTTGCAAGCCTTGCCTTGGGATTGTTATTAGTAGGAACCGCGCAAGCAGCCGAACAAAAATTCAAGGTAGTTATCAATGCTTATGACACTACTATTCCTGAGCTCAACGTGGAAGGTGTGACAGTCAAGAACATCCGCGCGTTTAACGTTATCAATGAGCCCGAAACCTTGACTGTGAAGAAAGGGACCAAAGTAAAGATTACCGTAGAGAACAAATCCCCTATCAGCGAGGGATTTACTATTGATGAATATGGAGTTCAAGAAGTACTCAAGGCGGGAGAAACAAAAGAGGTCTCTTTCGTAGCGAACAAGAGCGGTGCGTTTACCATTTGGTGCCAGCTCCATCCCAAGAACATCCATCTATCGGGTTCCTTGAACGTTATAGATTAAAGTCCCGTTACGGAGACTGTGAAGTAGCAGGATCGGCGGCGCAGTAGAAAAAGCGGAAGCAACGAAGCTAACATCGACAACAACAGATCGGCGTGCCGATCTGGTCAATGATAGCTTCGAAGCTGCCGAACGCCGAAGCAGAAGCGGCATGGCAGGGGCTCTCATAAAGCAAATTTAGATGCCACAGTTGATGAGGTGCATTTAATCTGCCATACCGCAGCTGTTCATAATAAGCGCTTGATACTGCTTAGGAGTGTGATGTAGTACTTCTACAGAGTGAGCAATGCTTATCTGGAACAATGAAACCCGCTACATAGCGGGTTTTTTATTTGTAATAATCTGCCCCTCGTAATTAGCCACATGATGGAATAAGATTTTGGTTTGAAAATTGATTCTGGGCTACAAATTCGGCTGACTGAGGTGTATCCGCCCAAGCGCGCTGTGCAGCCGCGTTAGTTGTAATCTTTTCGCCACGCTTTGTTGAGAACGCGCGCTCCATGCAACGTCGAGAACGAATGGCCATTCCCGCCATCGACCACAGAAGCTTCGATATAGGCATTCTGCGTGGATTTTCCCGGTTGAGTGAATACCTGTTTGACAATCCGCAGGAAACGACCTGCAAGCGGAAACCACTGGTCTACGAAGTGCGGTCCGCCTGCTTTGCCTGCCACTGCGCGTAAAGGCCCTCTTCGTCCGTAGGCTTCAACGGCCGTAGCACCACTTCCTGCTGCAAAGACGGGCGAGCCATCTGCGCATACACGTCAGCAGTTGAAAGCCCATACGGTTCGCCCTCATCGTTGGAATAGGCAAACCACGCCCGATGGATACCGCACAGGTGCATTGCGGCCAGGCACATGGGGCATGGGTGACCGCTGGCGTAGATTTCGCAGCCATCAAGATCGGGACGGCCCAGCACACGGCTAGCTTGGCGTATCGCCTGCATTTCAGCGTGACAGGTCGGGTCCTGTGTACTATGAATCTCATTTACCGCCCGGGCGATTACCTGCCCTTGGTATATCAGCACCGCACCGAAAGGCCGACCTCCAGCCTTGATATTGGCCCGTGCCAGCGCCAGGGCTTCTCGCATGTGCTGCTCGCTGCTCATGATTGTGCCTTCTTGTAACCCAAGGTCGGGTGTCGACATATCATATCGTACTCTTTCAGTGTGTCCTGGAAAACAAGACCGCCGTACTGACTTCCCCGATCCAAGAATATAAAAGGTCGGAATCGATTGATAAGAAGCGTTCCGACCGCTAGACCATACGTACTCAAATTTTTAAAGCAATCAATATGTCGCCTTTATGTTGATTCAATCGAGTCTGAGCCACTGCTGTCCCACTTAATTCCAAACACTACAAAAGCACCAATTGCTGACTTCGACATCCAATTTATCAGGCGGATCAAATAACGCCACCAATGACCGCCTGATAAACAAATTCACCCGAATCAACTGGATCATTTGCTGTAACGACTGCTTGAATTTCGAGGTGAACTTCAAATACGCCAGCATCAAATAAGCACACGTCGCCACCATGACCTGCGTAATGACTGCTTTGTCAGACAGTCCGACAAAGCTCTTCAACTTCTGGTTCTGTTTAATCCATTTAAAGAACAACTCCACTTGCCAACGCTGCTGGTAAATCTGCGCCACCAGCTTTGCCAGCCAATCAAAACGATTGGTAATGAACTCAAACTCACGGTCTCGTTCTGCATCGTGATTGACCGCCCCGGCTTTCATTGAGGCTGGTTGGTTTAAGTTAGACCTTTACCGTGGCCTTTTCTGCCTGCTGTCGATAATAATATTCCTCGGCCTCAGCCGGTGGAATATAACCGATGGGTTCGAGCAGACGTTGATGGTTGAACCACGATACCCATTCCAGGGTGGTCAGTTCCACCGCTGCCTTTGTCTTCCAGGGCGCACGTCGGTGTATCAATTCGGCTTTGTACAGGCCATTGATCGTTTCAGCCAAGGCGTTGTCGTAACTGTCTCCCCGGCTGCCCACCGAGGGTTCAATGCCTGCTTCGGCTAGACGCTCGGTATACATACCGGGAGCCTCTATCGCTGTGGTGGATCAAGCCATCGGAGAGCTTTGGCTGGCGAGCATGGAACGCCTGCTCCAGTGCATCGAGTACAAAGCCCGTCTGCATGGAACTGCTCACGCGCCAACCTGCGATACGCCGGGCAAATACGTCAATGACGAAGGCCACGTACAACCAGCCTTGCCAAGTCGAAACATGGGTAAAGTCCGAAACCCATAGCTAATTTGGGTGTTTCGCCTTGAATTGCCGATTGACCTTGTCCAGCGGGCATGGGACCGATGTGTCAGGAATCGTGGTGCGTACGGTTTTACCCCGTTGTACGCCTTGCAGCCCCATGCGCCGCATCAAGCGTTCAACCGTACAACGTGCCACGCGCTCATGCTCACGATTGAGCTGATGCCAGACTTTATCCGCGCCATAGACTCGCATACTGGCCTGCCAAACACGTTGAATTTCCGGCATCAGCATGTCATCACGCTTGACACGTGCGCAACGCAATTCTGGATTCCTTTGCTGCGCAGCGTAGCGCCGGTAGCCTGACGGGGCAATCTGCAACACCTTGCAAATCGGCTCGACCCCGTAGGTATCCCGATGCGCATCAATGAAGGCTCTCAAGACTTGAATCGGTGGTTGAGCTCCGCCTGGGCAAAAAACGCGCTGGCCAGTTTCAATATCTCGTTGGCTTTGCGCAGTTCTCGAACTTCGCGCTCTAGCGCTTTACCCGCTCTCGTTCAGCGCTCGTCATCCCATCGCGCATGCCGGTCTCGACCTCGTGCTTGCGCACCCATTCGTTCAATGTCTGTGGCACACCCCCAATCTTGGGGGCAATCGACTCAAATAGCCGCCCACATGGAGGAGTACTCGCCGCGGTGTTCGAGCACCATGCGTACCGCACGCTCACGTACCTCGGGGGAAAACTTGTTTGATTTTTTCATGGCTCCATTCTCTCAGATGTTGGAGCCTCCTCAAAACCCGGGGCGGTTCAAATTGTGTAATTTTCGCTGCTCAATTACACAGGAATTACACAGGAATTACACATACATTTAACCGCATCACAAGTCCAATATGCCACTCTTATTCTATGACAGGTGATCCTCTACTTACTCTAAGAAGGTTCGAAACCACCTATCTCAACAATGTTGACCTAGAGGAAGAACGTGTGTACGTCATATCCGATCAGAGTAGCTTGTTGTGGGACATACAACACTTCCTCCGTGCTAAAGGTTAAGGGGCGGGGGAGTGAAGCCGATGAAATACCCACGATAAAATACGTTATCATGGGTAAAAATAGCAAAAAGGGAGCGGCAATTTTCTTTGTGATCGCGGGAAAAATTATCCAGCTCAAAAAATCAGGGCGATTCAACAGGTGCTTATTTAATTACAATCTAAAACTAGGCCAAATGTTCAAACAGTCGCGCGACTGCTTCAGCACCTGGATCAGCGTGACCGACCAAATGCTTGGCATTGACATAGGAAGCGCGGCCCGCATTCGCCTTGCTCATGTGGGCAGTGCGATCGGCACCCGCACGCGCGGCTTTCGCCGCCTCGGGCAAGCTCTCTTCCAGGACATCAAGGGCCGGCGCAAGGGCATCGACCATGGTGCGGTCACCCGGACGTGCCCCGCCAATCTCCTGCATTCTCCGCAACCCGGCCTGCAACGCTTCGCACATTGGCAAGCCGCTTGAGGCGGCGTCGCCCGTTGCGGCGAAGAAGATCGCGAGGAGCACACCGAACGAGCCTCCCATGGTTTTGGAAAGCTCCAAGCCAATGGCGCGATAGAGCTGGGTATGGTCGGCAAGCGGCAATCGATCCATGGCGCTGATCAGGGCGCGTGCCGCGCCGGCCAGCGTGCTGCCAGTGTCGCCATCGCCTGACTTCGCGTCGAGCGCATTGAGGTCGTTCTCGGCGGCAATCAGAACCTCGCAGCAACTGGTCAGGAACTCCCTGGTCGGCTTGTGCATCGAGGGCATCGGAACGACAGGCGTGAGGCCGTCCGGCAGCGCCTGAATCGCGACCTGGCCTAGCCGGGAGACCCGCGGCCATGCTGCCAGCGGCGTGTGCTGCTTGAGCAGGGCGATCTCGGCATCGTCGGCAGGATAGGCTGAAATCGAGAAGCCATGCATGTCGAGAGATGTCATCATGGCCGCCGGCCCGATGACGTGGGTTATCCGCTCGCCAATCGCTGACCGCCGTATTTCGTTGAGGATGATCGACATCTCGATGACCGACGTGCCGCCGAGATTGTTGACCATAGCGACATGCGGCTTTTCTTCCATTGCAGCTGACAGGCGCTCGACCATGGCAGCGACAGCTTCGCTCGCGTCCTTGAACTCGACCTGCTCAACCCCGGCTTCACCGTGGATGCCGAGCCCAAGCTCGGCCATGCCGGGCGGGATGCGATCCTCCTTTGGCGAACCTGGGATGGTGCAGGTGTTTAGCGACATGCCGATGCTTTTTGTCTTTGACACGACCTTGCGCGCGGCCGCGGCGACGTGCGCCAAGTCGGCACCATTCTCGGCCAACGCGCCGGCTATCTTGTGCACGAAAAGGGTGCCGGCGACGCCACGGGCTTGGGGCAAGTCGGGCAACGCCACATCATCGTCGACGATGACTATCTCGACATTCAAGCCGAACTGGCGAGCGCGTTCGGCCGCCAGCCCGAAATTCAATCGGTCACCGGTATAATTCTTGACGATGAGCAGGCAGCCAGACGATCCCGTTACGGCAAGGATGCCTGCCAGTACCGCGTCGACTGTCGGCGAGGCGAAGATGTCGCCGCACACCGCAGCCGTCAGCATCCCTTCCCCGACGAAACCCGCATGTGCCGGTTCGTGGCCCGATCCGCCTCCCGAGATCAACGCGACCTTGGACTTGTCCCAGTCATTACGTACGACCACCCGTATATGCGGATAGCCGTCGAGCCGCGCCAGCATACCGCCAGACGCCGCGACCAGACCATCGACGGCTTCGGTGACGATGTTTTCTTTCGTGTTGATGAACTGGGCCATATTTTCTCCTATCTGACTGAACTTTTGCTGGATCAAAAAGCTGCGCACGCAAAATCCATTGCTCAACCCGGGTATAAATGCGCTCGTGTCACTTGAAGATATCGTTTCGCTGGTCGCTGAAAGAACCGGGCGGTTGACAAGCTTATTTATTACCTAATGTTTTGCATTTTGCTGATGCTGTTTGCCAGGATCACCTATCTTGTACCAAACATCTCAGCCCCCTGGAAGAATTACAGGGGGAACATCAGACACAATCATCGAATCGGCAATGGATAAGCTGGGAGGCTGCTATCGCAATTCTAGCTGACGCAGTTACACAGGAATTAAACGAAAGGAGATAGGTTGCAGAGGTTAGCAGGGCTAACTTATTGATAATGGCTCCCCGACCAGGGCTCGAACCTGGGACCTGCGGATTAACAGTCCGTCGCTCTACCGACTGAGCTATCGGGGAATTGAAGAGGTGCATATACTAATAGCTTGGGCGAGGCGGGTCAATCAAAACCGCCTATCAGTAGTCGCTGACAACACCCGAATTCGGGCTCAAACGCTCTCCTCAGGCCGTTTTGAGCATATAGTGGACAAGTCAGGTAGCGTAACATATCCGACGACGAACCGGGGCGTAAAAGGAACTCGCATTCGAGCGAGCATGGCAGGCAGACGTGGATTAGTGAGAAATAGAATGGGAGGGACGACGATTACTCAACCGTTGACGCTTCCGTGACCTCACGGGAGCGCCAGCAGTTTGTTCACTGAAAACGCCTTTTAATAGTCCTTATCAGGAACGACAATAATCTTTTCCGTGGAGGTTCCAGGATCTCCCTTTGGACCTGGTGGTCCAGATTTGCTGGTATCTATCGATAGGCAGCCTGCAACTCCAGCAAGCATCACAATCACCGTAAATAGTTTTAATTTTTTCATTTCGATTATCCTTTTTAGTAAGGACGGCACTGGAAACCGCCGTGTATATAAGATAACCTGAAGCTCTAGCTCTAACTGTCTGTTACCGTACATATAGGCGTTGCTGCACGCACTTCTACCCGGTAAAAGAGGATTGGATTTTTCGTGTTTTCACCTCCATCAACTACTTTATTGATTGATCAGGTCAAGCTTCAGGTATCCGTGCTCTCTTCTTTGGCAAGACCGGTTCATCCGTTTCGGTATCATAAAATCCGGCTTCTGGAGCGAACGGCCTGGCATGCCTGCTTGCGGCGCACCATGAATCCTACCAGGACCAGGCCAGCAAGCATCAAGGCATAAGATTCTGGCTCCGGAACAGCGGCAATAAAGCCGCCTGCAATAACCTGCCCCAGATTGTTGACGCCATAGGACTCCGTCAAGGGATCGCCAGGAAGATTTACCAGTGAATTAAGGTCGGTCATGCCACTTCCATTTGGACCCGTGACAAAAGCATGAAAATCGCTGACCGATTCCTCAGGTAGCAGGGGAATTTGGGCTGCGCCCACCACTTGCCCGGCGTTGTTGACGCCGTAGGCCACACTTTCAAGTCCGCCCAGCGTGCCGAGGTCGGTCAAGCCCATGCCATTAGCGCCAGAAATAAAAGCATGGGAGTCCGACTGCCCTATTGCCCGCCCAGTGTCGTTAACACCATACCCAAAGGTATCTCCGCCCAGCGTGCCGAGGTCGGCCATGCTCCCACCATTAGCGCCCGTGATAAACGCACGTTGATCCCCGTTATTCGTAAATGAATCGCCCACTACCTGTCCGGCGCTGTTGATGCCATGGGCCGCGCTGTAACCTCCTCCCAGGGTACCCAGGTCAGTCATGTTTCCACCCTTCGCATCGGTAGTAAAAGCACGGAAGGATTTATCACCGCTCGTCAGGGAGATTCCGACAGCTTGCCCGGCGGTGTTGATGCCATAGGCCCAACTGGTGCTCCCCCCCAAGGTGCCGAGATCCGTCATGCCGACACCATTGGGACCGGTGATAAAAGCATGGTAAGCTTTATCCCCGGTCATGAGGGAACGTCCCACAACTTGTCCGGCAGCATTGATGCCATAGGCCCAGCTGTCGCTTCCACCCAAGGTACCAAGGTCTTTGATGCCTGCACCGTCGGAACCGGTAATGAAAGCGTGCGTATTTCCGCCAGACGTTCTGGACCAACCGACCACCTGTCCGGCATCGTTGATGCCGCGAGCAAACGCATCTATTCCGCCCAGGGTACCGATATCGACTACCGCTTTGCTGTTGGGGTCAACGATGAAGGAACGGAAGCCGGCAAAAGCAGTCGGTGCGAAACCCAGGCTGACGCCCAAGGCTGTGGCCAGAATCAAGTTTCCGACTTTACAGTTGTGGATAGCTTTCATGGTTTATGCACTCCAGTAAACGTTGCCGCTTGAAAATAAAATCTAATAACTTTTTAGAATAGACCATGTAATCAAAATTTCAAGGTGAAAAAATCAGCTGATGGCTTTGTTTACCGCCCCTGGCTTGAATCTACCGGCAGCATCATGCTATTGCCGGAACCCAAGGTATTGCAGGAGATATACATGGCCGTTTTGTTGGCGTTTTGTACGTCGCCAAATATTTGTATCGCGACTCCGGCTGGTGCTATCCAGTACCGGGTTTTCGTTTACGAATCGATTTATGAATTACGATTGAGCGCATGAAAAAGATTTCTCGCAATGACCCATGCCCATGCAATAGCGGCCGGAAGTACAAGCACTGCTGCCAGAAACACGAATCGGGAGCCTCATCCGCCCCCTCCGTTCAGTCCATTTCGGAATATCTCCAGGCAGGGATTCAGTATCATCAAGGGGGAGACCTGCCTCAGGCTCAGGCCATCTATCAGCGAATACTCCAGGTAGCGCCAGATCATCCCGGTGCGCTGCATTTCATGGGATTAATAGCGAGACAGATGGGAAAAACGGAGATCGCCATCGAGCTCATCGGCAAGGCGCTCGTATTCAAAGCGGACTATGCGGAAGCCCATGGTAATCTGGGAAACGCCCTGAGGCAGCAAGGCAGGATAGACGATGCGATTGCCAGTTATCGCACCGCACTCAGGCTCAAGCCGGACATGGTGGAGGTATACGTCAATCTGGGCAATGCGCTGAAGGAACAGGGCAATCTGGATGAAGCGATTGCCAGTTATCGAAAAGCGCTGACATTCAACCGGGATTTCACGGAGATACACACCAATCTTGGAAACGCGCTGAGAGAACAAGGTAAGCCGAATGAAGCGATCGCAAGCTATCGCAGAGCGCTCGCGCTCAAACCGGACTCGGCCGAAGCGCACAACAACCTGGGGAATATGCTGATCGAACGGGGCAATCTGGAAGACGCCGTCGCCAGTTTTAAAAAAGCGCTCATTCTCAGGCCGGACTTTGCCGAGGCGCACAGCAATCTGGGAAATGGGCTTAGAGAACTGGGCAGACTGAATGAGGCAGTTGCGAGCTATCGCAATGCACTCGCTCGCAAACCGGATTATGCCGAGGCATACAGTAATCTGGCAAATGCACTGAAAGAGCAAGGGAAGCTGGACGAGGCGGTATTCAATTATCAATGCGCACTACAGATTAGCGAAAACCCGGGAATAAAAAGCGGATTCGCGCAGTGCATAGAAAATGTTTACCTTACTCACGAGATTCCCGGTATTCGTGCTTTTGTCGCCAGAGCCCTATCCGAGGCATGGAGTCGCCCGGCTGATCTCGGAAACCCGGCTGTATCACTCATCAAGTTGAATCCAGGCATCAGGCAATGCATAGACCGGGCGAACAACGCCTGGCCCGACCTGCTTTCGCCGCAAGAGCTATTTGAAACCCACGGTTCAAATGGCTCAAGTGGGCACCTTGGATCCGATAGTCCGGATAGCGCAGATGGCCTGTCCGGCTTCGCCAACGTCTGCAGCGACGTCTTGCTTCAGTCCTTGCTGGAAACTACGCCGGTATGCGATATGGAACTCGAGCGGTTTTTAACCATGGCGAGATACACCATGTTGCATGCCGCCATCCACGAGCACGATCACAGCAGGATCACCGCTGATTCACCCGCCGTTTTTTCCGATGCTTTTCCCAATGCGCTGGAAGGGAAAGCGCTGGTTTTCTATTGTGCCCTGGCTCGACAGTGTTTTATCAACGAATACATCTTTGCCTGCTCAGGCAAAGAACTAGAACTGGCGCAAGGGTTGAAAGAGCGCCTTGCTGCAGCTTTGGCAGCCTCACTGCCGGTTTCCCCGTTATGGCTGGCAACCGTGGCGGCGTATTTCCCGCTGATCTCAGTGGTCTCCCCTGGGGTCCTTGTACAGTTGGCCCTTGTACAGCCGCTGCTGGATCGTCCCTTACCTGATGCCATGGCTACGTTGCTAGCACAACAGGTACGGGAACCGCTGGAAGAGCGGCGGCTTCGCTCGCTCATCCCCCAGCTGACGCCTATCGTTGGCGATACGTCCCGCCTGGTGCAGAAGCAGTATGAGGAAAACCCGTATCCAAGATGGGTCAAACTGCCCTCATGCCGCGAAACCATCTCGCTTAATCGCTATCTGCGCAACCGATTTCCTTTTTCGCAGTTCATCCCGATGAGCCGTCTCGATGAGGCAGATGCAGGAATCGATATTCTGATAGCCGGATGCGGAACGGGTCAACATTCGATCGCAACGGCCCAGCGACATGGCAATGCTAAAGTCCTTGCCGTGGACTTGAGTTTAACGAGCCTGTGTTATGCAAGGAGAAAGACCGAGGAACTGGGCTTGGGAAACATTGAATATGCACAGGCCGACATTACCAGCTTAAGCACGCTCAATTCGCCTGAAACGGGTGGCGGAATGTTCGACCTCATCGAATCGGTCGGCGTGCTTCATCATCTTGCAAATCCGCTGGCAGGATGGCGAGAACTGCTTGCTTTACTACGCCCCGGTGGATTCATGCGTTTGGGCTTCTACAGCGAATTCGCCCGGCAAAATGAAACTGATGCGAGGCTTTATATTGCCGAGAAGGGATATGCACCAAATGCGGAAGATATCCGGCGGTGCCGGCAGGACATGATGTCTCCCGAAAATGCGCTACGGTTCCAAAAAGTTTGGTCCGCAAGGGACTTTTATACGATGAGCGAGTGCCGTGATTTGCTGTTTCACGTTCAAGAGCATCACTATACGCTGCCTCTGCTTAAAGAAAACCTGCGGGAACTGGACCTCGCATTTCTCGGATTTTCACTTGAGCCCGACATTTCCAAACGATATAGAGAGCGTTTTCCCGAGGATATATCCCAAACCGACCTGGATAAATGGCACACCTTTGAGATCGAGAACCCCGACACGTTTAAGGGCATGTATCAGTTCTGGTTACAGAAACCAGTGAATACCCAGCATTGATGGAAGAAGCGAGTTGCAATTGACGACGATTCAGCTCCAGCAACTTTTTCAAGCAAGACCCTATCGACTCGATGGATGTTTCCCTTGACATTCTGAAGTAATCCACACCGTCATAATAATCACACAAATTCCCGAGATCATCCCCTGCAAACTCGCACGAGGCTTAGCTCTTGACATATCTGTATGATTATAAACCTTTATTCAAAAGTTCAAAAAATAGCCAAGTAAGAAAATACTGTTACAGGCACGTGACTTACCCACCCTGTGCAGAGGTTATCAACAAACTTATCCACAGCAATTGTGGACAATAAAACTCATCCTATCGCTACCAAAAAACATCCTCCCAAAGCAATTTGATCACAATTTGAGAGATTACATGGCTGAGCCTGAGTAACTCACGACAAAAGGTGTTGCGAGTTTCAAAGCCTTTTCTCTTTGCTCACGTCAATTACGTCGCCCGTGGTTAACTGGCTAACCCCAGTTATTTGTTTGTATCGGCAGGATTTTTATACTCCTCCATGCGAAGTGCGGTTTCCACGGCTTTTTTCGCTTCTTCAACCGTTTTGACACGCGAGAGATCAACGGCCGGATTAGGATAGCTGTGCCAGAACGAAAAACCTGCGGCCGTGATCCATAGGAGACCTCTGACATGCTGGTCTATAAATACCTCTTGATGATGTTCGTCAACTATTTTCCATTCCAAGTCCATAGCTCAAGCTCCTCAGCAGGTTATAATATAAAACAGTGAGATAACTGTTCCGCATCTCATCAATCCAATCGAGCGCTTGTATTCGAGGCCCGTCATGCGCGTCAGCGCACGTAAATTGTATTCCGGCTCTCGCTTGAGGCGAAAAATCAATATGCCATCGAACTTGTAGCGGTCGCACGAATGCTGACCTGTTCGAGTAAGAGGCTGGCCGAAGCCCAGTCTACCAAAATTATATGCATTGTTTAATTCACTTTAACTCATCTTGGAGAAAAATATGATTCGGAGTGTCAAGACATGCTGGAAGATTCTGTTACCGATTGCCATGGCCGTGATGCTCGCCGGTTCAATGGCAAAAGCCGATACGGTTACCGATTGGAATCGCAAGGCCGGTGATATTCTTGTCGATTCGGGGTTGGGACCGTTACCAGTTGATCGGGCGCTGGCTATCGTTCATGCTTCCGTATACGAAGCAGTGAACGCAATTACCCGGCGCTATCCCGTCAGCGACATCAAGCTTAAAGCGGCCCCAGGGGCCTCGGTGGACGCCGCTATCGCGGCGGCAAACCGAACTGCACTGGCGAAACTCGTACCGTCCCGATTGGCGGAAATCGACGTTGCTTACCAGGCAGCGCTGATTACCATCGTCGATGGCAGAGCCAAGACAGACGGTATTTCGGTAGGGAACGAAGCAGCGGCGGCGATTTTAGCCAGGCGCATTGATGATGGGTCGACGGCGGGTGAAACATACCGGCCTCGTACTTCTCCAGGCGTCTATGTACCTACCGTAATACCCGAGGCGCCCCAATGGGCAAAGATGAAACCATGGCTGATGACAAGTCCTGCACAGTTCCGTCCCGGCCCGCCACCACCGCTTGACAGCGCGCTATGGGCACGCGACTACAACGAGGTCAAGACTCTCGGCGGCAAGCACAGCAACCGCCGTACTACCGAGCAGACCAATATCGCCCTCTTCTGGGAAGAAGTGATGCCGCCAATTTATCATGGGGTTGTACGCTCCGTTGCCGAGGTTGACGGAAGAGAGATTACACAGAACGCACGCTTGTTCGCCGCTGTGACGCAAGCATCGCACGATGCGTTAATCGCCGTGTTTGATGCAAAGTATCATTATGGCTTCTGGCGGCCGGTCACGGCGATTCGTAACGGAGACATCGATGGAAACGACGCAACAGAAAGAAACCCGTCCTGGCTGCCTTTCATTGAGACGCCGATGCACCCCGAATATCCGTGCGCGCACTGCATTGTTGCCGCGGCGGTTGGCGCGGTGCTGCAAGCGGAGATCGGAACGGGACCTACGCCCCTCTTGACCACCACCAGTAACGCGGCGGGTGGCGTAGCACGAAGCTGGGCGAAAATTGATGATCTTACGCAAGAAGTAAACAATGCACGCATTTACGATGGCGTGCATTACCGCAATTCTGGAGAAGTGGGCACTGCCATGGGCCGGCAGATCGGCGAACTGGCCGTAACGAAGTATTTGCAGCCGCTCAAGTAGAGCGGTCAGGACGAATACCGATTAGGCGGCGGCGTCCTGCGGAAGGAAGTAACGCCGCCTGACATGCAATCCCCAGGCTACACTACAGCCTACAGCCCAGGTTGCAGTAGCGGGTGCCCATGCCCTGCATCAGGGCTTGCAATTTCAACCTAAATCCGGCAGTTGGACGGGGTGAAGTGTACGGTTTTTGGGGTGCAGGGCAAGGCGCAACGACGCGGAATGCGACCGCGCAGGGCGGAACAGTGCCTTCCGCAGGAAGGTGCGACCCCGAAGCTGGATGCGGGCTCCCCTTGCGTGTGAAGCGCGATCGCGGCATCCCCTGCGCTGCCCGATCCCCGCTGCGCGGGGTCCCTCGGGCGACGCTTCGGGGCGCCGTTCCATTCCAAGGAGTTGCAACGCAGCCATGTATCCCAAAAACTGTGCAATTCACCCCGTAGCGCCCTCACCCGGAAGGCGAGCGTCAAATAATATGAAATATTGTTATTAATCATGACGCCGATCTGTTAAATGAGCGGTCAACTACTGGATTTAGGTTCAACACCTCAGCCTATGCGTTCGGCCCATTGAAAGATAAATTTCGTAAACTCGCGCTGGATGCAAACTCCCTGAATCGGCCTAGGCCCTGCCATAAAATAGCAAAGTTTTTTCTTGACATTTTGGCAATAATCCACATCCGGCCACAAGCAATATGCAATCGGTACAATTACCCAAAATTGCCTTGGACAAACCTGCTTGAGTGGTAGCCCCCTGCTCAAGCCGCTGATAAAAAATGTATTTCTGTAAAGATTAAAAAATAGCCAAAAACAGAAACATTGTTACATAAAGACCACTTAGTCATCATGCTCATAGGTTATCAACAAACTTATCCACAGGAAATGTGGACAACAAATTAGCTCGCCACACTACGCCATACCGCTTGGACCCGCTATAGCTCGCGCTGCCGGCTACTAATGCCGGGGAACCAAAGTGAATCATCTCTGACTAACTTATTTATATGCCCTATCTCAGCGTTGAAGATGGAACAAGGCGAGTTTTTTCTATTGCTGATTCTTGTAAGGAGAAAAAAGTGAAAAAACATAACGATCCGGATGGTCCCACTGCCGTTACTGCTTTGCTTGATCATGGGGCGGAAGTTTTTACGAAAAAAAAATTCACGCACTCTCAATCAAAGGCCCGGCAGCATGGAAACGAAATAAAAAATGACCGGCAAGAAAAAATGCTAGCGATCAGATCAAGGGCTGCCCAGGAACAATTGAACCAGGAGTAGCCGTAAACTGGCAAAGCGGCAAGCATAAGCTTTATAACGGCGGCATTACACCGCCGTAAGTCGGGTTGGAACACTGTGCATTCTTGTCTTCTGCAATTTCAGGCAGGAATCCTATTACAACGCGGTGCATACTCCATTGGTCTTCAGTGGAAAAAATCTCTTTCCAGAGGCAGCTCTCTACGATTACATCGGTCAGAACTTCAACTCACGCGGATATTCTTGAACTGCCACGGGTCACTCCTATCCACGTCTTCGCTGAATAGCCATCCTCTATCGCATAGAGGGGTCCAATCGGTATACACACCCAGAATTTCGCCGAGATAAGGTCGCGCGATCTTCAAAACGACCTCATGGTCAATGTCGTCGGGTTCGACCACACCCGCATCCGGATTTTGAAGCACCCAAACCATGCCGGCCAGAACGCCCGCCACAACCTGCAAGCTTGTTGCATTGTTGTGTGGCGCCAGTCGCCGCGCTTCCTGTATCGACAAACGTGAGCCGTACCAGTAGGCGCCCTTGGCGTGACCCATGAGCAGGACGCCAAGTTCATCCATTCCGTCTTCTATTTCATCCCGAAGGATTCGCTTGCTGGACTGCGAGCGCCAGTTCCTGCCTGCCAGTTCGTGGATGGAAAGCACGGCGTCGTCACAAGGAAGGTACGCGTAATGCACCGTTGGACGATAAATTACTTTTTCGTTTTCTTTCAACGTCAGATGATCGGCAATGGAAATGGATTCGCTATGCGTAATCAGAAAACCCTGGTAAGCGCCACCGAATGGAACCCAGCTGCGCACCCGTGTAGCAGCGCCGGGTTGATTAAGGTAAATGGCCGCATCACAGCCAAATCCATGACGTGCGCCGTCTTGGGGCCAATGGCGCTCATGACTTCCCCACCCCAGTTCTGAAGGTTGAAGGCTCTCGCCCACGAACCCCTCGACCGACCAGGTATTGATAAACTCATCGTCACGCTTACACAGGTTGGTAGTCTGGGTATCCCGCTCGGCGATATGGATCGTTTTAATTTCAAGGCGAGAGGCCAACTCGGCCCAATCTCCAGGGTTTACCGGCTTCTTTACTGTCAAGCCGGTATCCGCGGCGATGTTAAGCAACGCCTGTTTGACAAAGGCTGAAGCAAGGCCAGGGTTGGCGCCGTGAGCCACGAGTGCCGTGGGGCCTCCACGCTTTTCGCGTGCAAACGCCAGGGCTTTTTCGCGCAATGCATAATTCGAGCGCATCGATACCGATATCGATTTGTCGGTATAACCACCCAACCACGGCTCAATACAAGTATCAAGGTATAGTGAACCACGCTGCGAGCACAGCTCGATCAAGGCAAGGCTGGAGACGTCCACCGATAGGTTGAGCAGGAAATCTCCCTTGCTCAGCCAAGGCTCGATTACGGCAGGGTAGTTTTCTTCTGTCAGCACATGAAGCGTAAATTCCACGCCGAGTTGCCGCGCAATATCCCGGCCACTCGCATCGGCGGAAATTATCCTGACCTGTTCAGGACGTATTTCGAGATGTTGAAACAATAGCCTGAGCAAGGCTTGTCCTATGCTGCCGAAACCTACCATTATCAACTTACCGTGCAAACGCCCGTATTTTTCATACCCTGTCTTTTCCATGCTAAGATTTTCCTGTGCTTCTTTGAACATATTCTCCCTCTTTCGTTGGCTCCTGCTGGGCAAACATTTCCCATTGGACAAACTCGATAACCGACCAAACAAAATCCCAATCGCGCGCGCTCGCTTTGGCCCTGTTTTGCCTTATTGCCCGGCCCAGCAGGAACTGCACGTCGCAGATTGGGTCAAATTGATATTTTAGCGCTTCGTATTTCTTTTGGAGGAGAGCGGCAAAATGACCAATTGTATCCTGCCACAGCATGAAAATCATACTCATCCGCATGGTCCGGAATGTGGTCATACAGGTATCGTGCACAACGGGCACGTCGATTACCTGCATGACGGGCATCTGCATCACCCGCACGGCAGCCATATCGATGAGCATGTGATAGACATAACCACGGCCAATCCGGAAAGTTGCACGCCCGAACATCAATGCGCAGGCCATGCGCAAGGACATGTACATGGGCCTGGCTGCGGTCATGAAGCCGTGCCACATGGCAAGCATATCGATTATCTGGTCGATGGCCACCTTCATCATCCGCATGATGGTCATTGCGATGACCATGGGGCAGTTACGGTGGCCTGATCGGGGAACCGCTGGGCAAGCCACCCGCGGGTCCACTGGTGGGGCTCATTCGACGATGGGAATTCTATATCGGAACAGGTAAGGCTTTATGAGCCCGCTTCGGCTTCGTTTCGGCGGGTGAAATTTGCCTTGGCGGGCCGTTGCTTTACTTTATTCCCCGGTGGGTAAATCCTGCCCTGCCGATTGCGGCTGATCGCGGCGGGTGAAACCCGCCTTACGGATTGTTGCTGATTGCGGTGAGAATCTGCGGTAGTGAAGCCTGCTCTATGACCGCTGCCTTATCCCTGTGAGTGAATCCTGCTCTACCGATTGCGGCTGATCGGCGGGTGAAACCCGCCCTACTGGGTCGTTGCGGCGGGTTGTTGTTTATCCTCGAGGATAAGTTCCTCCTTGCTGGTTTGTAGGTCGGGCTTCGCCCGACATTGTCATCAACGCAGGGTGAAGCAGCTCAATCTCGTAAATATCCCGGCCTTGTTGCGGCGGTGAATACGCGCTGTAGCTGGAAATGACCGAAGGCTCCAGATAGCCCGTGACCTGCTCGAGATCCGCTAGTCGCAGACCTTGGCGTACAAGGTAAGCAATATAGCTATGCCGGATCGCTTCGGCGGTAATTTGCTGGGGGTCAGGTAAACCCGAATCGACTGCTGCACAGACTAATGCGGCGGAAAGATCGATGTGCGTCCCTGGGTCATCCGGGTTCCATACCGGATGACCTCCTGACTGCATGAGCGACGATTTAATGGGATTGCTTAGAGGAATGACTCTGGGCGACCTTCCTGCAAGATTGATGGCTGCGGCATCCGGATCGATCTGGTCCGGCGTCAATGATGCAGCTTCGTCGATGGTCAATCCGCTGAGCAATAAGCCAATCAGTTGTTTTCCCTTTAGATTGGCAGCGTTGAGCAAAATTCTTAACTGATGACTGGAAAGCTCCCGGCACCCCGGACCTGCCAGGGCATTGTTTGTTTTTTGCCCCAGCTGACCCGCCACGGTGCCCAGCGCGGCATGAGGATGTTCGATTAATGGGGCAGCGGGAGCCGGATGTCCCTGCACGCCAAAAACCGCAACAAGCGGCTGTTGTTCTTTTTTTTGCGTTGCCAAATATTCGAAAACCCATACGCCGAAGAGCCCTAGCAATAGTGAGCCCACAATGGCTATCAAAGCATCCCGGCTATAATTGGGCCTGAGCGGTTCCACCGGTTCAAAAGCCCTGCTAATGACCGTTACCTGGGGATATTTATCTTTGCGGCCGGTTTTGACTTGCACCAACCGCTCCTGCGCGTCCCGGTAAAGCGTCTCCAAACCTTCCAGATCGGTTTTCAAGGCGTCGTGCTCAGCAAATTTGGACGTGAATGCCGATGCTTCCCGTTTATGCTCGCTCAATTGAGCACGAATTTCTCTAACAGTTTGTTGTGCGGCCGCAAATGCCATCTCGGCATCATTCAATGCGACGCTTGCACCATATTTACGTTTATTATTGACCGCCGCCTCCAGTTCCTTGATTTGTTCCGGAATGGATTTCAAATCGGGTTGCAGATTTAAATACTCCCGCGTAAATTTTTTATCGAGTTCCGCCAGCTTTTCGCGCAAGTCCTGCAAACGCGATTCAAGATCGACCAGGCTGCCCTTCTCATCATCGGGCACCACCGCCTTTCCCCGGGCAATGGCGGTCTGGATGGAATTCAGGTTGGCCCTCGCCTTCACTTCATCTTCACTGGCCTTGTTGAGAGAATCGTTCAGGCCTTTAAGGCGGGCTGCTGCTTCATTTTCTTCACGTTCCGTGGAAGAGATATCGTGATTCTTTCGGAAAGCCTCCAATTCCAGTCGGGTAGAGCTGACCTTATCAGCCAGGCGCTTTACCTCGTCCTCCACAATATGTTCGGTATCGGTTGTCAATCTTTTGACTTCTTCAGTCCGCGCATCCAGGTACACATCTATCCACGTATTAATGAGCAGCGGCAAGAACTTGGCATCCGGTCCTTCTGCCTTTATCTCAACGAGATTGGTTTCAGCGATGGGTTCGACATTCAACAGATTCTGAATATCGGGCGCAGTCAGCCGTTGCAGAGACTTGCCTGCTGACGAAGCCTTGAGTCGCGACACAGTCTCTGCAGCAAGCTCATGCCGCAGAAAAATCTGTCGTTGAATAGCGACATGCTGAATATCCGCCTCGCTGCTTTCACGGTCTATCGCAGTCATCGCCGAGGTCAGCAATGTCGCGCCGCTACCGTAAATGGCCGGTCGGCTGTAAACATAAGCCAGGCTTATCGCGATGCTGATTAGAAATACCAGGCCGAAGATGCTGAATCTGCGGGATCGGTACCAGGGATGCTCATCCGTGTCGGCAGCGGCACGGAAATCAGGAGTAAAGCGCGAATCGATTCTGTTTTTCATAAACCGGGTTACATCCAAAAATTGGATACAGAGAACGCAATCCGGATTTCAATGGATAGGCAAAATAATAGCCGGATATGTTCAGGAATAGCAATCAGGTAAAGATTCGGTAAACCCATCTCACGCTGCAAGCAAAAGACGTGCTAACGCTATATTGAGGTCAGGAAAAGTAAAATTCATCTTATTGTTTCCTGGCGGCGCGTGTCCATCAATCAAAATTACGAAGAGAGGGTCAACAGATCAAACGACACATTGCAACCTCATTACTTTCATGTCAGGCGTTCTCATCAGTTCCGCGAAAACGCGAACTTATAAAATCTTGTGCCACAAATGCAGCTTCCGTTCGGTTCCGCACGAACGAAACCCGATCCGTTCCCGGACAATGTGCGCAATTCGAAAGATGAAGCTTTTCATATTACTGTAAAAGTTTCGTTTTAAGCTGAAGACGTAGCTGGAGCGGTATACGCTTTTCGAAAGCGGGCAAAAAAATATTGGAAGCCCTAAAACGCCCTTCGTCCTTTTTGGCGAACAACCGCTTCGGAAACTTATTATGGTTTATTCAGCTTTTTATTTACTCCCTTCAGGGGCGCACAATGAAAAAACATGATGATCAGGATGTGTTCGGCATAGCTTCTGCATTGTTCGATCACAGGTCGGCAGCCTTCCGACAAAAGATGTTCAGGCATTTCCAGTCGAGTGGCCACCAGCATTGGATAAGTATCGAAAAAATACCGGAAAGGAAAAAACACGAGAGCGCCATACTGCATAAAGAAAGCGCTTGACTGAAGCCTGCTGGTGATCCCGCATCTTGACCTGAATTCGGGCATTCCCGTCATGACTACGCTGCCGGCGAGCTATACCGCCGGCAAGGCGGATGCACTTGAAACCTCGGATTATGCGATGATTCCGTGATTGGAAAATCTGGATGAGTCACGGGACACTCCCGGTCTTTCTTTTTTACATTTATATTTATTTAATCCAATGCCCTACCCCAAGGCATCGATGCCCGCAGTGTTCGTGGGCCACGGCAATCCGATGAATGCGATCTCCCGCAACCGGTATACCGAAGCGTGGTCTGCTATCGGCGCCTCGCTAATCCCCAGACCCAAAGCTGTTCTCTGCATCTCGGCACACTGGTACGTGCCGAAAACAGCAATCACGGCCATGGCGCATCCGCGGACTATTCACGACTTTGGCGGTTTTCCCCCCGAGCTTCATCAAGTTCAGTATCCCGCGCCGGGATCCCTCGAGTTCGCGGCGGAAGTCGCGGATTTGCTGATGCCAGTTGCGGTCATGGACACCAGCTGGGGTCTTGATCACGGCGCCTGGTCGGTTCTCATGCATATTTTTCCCGATGCCGATATTCCCGTCGTTCAGTTGAGCATAGATGAAACCCGGGAAGCAGCCTGGCATTATGACACGGCCCGACGCCTGACATCGTTGCGCGATCAGGGGGTGCTTATCCTGGGCAGCGGGAATATCGTACATAATCTGCACGCATATGCATGGGGAAAGCACAATGTAGAACCATACGATTGGGCTGTCCGGTTTGAGAATGTCATACGTGAGTCGTTAAGCTCAGGCGATGTCGATTCGCTCATAGCGTATGAAGAACTTGGGCAGGACGCATTGTTATCGGTACCCACCCCGGAGCATTATCTTCCTTTTCTCTACGTCCTTGCACAACGCCGGAAAGATGAGAAAATCAGTTTCCCGGTGGAAGGATTCGATGGCGGCTCAATTTCCATGTTGGCCGTAAAGATCGGCTAACCAGGATGTTTCATAAATTCGCGTGATGATTGCGCAGGATTTTGTTTTGTAGGGAGATTTTGTGAAAGAGTGGCGTAGTTATTCATACGCCCGACTGAACGGAATTTTCATACGAAACAAAAGACCAGCAAGGACGCGCGTCAAATTATGAAACATCCGGGTTAAGATCAGCTGGATCGTGATATGACAATACCATCGGTTTCAGGTTTTCAAAGGCGGCCGTAATGGTATGCCGCTGTCTTTTCCTGTCGGCGCACGCGCTCTCGTATCGCGTCTTCATACTCCGCAAATCCCTTGAGTGCGTGGGATTGCGTTGATCCTTGCGTAGCCTCCAGCAGTGCATGCGCCCCAAGCTGCGCGGATTCAATCGCCAATTCAATTCCCATCCCGCTGAGCGGATCTGGCGCATAAGCAGCATCACCAACAGCGATCCAGCCTTCTCCCGACATCCTGTCGAATACCTTGGCGCCAGCCATACGGCCGGATATTTGTATATTTCCTGAAGTGGTCGACAATAGAGGTGCGAGCAGCCGAGTGTTGCAAAGCTCACGGACAAAAAATTCCTTCAGGGAGGCAGGCCTTTTTTTAACCTCATCGCGATCAGTACAAAAACCGGTGAAGTAAGTGCCGTCCCCGGCGGGCAATGCGTACCACCAGCCGTTGTCCGTGCCCTCGACATAAAGCGTATTTCCGTGTGATTGGACTGACCCGCTACCCGGCGTTCGTAAAAATGTCATCAAGGCAATTCCCGATGGTTCGGCTACGGGTGATCTATCGACAAACTGTGCGGCTACGCGGCCAGTAGCAAGGATCAGAAAACTGGCGGATGCATGACTTTCGGCCTCATCAGCGGTGGTTCCGGCCGAGCGCATCAGGAGATGCCACTGATCTCTGCTGCGCTCAATACGCATAACTTTGGCATCGTCAATGATGGACACACCCGCCGTGCAAGCCAGATGACGCAGTGCTCGGTCGAAAAGCGGGCGCGCTACCGCGACACCGGCACCCCATGGGTTAAACATTGCGTTAAATGTAATGGGCTCGGGCGTACCCCATAATGATATCGTCTCATGGACTTCTACCCCGAGCGACGCCTTCTGGAAAAAATCGGGGCTATAGCGTTCAATAAGGTGACGCGCGTGGCCAGACACGAGTTCGATGCCGCCAGCGGCATAACCGCCCCAATGTATAAGACTCACGCGCGCGCCGCCGCGCGCGAGCATGAGCGCGCATATCGCACCAGCCGGTCCGCCGCCGACGACAACGATATCCATACTCCGGCTACGCCCGGGCATGCGCTGCAACGCTGGTTGCCGCACTTGAGAACCCAGGTTCAACGATCAACCTGTTATCCACGAAAGGAGCTGTAGCTGTATTGAAAATCATCATTAGATACATACTGGAAAAGACGATTTAACGTCTGCATCGAGAACAAGGATTTGCTCTGACGCATCAATTGCGCAAGCGTATACTCATACTGTACTAACGTGATTTTATATGGAAGAATTCATTAGAGGAGCAGGCTTCCCTTCCAGGAGACAGGATATGTTTCCCCTTCGGTGAGGATCGTACTGGGCCGCAGCAGAATACCGCGTCAAATTTCAACCTGCCATTATGAAAGAGGATATCGACCATGAGTCCGGATAAGAGAATGCAAAATCATCGCGTCATGTTGAGCCGCCGCATGATATTGAAAGCATCGGCTGCAATATTCGCCACAGGCATATTGCCATCGGCCACTGCGGTTTTTGCGCAACCAGCTCTGAACCGGACACAAGATCAGATCCTTGGCCCCTTTTATCCCATCATGAGCAAGCCCGATCGCAGCGGAGACCTGACTCGGGTACCGGGCGGGTCGGGCCGTGCAAAGGGGCAGCCTCTTATTGTTACCGGATGTGTGCGAAATCCTGCAGGCAAGCCCGTGGCAGGCGCGGAGATCGAAATATGGCAGGCCAATGCTTTCGGCCGCTATGCGCATCCCGACGATACGAACCCGGCACCGCTCGATCCGAACTTCCAGGGTTTCGGGGCGGTAACCACCGGTGCCGATGGCCTCTATCAGTTCAAGACAATCAAACCGATACATTATCCCGCGGGAATCACCGGAATCAGGCCGGCGCATATTCATTTCGACGTTAAAGGCCGCCACGACGTCCTCGTAACGCAGATGTACTTCGAAGGCGATCCATACAACGACAAGGATCCATACCTCCAGAGCACTCCCGACCCCGAAGCGTTGATCGTAAAGCTGCGCTCACCGACAACAGAGGAACCTGAGTTCATGGTCGCGGTATTCGATATTGTATTCAGAGGTTGATGTCGCTAGCCGATTACGGATACCCGAGCCTCGGCCGGTTGTATAGCAAAGAAATCAATCGTAAGTCTTACGTATGCATGACCTTGAGAATTTCAATGATTATTGCAATCCATAGGACGTGAAATACCTCGGTCATCTTTCGACGCACGATCCTTTTTATACCTACCTTCGTAACGATATTGTTCCTCTGCTGGGCGTCGGCATGAATTCTCCCGACTTCCGTGTATATCGGCTACCGGCTTCCAATCACGTCTACCTCTACGAAGACCGCCACAGCCACACCCGTATTATCGGAAAATTTTTTGGCGGCGTCGCCGGCTTTGGGTCGGAGGCCGCCTTTCATCGAATGGAACGGGAATTCAATAACCTGAATTATCTCCGAAGCATTGGCTTTAATGGCTATCCGCATTACGTCGCGCGCCCCTTGGGGCGAAACGCCGATCTGAATAAGGTTTTGGTAGAAGAATTCTGCTACGGCACGCCGCTTGCGGACTTCATCGTCAAGGCGATTCGCGAAAACGCTCGAGATATTCTTTTTCAAAAACTTGCTGCACTCGCTTATTTTCTCGCCACGCTGCACAACCGAACCGCGCAGGATAGTAAAGTAGATTTCAACAAAGACGGTGTATATTTTGATCGCATTATGGAACAATTGACCAATGCCCAACGAGTTGGACGGGACGAGGCTTTGGAGTTTTACCGGTTCAAGGACCGGTGGCGGGAGAAAGCCTGTATGTGGGAAGACCAGCAGGTTCTTGTTCACAGCGATGTCACCCCAGCTAATATTCTCTTTGGCGACGGCCCCTGGGTGATCGTTATCGATCTGGAACGGATGAAGTCGGCGGACAGGGTTTTTGATCTTGGGAGGGTGGTCGGAGAACTCCAACATTTCTTCATGCAGAGAACCGGTGATAAATGGCTGGCCGAGCCGTTTATCGGACACTTTTTATGGGAGTATGCCTGTCACTTCCCTGATCGGGACGCCGCTTTCGGCGCTATCACACGGCGTACCCCTTTTTATTCGGGGCTCACCCTTCTGCGCATTGCCCGTAATGCATGGATCGATAAAAAATATAGCCGGCGATTACTGGATGAAGCCAGAAAAACGTTGAGGTAACTTACGATGATAAAAGGCATTTTATTTGATCTTTACGGCACGCTGATCGATATCGAGACCGATGAGTCGATGGAGGAAATCTACCGCGCGATTGCTCACTATCTGACCTACCAGGGCGTATATTTGCACCGCTGGGAAGTAAGGGACCGCTACTATCAAATCATGAAGCAACAGAAGGAAGCGCGCGGCGAGGAATATCCGGAAATTGATGTGGAAGCTATATGGAACGAGTTACTCATACAAGAAGGCATCCGATCAGGGTCCATCCGGGGGCAGGTAGCCAAGGTTATTTCCCATATTTACCGCGGCATATCCTGCAGTCGCCTTCAGCTATATCCCAACGTCAAGCAAGTGCTGAATGAATTGCGGATGAATTATCGCCTGGCGCTCATCTCCGATGCCCAGTCTTGTTTTGCGCTGCCTGAAATCCGTGCCGTGGGGCTGGAAGGCTACTTCGAGTCTACCGTTATCTCCAGCCATTATGGTTTCAGAAAACCTGACTCCCGTCTTTTTCAACGAACTCTCGGCAACATGAACCTCAAGCCGGCAGAAGTGATCTGGGTGGGCAATGACATGTTCCGGGACATCCATGGAGCGAAGTTGCTCGGCATCAAGAATATCTTCATTGATTCCAACCAGGGCGCAAAATCCTATAAGGATGTGACTCCGGACTACCGTGCCCAGCAATTCACGGACGTTCTAAAGGGCGTGGCAATGCTGAGGTAAGCAGCGCTACTATTAGCCTGGATACCTGAACTTCAATCGGTTAACGAAAGGTGCTGAAAGTGTAAAATCGCTGTCACTCGGTATGAAAACACTACAGCTGTGTTCCGCACCCTCATCGTTTATCTTGAGATTGGCGAATATTGCTTTATCCACAGGTCGTGTCACCCCAATCTGGGACGTTTCTGTGTTTAGCTTATAACCGACCGGTAAAATCCTCCGGGGTTCCGTGCCTTCGAATTTTGAGACGGCACCCCGCGTGAGAAAAGAATGCCGTACTTCCGGCCGCACCCGGGATTGTGAAGAACCGGTCTTTGTCCATTTGACATTCAGCAGAAACTCTTCATTGCGCGGCAAGGGATAGCTCGGGGAAGCCCAGCAGCTGAGCCCTTCCCGCTTTTGCATGCAGGCAGACCATTCCTCCACAGCCTTCATGGCGACCGGATGCCCGACAGCTGCCTTCTGCATGAAAAACTCGGCTGCCTGGGATGAATCCACCGCTGAATTCTTCGAACAGTAGCCGCTCTTCCACTGCATGAATCGCTCTTCGTTCAAGACCAGGCCCGATGAGCCTGCCCCGGAGTTCGCACCGGTGCTCGTTCCGCCATCGTCAAGGGTGAAGAGACCATATGAAAGACCTAACGAGCCATCATCCGCGGATCGACGCGCGCGCTTGATTGCGGTCAATGCTTGCTCGAAATTGGAGGAACATAATTCGGCGTATAGCGACCGGTCTCTCAGCCGAGCGTCGATTCGGGCATATTCGCTGTAGAACCCATTCGTAAGAATATTATGACAGGCGCTTCCAGCGGACGCGCTTCCCGGCAAGATGAAGACAGTAAACGAAATGGATAAAATGAAGGCAATGACGGCATTCCGGTTTTTCATGATGTTCCTCCACGGCAGTACGCATAGTATAGCTAAGATGGGCCTCCTGGATAAGATAGGAACCGTCGACCCCGGAGTCGTTTTTATGGCCGGCTCAATCAAGAAAGCAGGTCGCTTCCTTTTTTCGCACTCGTTATATGATGTTTCTTGCTCCATGGGGAAGAAATCCATAGAGTTGCAGCGAATTGCAAGCACTTTAATACTCCGCTTTGTTAGCCATCACACAGAAAAGCGCTTTGCTCTTATGCTCAACTTACAAGCGGAAGCCCCGCCATTATTCCATGGTTGGCAAGATGACCGGAAGAGTCACGTATCATCTACAGGAACGTTTTCATCTCCAGAGTGGCCTCCGCATTTTTGATACTCGATGATAAAGTTCCTTTCCTGCTCAACCGTAATATGACGAGTCGCAACCCATGGCTCATCGTTTTGCTTTACGCCGCCTTTTCAACGCTATGGATTGTCGTTGCGGGCTATTTGATCTCGCTCTCCCTCGATGATCCAGTTTTGCGGAGCCGTGCCTATCTCGCGAAAGAACTGATTCTTGTCGCGATCAGTAGCGTCATGTTTTATCTGCTGCTTAAGTGGGGGCGAGGCACCGCCACTCCTTTAGGCGTACCCGTACCTGATCCCGGAAACGTCTCGCCAAATCGGTTATTGCTGATATTTTTTTCGCTGGCCATGGTCGCACCCTTGGTCAGCATCGGCATCGTCAAGGTATATGAGCCACAAATAGAGCGGGATGCATACGCAGATCTCCAAACTATCGTTGACCTTAAAGCAGAACAGATCGAGCTCTGGCTCTCCGAGCGGCATGGCGATGCAGAAACCTTAGCGATGAGCCAGGCGCTCATCGAGCGGATAGTGAATCTGAAGCACGATACGAATGAGCATTTGCAACAGCTGATCCGCAACCGGCTGGAAGCGGTTCGGCAGGCTTATAGCTACGAGTCTGTGCTGCTGATGGATACGAGAGGCCAATCTCTCCTGACGTTAGGAGAATCGCATAAACTGGCCCCCATTACCAAGAGGCTGGTGTCTACTGCGTTGCAGACCCGCCAGATACAGAGCAGTGACCTGTTTCTGGACGAAAGTGGAGAAGCCCGGCTGGATATGGTGGTGCCTCTGGTTCACGATACGATAAGCGACGAGGCTGTGGCGGTGGTCATTTTGCGTGCGGATCTCGGGCAATTTCTGGTCCCGCTGGTCGAAAAATGGCCGGGCCACAGCCGCAGCGCGGAAACATTGTTAGTCCGCAAAGAAGGTGAAAATATCACCTATCTGAATAAATTGCACTACCCCGGCGGCTCCGGGGCGACTGCGCCGCAACGCCAATCGTTAGCCGCAAGAGAGGACTTGCCTGGCGCCACTGCAGCACGAGAAGGCCAGCGTGGGACGGCGAGTGGAACCGACTATCGCGGCGAGCCGGTCGTTGCAGTCTATCGGCCAATTTCCGGCTCTGGCTGGCAGCTGCTCGCAAAAATCGATCATAGCGAAGTACTTGCCCAATTATGGACCCTGGTGTTCTGGGTCAGCGTGGTAATCCTGATCGCGATGGCTACAGTAGGCGTAATGCTGTTTCTGCTCTGGCGTCAGCAGCAGCGCGCTCATCAACTGGCGTTGATTGTCCGTACCGCCGAGCAAGACCGCCTCCTCAAGTATTTTTATGAATTGCCATTTATCGGTATGGCAATCATCTCTCCCGATACCAGGCGCTGGCTGCGATTCAACAACCAGTTATGCGAAATGCTCGGTTATTCCCGCGAGGAGCTTGCCGAAAAGAATCTGGTTGAGTTGACATATCCGGCGGACATGGAAAAAGACATTGCCGATCTGGAACGTGTCCTGCGGGGAGAGTCGGGAGGCTATGCGACGAACAAACGCTTCATCCGCAAGGATGGTTCGATTGTGATGGCCAACATGGATGTCAAATGCGTGCACAGAAATAATGGCGAAGTCCATTATGTTGTCACCATGATCCGCGATGTCACGGAGCAGGAGCGGCAAAAGACTGAAATTCTTGCGGCACGAAGTCAGTTGCAAGCCACGCTGGATGCCATACCCGACCTGCTATTCGAGCTCGATCTCGACGGTTGCTGCCATGCCTACCATTCCGCTCGCACTTACCTGCCCGGTTCTCCTGTTGAAGATCTGCTTGGCAAGAAAATTTCAGATGTCCTTCCGCCGGGCGCGGCCGATATTGTCCTGTCAGCATTGCTGGAGGCCCAGAAAAAAGGACTGTCCTCCGGCAAGCAAGTGGAACTGGAGCTTTCAGGAGAAAAAGGCAAGTTGTGGTTCGAACTCTCCGTTTCCCGAAAGCAGTTGAGTGCCGAGCTGGAGCCTCGCTTCATTGTTCTCGCGCGCGACATCACCGAACGCAAGGCATCCGAACAGCGCATCATGCAACTCGCTCACTACGATCCTCTCACTGCGCTTCCCAACCGCGTGTTATTAGCGGACCGGATGAAGGTCGCGATTAAACGTGCCGAACGGCGTTCTGGCCGACTCGCTGTGCTATTCGTGGATCTCGACCGTTTCAAGCCGATCAACGATTCGCTTGGGCACGATATTGGCGATCATTTGTTGAAAGCCGTCGCAGAACGCATGCAAGCTTCAGTGCGTAGCGTTGATACGGTAAGTCGGGTCGGGGGCGATGAATTCGTTGTTCTATTGAGTGAGATTGAAACGGCAGAGGATGCGGCACGTGTTGCGCAAAAGCTTATTTCTGGATTATCGCAGCCATATCTGATCGAAGCGCATGAGTTGCTGCTGACTGCAAGTATCGGCATTTGCATCTATCCGGATAATGGCAAGGAATCCAATATGCTATTACGTAACGCAGATGCCTCGATGTACACCGCTAAGGAGGCCGGCCGGAACCGTTATCAATTCTACTCACATGACATGACGGCGCGGGCAATCGAGCGACTCAGTCTCGAACACGATCTGCGAGGCGCAGCTGAACGCGGTGAACTATTTTTGGTGTATCAGCCGCAAATCGAGCTTGCGACAGAGCGAATAATCGGCGCAGAGGTACTGATGCGCTGGCAGCATCCTACGCGCGGGCTCGTTTCGCCGATTCGATTCATTCCGGTCGCAGAGGACAGCGGCTTGATTCTCGCGATCGGAGAATGGGCGCTGCGCGAATCCTGCCGGCAGGCCCGGATATGGCGCGACCGGGGGTTACTGGATATATGTATCTCGGTCAACGTTTCGGCGGTCCAAATCCGGCAAACCGATTTCGTAACCACCGTTGAGCGTGCGCTCAGGGATATAGGATTATCGCACGGCAACCTGGAGCTGGAACTCACCGAAAGCGTAGTGATGCAGGGGGTGGAACCCACCCTGGGAAAATTACGGGAACTGGACGCGCTTGGGGTAAAGGTCGCGATCGATGACTTTGGCACCGGCTACTCGAGCCTCTCATACCTGCGGCAGTTTACGGTCGCCAGATTGAAGATCGATCAGTCCTTCGTAAGGGATTTGCCGGGCAATATCGACGCTGAAGCCATCGCAGCGGCGATTGTGGCCATGGGTCTCAGCCTCGGCTTGCGCATTATTGCCGAGGGCGTGGAGACCGAAGCGCAGGCGGAATTTCTGCAAAGCGTCTTATGCAAGGAAGGCCAGGGTTACCTGTATGCCTGGCCGATGGCAGCTGACGAGTTTGAAGCATGGGTAGCGGCGTGGCAGAGCCGAACGGACAGGAAGTCGCACGTAGTCTGAATCGAAGAAGCAAAGGCGCATTGAAATCCACCAGGATCAGTCGAGTGGCCCGTATTGCGGCTTGGTTGCTCTTGCTTAATCCTTCCCTTCCCGATTCTCGGTCTTCTCCTTTTTGATTGGATTCTGCAGTGTATAACCCTCTTCATTTGCCTTGTAGCCGCCATAAGCCCCTACGCCTGCCGCTGCCAGCAGCCAGCAGCCTGACAGCATGGGTACAGTCAGAAAAAGCGTTACCAGATAAAACAATCTCCGTACTTTCATTAGCGATCTCCTGAGTTAAAAATGCTGATTTTGTGGTCCCGCTTAAAGCCGTGTATCGCTAAAATCATAAGTGAATAAGCGTTGAAGTCTGTGCGGTTGCAAACGTTTGTCATCGTGTATGCGCAGTATACTAGAATATAAACGGGTCCTTATTACCCTTCCTATAATCCTGTTACCGCCACCATCGCGTACGAAGCGCCGCCGACTCGACCATATAGCTATGATATGCGAAAGACGATTTCATGATTCCAGATGAAACGAGGGTCGGGTCATGGCGGTCTTACTCCATCATGAATCTTGTCAATGACAGGCGCAAGCCGGAACGATTACGCAAACCGCACGCAGAAGCTGTAGCCCCTGCGACCCTATCGAAAAGTTCCCAAAGGAGAACGGTTATGAAAGTATCCGAGCTTAAAGATGAATTGCTCGATTACTGGGCGGCGAAAGCAAATGGTGCAACGGACGTGCACGTAATTGATTCGTACTGCGTCATCA
The DNA here is from genome assembly GCF_000619905.2 of Nitrosospira briensis C-128. Taxonomy (NCBI): domain Bacteria; kingdom Pseudomonadati; phylum Pseudomonadota; class Betaproteobacteria; order Nitrosomonadales; family Nitrosomonadaceae; genus Nitrosospira; species Nitrosospira briensis. The sequence goes on along the minus strand of NZ_CP012371.1, from coordinate 2,978,560 downwards.
ATCATGTTCGCTGGGAACCGTCGCGCAACTGGTCGCAAGGTGGACCCATTATAGAAAGAGAGGGCATAAACCTCAGCCATAGCCTGGAAGCCGGTTCGGAGCACTGCACTGCCTATATGAGATCCGGAAGAAACCGGCAAAAGGGACTCACGCCCTTGATCGCCGCCATGCGGTGCTATGTCGATTTCAAGTTCGGCGAGGAAGTTGAGGAGTAATGCCCGAACTGTGATTCAGAAGATCGGGGCAGCTCGAAGCAGGGATGCTGTGCGACACGTGCGCATGATGCGATAACATATGGCAAACGTAAAACTGAAAGAACATTTGCGCGAGGCGTCGCAGTCTACGCGAATTCTGGCCGCCCAGGCATTTTCACGAGCGGCGGGGGCTCCGCTCGTGCACGGTAACAGCATCCGCCTCCTCAAGGATGCAAGCGAGAATTATCCCGCGTGGCTTGAAGCGATTCGTTCGGCGGAAAAGAATGTCCACTTCGAGAATTATATTATTCGTGACGATAATATTGGCCAGCAGTTTGCCGATGCGCTGATCGCAAAAGCAAAAGAAGGCCGCCGGGTAAGAGTTCTATACGACTGGATGGGTGCCCTGACCGAAACGTCGGGCAGCTTCTGGCGGCGCCTCAGCGATGGCGGTGTCGAGGTGCGCTGTTTCAATCCACCACGCTTCAACAGCCCGTTGGGCTGGGTAAGCCGGCTTCACCGAAAGTCGCTGTCCGTGGACAATCGTGTCGCATTTGTCAGCGGATTATGCGTCGGGCAGATGTGGGAAGGTTATCCCGAACGCGACATTCCGCCGTGGCGCGATACGGGCATCGCAGTGCGCGGGCCGGTCGTGGCCGATGTGGTACAGTCATTTTCCCGCGCCTGGGCTGAGGCTGGACCCGAAATCCCGGCCGACGAGCTGCCGGACCAGAAGTCAATTCCTATGGAAGGCACGGTCGACATGAGGGTGCTTGGCCACGTCGCCGCCACCGCTGGATTATACCGTCTCGAACAGCTGATAACGGTGTTGGCGCAAAAAACGCTCTGGCTTACCGATGCCTACTTTGTGGGCACTACAAGCTACGTGCAGGCGCTGAGAGGCGCGGCGATGGATGGCGTGGATGTCCGTTTGCTGGTGCCGGGATCGAGTGGCGACCTCAAGTTCTTGCGGCCGATATCACGTGCGGGTTATCGTCCTTTGCTGGAAGCCGGAGTGCGTGTATTTGAGTGGAATGGATCGATGTTGCATGCCAAGACAGCCGTCGCGGACGGCCGCTGGGCGCGCGTCGGATCAAGTAACCTCAATCTGGCCAGTTGGCTCGGCAATTGGGAATTGGATGTTGCCGTGGAAAACCTGGGATTCGCGCATGAGATGGAGCAGATGTATCTTCAGGATCTGGACAACGCTACAGAAATCGTACTCAGTGAAAAGGACCGTGTCCGTCCTGTGGCGGAACCCGAACCTCTCCCCAGGTTTCAACGCATGGTTACGGGTAGTAGTGGCAAGAGCGGAAGTGCGGGAAGGCTTACTGCTGGTGCGATCCGGGTCAGTAACACCGTCGGAGCAGCCATTACCAACCGCCTTGTCCTCGGCGCGGCCGAGGCGAAAATCATGCTTTCTGGCGGCGCTGCGTTACTGCTTCTGGCCGTACTTGCATTGGTAGAGCCGCTGCTGCTGGTGATTCCTTTCGCGCTGATCGCTGGCTGGTTCGGTATTTCGCTGCTGATCCAGGCGTACCAGCTACACAAAAGCGGAAAAAACGGTAGCGCATCCGATGTGCTATCCAACAGAATGAAGGACAACGTAGTCGAGATTCCGGGCTTGCGCCGCGAATCCGCTGTCGAGCCGCCGCCTCAAAAACCGCGCGACGCGCAAGAGGAACCTTGAAGCAAGCTTACCGGGAATCCAGCAGACAGACCAATCCATTCATTCTCATTTTCTTAAAAGACAATTCCGCCTTCCAGTCTTTCATTCCTTCATAATGAAAAACCGCATCCACCAACCGGTGCAATGAGATTGCGACGTTACATTATCGACTAACGGTTTTCACCCGCTCTCGTCTGATTATTTCATCGATCAATGTCTGGAATTGCTCTCGCGCCTCTTGCTTGACGAACACATCCCCCACCATTGGAGGAACCCATACGCCAGGAACTAAAACCGCACGATAGATGATGCGTGTTTGCCCTCGTTCTGGCAGCAGTTCCGTAGTCTCCTCCATTTTCCGCATATTGCCGCTGATCATGCGTTCGTGGATTCTCTCGAAGGGGACCAGCTTTATTTCTCGGACGGATTCGAATGAGAAGACAATGAAACCGTATTTCGTGATACTTTTTTGCGCAACATGACAATGATTGCCTGTTCTGCCGGTGATTCTACTGGATAGAATACCGGGATTAAACTGGGGTATGTTTTCGAAATCGGTCAGTACCGCCCATACCTTCTGGGGCGCGACCGGAACGACAAAATTGACGTCAATGGTGATCTGGTCGCCATCATTCCGCACGTCGACCCTGATATTTTTATCGTGGGGCTCGAGCGCCTGCTTGACCGGATGCAAAGCCTGTACTTTTTCCCTCCCGGGCTGCGTCTCCTCTTGCGCCCAAGCTGAATCTCCAAGAACCAGATTCAAGAGAATGGCGGCGAAAGTACCTTGGAATTTATTCATCGTTCAGAACCCGTAGTTCTGCGTTAGCGTTTATTATTCGCCGATTTTTGCAAAGGAACAATATTTTTTTGTGATGAGAATGAGCGAGAATATTGACCGTAGGGTACGGCATACCGGTTTGCCCCGCTATGAATTTTTCCGGCTTCGCTTCCGTGGCCTACAATAGCAAAACGACGGGCTCTAAAATTAGCCATAAGCACACCGCCAATCTCAGGAGGTCCCATGAGTCTATTCCACCCCGGCATCGACCAAGCACTGCCGTCCGACGCCAGCACCGCCATATCAGAGGCATCAAGAACGGTACAAAGCCCTCTTACCCTGGTCATGACCATTCGCTCACCTGAGGATTTCCAGGTTCTTCATAAGCGAATAAAAGAAATTCAATCGGCCCCGCCAGAACAAAATCCCATCTGGGTTGCGCTCGATAAACTCAAGATCGTACATTTCGCGCGTTTTGTGTTCCTCGAAAATAATACCAAGCTGGCGATAATTACGACGTACGATGGCTCGTTCGACGACTACCTTAATGAGTTCATCGACGAGATTGGCGACGTGTTCAACGTGCTTCTCCAGCACATGAAGGATGCGCCGCACTTACCTGTTCAACGCAATCGCGGTGCTTTCCGGGACTATATAAAAGCCAACGATCTGGGCGGCATCGCGCCTTTCTACAGCGCCTACCCACAGGCAACAGTGCTGGATATCCAGGCTGCGCTCAGTCAGACCTGAGCGCAGCCCTGCCAACCCTCTATTTACAACACCCTTTACAATGACAATGCCTGACTTGCCATACGAAGACATCCAGGGTTTCATCCTCCGCACTTATGCGATGCCGATCCTGCGCGTAATTGCCTTGAAGGTAGAGCAAGCGGAACCTGCCAGGCGATTTTTGGGGGGACTGGTCAATGGAAGTAACGGAGCCCCCGCCGGTGCCGCCGATGTCGCGCCCAAGCTCGCTACCGCCACGGATTGGACGGTAAAACCGCAGTATTGCCTCAATGTCGGGCTCACCTACACAGGCCTTGCCGCGCTTGGGCTTCCCGCTTGTTCGCTTGCATCTTTTCCGGAGGAATTCGTGGCAGGGGCGGTGGGCCGTGCCGAACGGGTGGGAGATACAGGAGAAAGCAGCCCGGTGCATTGGAAGGACCCATTCGCCAGCCCCGATCTCCATATCCTGCTGCTCCTCTTCGCCCAGACGGAGGATGTGCTGGCGCAGGTCACCGCCCAGCTCAGGGCGGCTTATTCGCACGGCGCAATGTCCGAGCTTTCCGTACATGAAGCCCGCGGCCTGCCTGAAAGCAAGGCACACTTCGGGTATCGCGACGGTTTCGCACAGCCATCTATCGATGGCGGGCTTCCCTCGGCGATGCCGGACGTACTTCCAAAAGCGCCGGCTGGAGAATTCATTTTCGGCTACCCCAGCCAGTACGCTGACTTTACCTATCCGGTGCCGGTCCCTGCCGCGCTTGGTCAAAACGGGAGCTTTGCGGCGTTTCGCATTCTGGCCCAGGACTGCCACGGCTTCGAACAGTTTCTGGCAGACGCTGCCCGTCAAACCGGACTCGACCCGGAGTTGATAGCCGCCAAGCTCTGCGGCCGCTGGCGAAATGGCGTTCCGCTTTCCCTTTCGCCTCATTCCGCCGACGAACAAATCCCCATGGAGCAGCGCAACAGTTTCGACTACGTACCCAGCGACAGTGTACCGGATGCATTCGATGATGCTCGCGGCTACCGCTGCCCGCTGGGATCGCATATCCGCCGCATGAATCCGCGCAGCTCCGTGGTGGCCGGAAACAGCGGCCTCAAGCATCGCATTATCCGCCGCGGCCTTCCCTATGGCCCCCCTTATGACCCGGCCAATCCCGATGATGGAATCGAGCGCGGGTTACTGGGTCTGTTTATCGGCGTAAGCCTCAAGGATCAGTTCGAATTTCTGATGTCCGACTGGAGCAATAAGGGAAGCTTTGCGCCAGGCTTGCGCAATACAAAAGATCCCGTCATCGGGAACAATTCGGCATCAGACGCAACTTTTCTCATTCCCACGGAAAATAAGAAGCCTCCCGTCGAGCTTACCGGACTTTCCCGTTTTGTCACCTGCCGTGGCGCAGCTTATTGTTTCCTCCCCAGCGCCACCGCACTTCGTTATATTTCCGCTTTACCCGACATGCCGCTTTCCTGACAGGACAAACAGCCTTTATCTGTGCATTGGAAAAAAAGCTCGCGAGGGCCTGAAACTTGGCCTATACCCTATTTCAGGCAGTTTCGGCAGTAGCGATGATCCAACGCGAATAAGCGGGCCGACTCGCTATAGCTAGGCGATTTGCTCAATGACCTGATGTGTCCAACATTAAGGGAAGATAGGCTGGAAAGGCTGCCCCGAGAGCGATCAATAAGGGCCATATGATATGAAACCCTATATCGTTCAGAGTTTCTCCAGAAACTCCTGGAGGACAACGGCTTCATTGCACTCTTCGTCCTTGGCGCCATACATCAGTGTGACCTTTCCTTTTTTTACCTGTTCTTTGAGCAGCGCGACCTGTTTATCGTTTTCCTTGAGTTCCGCCCGATAACGCGTCTTGAACTCGGTCCACTTGTCGTGGTCATGAGCAAACCACTTTCGAAGATCGGTGCTTGGCGCAATTTCCTTTAACCAGATATCGACACTTGCTTTCTCTTTTGTCAACCCTCGAGGCCAAAGCCTGTCGACCAGGATGCGCACCCCATCTTCTTTCTCCGGCGGTTCATAAACGCGTTTTATGTCGATATTCATCTGTGGCTCTTCTCCGCAATAGTCTGCCGATAACTCACCGGCATGGCGCTGCCGTTACCGACTTAAATCGTAATAACGTCTGGATAAGCAAGGTATGATATCGTTCAAGCACAGCTTTGGTTCCAGCTAACCAGAAAGGCAGCAATGCAACGCTCCATTTCTGGTACGACGCACAGATGAGAGGCCATGCATGCAGGGCTGGACGACAGTCGTCGCCGCGGATCTCATGTTATCTCATACTCATGTCGGTCTCAAGAACCAAGGCTGTTCTACTCCAGGCCTTACCGTGAAGAGGTATGCGTTTTGATTGGATGACATCAATGATGGAAACAAAGGTTCACTGTAGTTCGCCATTGCCCAGGCGCTGGCTTGATAGACGGTATTGAAGGGGTAAAATAATCTGGCAAGGAGGAGAAATGCTGAAAACTGGATTTGCCGTGGAAACGGTTGCGCTGGCATTGCTGTATGTTGCGTTTTGCACGCCCGTCAAAGCCGAACTCATCGGTGAGGTGGACACCGCCTTTCGATGGATGGGAAAGGATGACCGGGTGGTCATGGAAGCGTATGACGACCCCAAGGTTCACGGCATAACCTGTTATGTTTCGCGTGCGAGGACGGGAGGTCTAAAAGGTACGGTGGGTCTGGCAGAGGATAGAGCCGAGGCGTCCATTGCGTGCCGACAAGTAACAGAGTCGATCCATTTTCCCGAGAAAATCCCCAGGCAGGAAGATGTATTCACCGAACGCATGTCTATTTTATTCAAGCGCCTGCATATCGTGCGCGTCGTCGATTCCAAGCGCAACACGCTTATTTACCTGACCTATTCCGATAAATTGATTGAAGGCAGTCCGCAAAACAGTATTACCGCTGTTCCCGTAGCACGCAATAATCCCATTCCGGTCAAGTAGGGTTCCGGGGGTTGGCAATAATTCCGGATTGTGAGCAGACGCATTAAAAACTGCCCCGGGAAAGTACTACGGGAGTAATTGCCGAGTTCAATACCCCCCACGCCACGACCGGCATCTTCAGAGAATTACCGCTTCGATCTCACACCAATAAGAATGAGACGCGTTACCATACGTGCGCTACCGTACGGACTCATCATTAATTCATGCATAGCATTGCGTATTGATGCCGCGCACACCCAAACAAAACCAGGCGGCAAATATAAAAACCGGTGCGCGCGAACCAGCTGAGCGGTTGAGAAAGCGATCACAATCCATAATTTATTATTTTAAAGGAGGCACTCCATGAATACAGTTCTTCGTACGCGATCCACCCTGGCCATTGTTGCGTTAATAGCCGGCACGCTGGCTGGGGGCATAGGATTCGCGACCGCTGGCGAAATCAAGGTCAATCTTAGCGGCGATCAGGAAGTCCCCCCTGTCCAGACCTCCGCATCCGGCAGCGGCACGATAACGGTCGAGGACGACAGATCTGTCAACGGCAAGATAACCACTTCCAATTTAAAGGGCACAGGCGCACATATCCATGAGGGAGCGGTTGGCAAAAATGGGCCGGATATCATCACGCTCAAGAAGAGTTCCGATAACGAATGGTCCGTTCCCGGTGACGCAAAGTTGACCGACGCCCAATATGATGCCTACAAGGCGGGAAACCTCTATGTTAACGTTCATAGCGACGCGAACAAGAGCGGGGAGATACGTGGGCAATTGAAACGTGACCTGGGTACCGGCTCCCGCTAATCGATCCGGGATTGTTGGATTGCCCTGTCAGCAGGCAGGGTAATCATTGAGATATGCCTAGGGGAGAGAGACTCACCATGACAAAATATTTTCAAACCGGATCGTATAGAACCGGCCGGCCCCATGGGCATGAGCCATACCCCGGCAAGCCGGTACAGGATCCCCCTCGCCCCATCGATCCCGATAAACCACGAGAAGATCCCCAACCATTCGACCCGGATAAGCCGGTAGATCCTCGACCGTATGATCCCGACCCGACGCCGGGAGACCCGATCGTCGATCCTGCGGATGAGCCTCTACTCCAGGCATAACGCTGAATAGTCTTCAGCGTTATGCCTGGCTCGCATCTGAGCAAGCAATGCCGGCAGGCGTCCGGTTCTTTTCTCAGCAAGGCTGAGAGCGGCAATCGAAGCGTTTCAAACAAATTGAAGCACCTCAAACAAATCGAAGTGCCCCAAGCAAACACAAATCCGACCTTCATTTCAATGTGATGCCCTCCCGGCTCTTGTCAACTTGAGCTGTCGTGACCAGGCTGGCATGATTACCCCATGCATTGCGGATATATGACAACACCAGCGCAACCTCACCATCATGCAGGGTCTGGGCGAATGGCGGCATGCCGTAAGGACGTGGGTTGCCCATGGTGGCCGGAGGATAGCCGCCATTGAGAACACTGCGAATTGCGTTGATCGGGGGCGTCATTGTGACACTCCGGTTGCCCGCCAGAGGTGGGTATACACCTGGAGCGCCCTGACCCGAAGCGCCATGGCAATCCTGGCAGTACTTCTCATAAATCGTGGCACCTTGCCGAAACCAGGCCTGTACCTGTTCTGTCATGGCTGGACCGTTATTGACGGCAAGTGAATTGCTCTCGGGTAATGACTGTAGATAAACGGCCATCGCACGCGCATCCTCTTTTGTCAGATGCTGGAGGCTTTCCATGACAACCTCCGCCATGGGACCCGAGGTGGTCGCTTGCGGCGAAACACCCGTTGTGAGCAGTTGGATGATTTCGTCGATACGCCAATGGGTGAACCCTGCTTCCACGCGTGAGGTAAGGGACGGCGCATACCAGTTTGACCCCATGATCTGCCCGCCTCCCAGCGCATCATCGCCAGCCGTAGCGCCCAGCGGATTGCGTTCCGCATGGCAGGCGTTGCAATGGCCTAGCCCCTGCACCAGGTAGGCGCCCCGATTCCACTCGGCGCTTTTTCCAGGCTCAGGTTGATAGACACCGGGCTTGAAGTATACGGCCCGCCAGACACTCAACAACAATTGATAGTTGTAGGGAAACTTGATCTGGCTCGGCGGGTTGCGTTGCGCGACGGGTGCAAGCGTCTGCAGATGAGCGAAAATCGAATCGGAATCCTCGCGCGTAATTTTTGTATACTCGGTATAAGGAAATGCAGGGTATAAAGGCCGTCCATCGCGTGACTTCCCCTCATGCAGCGCTTTCCAGAAATCTTCTTCGCTCCAGTGCCCGATACCGGTTTCCTTATCCGGGGTGATATTAGTCGTAATGAATGTACCGAAGGGTGTGGAAAGGCTGCGGCCCCCTGCGTAAGCCGACCCACTCTGGGCCGTATGGCACCCCATGCAATTACCTGCGCGCGCAAGGTAGGCCCCACGGCTCAGCGATTGCTCGGTGAATATCGTCTTCGGGGCATTTGCTGCCTTTCCTGGAGGCGACGCGCCGATCAATGTAAACGAGGTACCCATAGCAGCGAGACCCGCCAGGCCGACGAGTAAGGCTATTACAACAGCGATCCTCCGTTTCATTGAATGGTAGCGCTTTGAACGATGCTGCCGCAACGCCTTGCCATTTCAACCGGAAGCGTAGCAGCCGGGCCACTATTCTCCGGAACGGACTGGGCAGCCAACCATGCCGCGACTGCATTCGTCTCCTCCGGAGTAAGCCGCTTTGCGATTTCCGACATGCAATCCGCAGTCTGCCCACGTATCAGCCCCCCATTCTGCCAAGCGCCGAACTGGGCAATCATGTAAATGCGCGGAAGACCCAGCAAACCCGGAATAAAAGGCGCCGTACCCATCAGTTCGTTACCGTGGCATTGAACGCAGGCAGGAATTTGCCGTGCAGGGTCTCCCTGATGGATAAGCTGCCGGGCGAGCTTGATTTCGGCCGGTGACGCAGCCATGCGCTCGGGTGGCGGGAAAGGCTGTTTAAGCGCCGAAAAATAGGCAGCCATTTCCAGCAGATACTGGTCGGTCATATTTGCAAGCAGCAGGGTCATGGGACGGTAATAACGCAGCCCATCCCGGAAACTGCGCAACTGGTTAAAAAGATAGCCTTTTGGCTTGCCTGCGATACGTGGATAGTAGGCATCCCGCCCTACCCTGTCTTCGAGGCCGTGGCAGGCAACGCAGGGCTTAACCCGCTCCGCCATGGTATCGGGCACGTCAACCGGTGCAGGGGTGGGGGTGGGGACTGCTTCCGCGGCATTGGCGAGCCCGGCAGCAAATAAGAATGTCGCTAAAATAAGTCGTCTCATGAACCGCTGTATGCTGACCTCTGGAATTTCACTGATGAGACTATGACAGTCTGCCAAAGTTGCCGCAAGGGCTGAGGCTCAGTTTGTCCAGAAATGCGGGTAGCTCAGGCAAGCGGGCTCAGGCCCGTCCTATCGCTGCTTGAGACGTTTTCTCTGTATCGGGAATCCGATGCGGGCGGGAAATTCGCTACAGCCGAGCCTGCTCGCGACGTCTGCTCCGGCAAGTTTTTGAGGGATTTAATCCAGACTATCGTGTTTGTTAAATGGTAGGGAATAAGCGGGTCAGGCACAATAATTTTGGAGGTTTTATAGTAATACCTAACCAGTTCGAGCCTGCCCCGGCACATTCGAATCCTGGTCATTTTTTGTTGGGGCAGAAACCTGTCTAGCATGGCAGACATTGAGTATGTCATCAAAACAACGCTGCCGTTGCTTGCGTCGAAACGACGGTCGTCAATGATGAGGAACCATAACCGGGCTCAAGCCCGGCGGCTGCTAGCGCGGCTCAACCGCGGGAAATATTTGAGTACCGGAATGATGTTTCTGGCTCCATGAGATGATGGCAGACAGTACAGGCTTCAGACTCTCGCCCTTCTCGGTCAGGGAATATTCGTAACGTACCGGCTTCTGCTGATAGGCTCGACGCGTGATAAGGCCTGCGGCTTCCAATCTTTTCAGCCTGTCGGCAAGGATATTTGAAGCGATTTTTTCGGCTGACGATATCAATTCCAGATAGCGGCTCTTGCCTAAAATCAAATCCCGGATAATAAGCAGCGTCCATTTATCACCAAAAATATCCAGCGCATGGGTGATGGGGCAGCACGACCTTTCAAAAGCGACTTTTCCTTCCACCGTCTTGTCATCTTTCATAACTTGCCTGCAGGAAAAATTGGCGAGTCAATAATATAGTATAGTTACTTGCATTTTGCAATACTGTAGGATAAGCTTCGTTAGCTTGCTTATTGCAAGCAATATTGGAGGATAAAATGTCAAACCAATTATCTCGTAGCCAGCGCCAGGCACCCATCCATGAATCCCTTCAGCCGTTATTAATACATGGTTTGAAAGGCATCGAAAAGGAAAGCCTCCGAATCAACCGGGAGGGATCCATATCACTATCCTCTCATCCGATCGAGCTAGGTGCCGCGTTGACTCATCCGCACATAACAACCGATTATTCCGAGGCTTTGCTTGAGTTGATCACACCGGCATTACCGGATGGAAAGGAAACGTTGGATTTTTTGACGGACTTGCATAAATACATCTGCGCAAACATTAATGATGGCGAATTATTGCTGGCAGCAAGTATGCCTGTTGGCGCCCTGCAAGACTCGGCGATTCCTATCGCGAGATATGGCTCCTCCAACGTAGGAATGATGAAGCACATATATCGCCGTGGTTTAGGTTACCGCTATGGTCGTTGCATGCAGGTGATCGCCGGGATCCATTTTAATTACTCGCTTCCTGAACAATTCTGGCCGGAATATCAGCAGTTCAAGAAGCATACGGGTGACCTGCAATCATTCATCACCAACGCTTATATGGAAATGATCAGGAACCTGCAACGCTACGGCTGGCTCATCCTTTATTTGTTCGGATCTTCTCCGGCGGTCAATAAAAGTTTCGTCGACAGCCGTCACTCTACTTTTTCCCATACCTTGGAGAAATTTGACGAAACCTCATATTACAAACCTTTTGCAACTTCGCTGAGGATGAGCGAGATTGGATATGTAAATCCGGTTCAGGCAATGTTTCATATTTCCTTTAATAGTCTCGATGAATATATAAGGGATCTGGCCAACGCGACAACGATATCCTATCTGGATTACGAAAAAATCGGGGTGAAGACAGGCAGTCAATATCGGCAGTTGAACACTAATTTCCTGCAAATCGAGAATGAATATTACACCTCAGTACGGCCGAAACAGCCTACTAGGCCCAATGAAAGACCACTCAAGGCCTTGGGAAGCAGAGGGATCGAATATATTGAAATGCGATCCCTCGATATTGATATTTTTGAACCTGCAGGAATTTCGATCGAAACGACGCGGTTTCTTGAAGCGCTCAGCCTGCATTGTTTATTTCGTGGAAACTCGGGCCATGGCTTGAAGCAGCATGAGGAGGTTAACAATAATGCGTTATCCGTCGCCAACCAGGGAAGATATCCAGCGCTGAAGCTATCCGACAACGGACGGGCGGTCTCCCTGCAAGATTGGGCGTTGAGCCTGTGCGAAGAAATGCAGGAGGTTTGCGAGGTTCTGGATAAAGGGAATGACCATAAACCGTATACCCAGGCATTACGCAAACAGATGGAAGTTGTTCGTCACTCCGAGCTGACTTCTTCAGCGAGAATACTGTCGGTAATGCGGGACCAGAAGCTATCGATTACTGAACTGGTGTTGCAAAAATCGGATGAATACACACATTATTTTCAGAATGCAACACTGGAGACCTCGGTAAAGAAAAGCTTAGATTTCCAGGTCGAAGCGTCGCTGGAACAGCAGAAACGACTGGATACAATGAGCGAGATCCCGTTCGAGAGGTATCTGAATAACTATTTTTCTGGAGATGCCACTGCGAATGAAACCGGTTTGCAAGATTCTAAAAAAATATCTGATTCAGGATTGGAACAGCTGCTGGATGAATCGCGGGCAGGTCAAAAAAGCAAAGCAAGAACCGAAATAGCGCGACGGACGGGCTGAAGCCGCCGTTGCAAGCAGAACGCAGAGAAAGATTTACGCCAAGCGTACCCAGGAGTTTCCCGGTCACCCCTCGTTTGAAATAGCGCCTCGTGAAATTCCTTCTTCTATGACCTCGGCAATTGGTATGAATGGATTTCTTACCCTGCTCTACAAGGAGCTACTACGATTCTGGAAAGTCGGATTCCAGACTGTATTTGCGCCTATGCTGTCTACCTTGCTTTATCTGCTGATTTTTCCCATGCGCTGGAAGAACGTGTGCAGGCTTATCCCGGCGTAACCTACACCGTTTTCCTGATTCCGGGACTGGTGATAATGGCTATGCTGCAAAACGCATTCGCCAATTCCTCATCCACCCTGATTCAATCTGACGGTCTCCGGCAATCACATCTTCATGCTGCTATCGCCGCTTTCCTATCAGGAAATATTCATGGCCTATGTACTGGCATCGGTGGTTCGCGGCCTATTGGTTGGACTGGGTATCCACGTGATGACGCTGGGATTTTTTGAACTTCCCCTGTATTCGTTTCCATGGGTATTCATATTTGCCTTGATGGGCACCGCGTTGCTGGGTGCCTTAGGCATTATTGCGGGGATATGGGCAGAAAAATTCGAGCAACTTGCCGCGCTGTAAAACTTCGTCGTCCTGCCGCTGACATTTTTATCGGGGGTATCTATACGATTCCCTCATTGCCGCCATTCTGGCAAGGATTGTCATATCTGAATCCATTTTTCTACATAGTAGACGGGTTTCGCTACGGCTTCTTCCGCACCTCGGATGTACAACCCTACCTCAGCCTCGGGACACTGACAGCATGTTTCCTGGCGGTATCGTGGCTGACATTGCGGATTCTGAAGACAGGATACAAAATCCGGCAATGATCCGTCGGTGGTTTTGCTTGCCTGCTACAAGTCGGGATCGGTCTATCGAATTATGGGATTGGCTGAGGGATAGCGCGGTCGATCAAAAGCTGTATTCCCTGCATTGTGCAGTCGTGTCTCATAACTGTCCGCAGAGAAAATTATAGGTAAATAAAATAAGCAATAGTGACTTGCAGTTCGCAACACATTAGGATAAGCTTTCGTTACTGGTTAATTGCAAGTTGATGCGGCATAAATAACTTTGGAGCACTGATGGTAATACTTTATCAGTTGGAACGTACGTGGGGTATTCCGAATCTCAGCCATTTCTGCTGCAAAACAGAAACTTATCTAAGAATGGCGGACATTGAATATGCTGTTAAAGCGACGCTTCCGTTATTTGCGCCGAAAGGTAAAGTGCCTTATATCGAAGATGGCGATCTCAAATTAGCGGATTCGCGTTTTATCGTACGACATCTTAAAACCCAATATAAAGATCTGGATGCGGACCTGACCTCGGCAGAATCGGCACTATCGCTGGCGATGCAGCGGCTGCTTGAAGAACACCTGTTCTGGGCGACAATGTATTCGAGATGGCAGTATACGGACGCAAATTGGCAAGTGAACAAGAAAGCAATTTTTAGTGTCTTGCCCCCCGTTATTCGCGATGTGGCGGCAATCTATTATCGCCGCAGGATCCAGCGCCAGATTTTGGGGCATGGGACGGGGCGGCATAATGCCGGAGAGATTTTTGAGCTCGGTATGCAGGATATTGATGCGTTGTCGGCATGCCTCGGGAACAAAAAATATTTCCTGGGAGATAAACCTACCAGCCTGGATGCCAGCGCCTTCGGATTTCTGATCAATACCTTCGGCTGCCCGATCGAGTCACCACTGAAGGAATATGGCTTGACGAAGGATAACTTGAGAAATTATGTCGAGCGAATCAAGCTGCAATATTTCCCCGACTTGCAGCCGGCTTAGCATTACGTTGGAGCATGGGGGAAGAAACAACTCCACCCCCACCTTACACAAGATACTTTGCCATCGGCGAGATAACGGCGCCAGTGGACAGCTCCGCCGTTCATGACCCCTCTCCCGACTCGATTCCATTTCCAACTCGCACAAGCCGGCCCTTGCGCCTGCGGATAAGCGTTATTCTGCTATTCTGAATCATGAACAACACGATTCCTGCAGATGGAGGCATGAATGTTCGGCTCAAATATACTGGAAGTGGCAATCGGTATCATTTTCGTTTACTTGCTCCTGAGCCTCATATGCACGGCCCTTAATGAGGGGATCGCGTCGCTCATCGACAAGCGGGGAAGAAACCTCATGGGAGGAATTAAAAATCTTCTCAACGATCCCGAGTTCACCGGGCTGGCGCAGCAAGTCTACAACCACGGACTGATAGGCGGCATTTCGCAGTATGCTTCCAACCCGAACAAAGTGACCCGCTTGCCCTCCTATATGTCCGGGCAGAACTTCTCGCTGGCGTTGCTGGATATTCTTGGCGCACGCGGCGTTATCGCCAGCAAGTACGGCGATCTGCTTGCAGCTGCCGAAAGCGCGGACGACGCCTATGGAAAAGCTCTCGAAGCGGCAGCCGGAACGCCTGGCAATCCCCAGCTCGCCGAAACTGCCAATCAGGCGAAGGCCGCTCAGGAGCAAGCCCAGGCAGCGCTGGAGAATATCGCGAACCAGGCAAAGGCGGCATACGATAAAGCCATGCAGTCCGCCAAAAGTGCCCCGGAAGATGCCAGCCTTGCCAACATCGCAACACAGGCGAAAAATGGGGCCGACACGATAAACGCCGCGATTAAAATGCTCGATGCGCGGCGCGCCGCAATCGCATCCGCCAAAAACCCCAGGGAAGCGAGACTGCTCCTGACAGCAGGCACTACTTTGAAAGAAGCGCTGGCCTTCGCCCGTACTTTCGCGGCCCAGTCTCCCGATCCATTGGGCAATATTCAGGAAGGTCTGAAAAGGCTGCCCGAAGGAGACACAAAAGAAACCCTTCTTGTCCTTGTAGACAAAACGCGGCGCGAAGTCGCTGCTGTCGAACACCAGGCGGAAGCGTTTCGGAAAAATCTCGAAGGCTGGTTCAACAATGCCATGGAAAGGGTGGGCGGCTGGTACAAGCGCTGGACCCAGCGTGTGTTGCTTTTTCTGGCGGCCGCCGTCGTTATTGTTTCCAATGCGGATACGGTCATGCTCATTCAGCGGCTTTCGACGGATAGCGCCTTGCGCGCGTCACTGGTCGCTGCGGCGCAAGATGCCGTGAAGACCCAGCCCGCCTTGGAACTGTCCACCCATCCCATGGAAGGGACCACATCTCAGCCCGCGAAATCGCCACCTGTCGAAGCAAAAAATAACAATCCGGGCTTGCAAGCGGTTCTTAAAACAGCAGAGAGCATCAAGTTGCCGGTAGGATGGTCATCTGACGCCAACGACGCGGGATATTTTCGAAGCCCCGAGCGGACGTGGAATTACGCAGGCTGGGTGTTTTACAAGCTGTTCGGCCTGCTGGTTTCCATTCTTGCCGTATCGATGGGCGCTCCCTTCTGGTTCGATACATTAAGCAAATTCGTCAATTTGCGTAGCGCCGGGACTCCGCCTGGCGAAACCAGCAAAAGTGCCCGCCAGCCCACCCTGTAAATCTCAGGAAATATGATTTTTGGATTATTACGCGATGCGATACAAAACAAGCGATGAGAGATCGGAGGCTTTCCATGCCCATACTCATTATCGTCGAGGAACCGGATGATTGGCCTCTGGAGATTCCGGATGTAACAATCGTATCGGCGCGAACATATCTGACTGATTCAGGTTTTGCTGTAAACCCTGGTGCCGGCCACACCCACCGTTCCCTGAATCGCTCTACCAGAGTTTTCAACCTTTGCAAATCCTACCATTACCAGAGCTCGGGCTATTATGTTTCGCTGCTTGCAGAGGCACGTGGCCATAAACCACTACCCAACGTCGGGGCGATCGAGGACTTGCAATCCCAAAACCTGGTGCGCCACCTTACCGAGGATCTGAGCGCCTTGATTCAGCGTATGCTCGCGCCGCTGACAATGAACGATCTCGAACTCAGCATCTATTTCGGCCGCACCATGGATAGTCGTTATAACAGGCTCAGCCACCAGCTTTTCAATCTGCTACAGGTACCGCTCCTGTCCGTCCGCTTCGAGCGCCATCGCAACCAATGGAGCCTGCGCAGCGTACGGGCGATTGCCGCAAGCGATATACCCGCCTGCCACCAGGAGTTTGCAGGGTTTACGGCGACTGAATACTTCAAGGTCAAGGGTCGCAAGCCATGGTCGAAGAAACACATTTCTCGCTTCGATCTCGCAATTCTTCACGATCCGGATAACCCGGAGCCCCCTTCCAATGCAAAAGCATTGCAGAAATTCAAGGATGCCGCCGAGAAAATGAGCATGCGGGTGAAATTTATTACCCGCGCCGACATCAGCCGGTTGCCTCAATTCGACGCGCTGTTCATCCGCGACACAACCTTTGTCAATCACTATACTTATTACTTCTCGCGGCTGGCATCCGCAGAAAGACTGGTGGTGATCGACGATCCCGAATCCATCCTCAAATGCAACAATAAGGTCTATCTGGCCGAACTCCTCGCTCGGCACAATATACAAACCCCCAAAACGTTGTTGGTGCACCGGGGCAATATCGCCCGCATCATCCCTGAGCTCGGTCTTCCCTGCATACTGAAGCAACCGGACAGTTCATTCTCGCGCGGGGTGGTAAAAATCGAAACAGAAGCCGAACTGCTGCCCCGGATAACCGAGCTGCTGGCCAAATCGGTACTCGTTATTGCCCAGGAATGGCTGCCTACCGAATTCGACTGGCGGATCGGCATACTCGACCGGAAGCCATTATTCGTGGCCAAATATTACTTTCCCCCCGGATACTGGCAGGTCATCAAGCGCGACGCGCAGAAACGCAAAATAAGCGAAGGTCCCACCCAGGCCATCCCGCTGAACGAAGCACCGCAAGAAGTAGTCGGAATTGCACTCAAATCGGCTAATCTCATCGGTGATGGCCTCTATGGCGTGGATATCAAGCAATCCAGTAACCGCTGCTATGTGATCGAAGTCAACGACAATCCCAATGTGGACGCCGGCAACGAAGATGCCGTGCTCAAGGATGCACTCTACCGCGAAGTGATGGGTGTTTTTCTGAAGCGTGTCGAAGCCCGAAAACGAGGCTATAAAAGCGCCAGCGGCGTAACCTGACGAGAATTTTTACGATTTTCCTGGAGCCTGGCCGCGTAGCCGGGTTGCGGGATCACGCGGCGCTAATCCAGACTGCTCAAGCTCCGATCAGAGTCAGACAGCCGTGCCCGATCGTGAGGCTGATCAAAGTCCAGGATCGGCCCAGCCGGCACAATACCGTTGGGATTGATAGTTGGATGGCTGCGGTAATAGTGCGCCTTGATGTGCTGCATGTTCACCGTCTCTGCAATGTTGGGCCACTGGTATAGCTCGCGGGTGAAACCCCAGAGATTCGGATAATCCGTCAGGCGCCTGAGATTACATTTAAAGTGGCCATGGTAGACCGAATCGAAGCGAATCAGCGTGGTGAAAAGCCGCCAGTCGGCTTCCGTGAGGCGACCGCCCACAAGATAGCGCTGATGTGACAGACGCTGATCGAGGTCGTCCAGGCATGCGAATAAAACCCCGACGGCATTCTCGTAGACCTGCTGATCGGTGGCAAAGCCGGCCTTATAAACCCCATTGTTGACATCGTGATAGACGCGGCCGTTAGTCTCGTCGATTTGCGTCAACAGCGCTGCCGGCGCAAAATCTTCTCTTATGGCGCCAACGCCATCAAAGGCGAATTCAGCATGCGGATAATCTCGCCTGATTCGTTGTTGACGATAGTGTTCCGCTGCAAATCCCACAGCACCGGCACAGTCACCCTGCCGCTATATTCCGGATCGGCGCGCAGGTAGACTTCATAAAGATGGCGCGCATTGCCGACCGGATCAGGCACCACGCCGGGAGCCTGCTCGAACGTCCAGCCGTGATCACCCATGTATGGATTGACTATGGAGATGCTTATCGCGTCGCCCAAGCCTTTCAGCGCGCGAAAAATCAGTGTGCGATGCGCCCATGGACAGGCCAGCGAAATATAGAGGTGGTAGCGGCCCGCCTCGGCGGGAAATCCGCCCTCACCACTTGGGCCGGGACTGCCATCCGGCGTGATCCAGTTGCGAAACTGGGCATTCGTGCGAACAAAACTGCCACCCGTCGATTTGGTGTCGTACCATTCGTCCACCCATTTACCTTTGATGAGCAAACCCATCTTGTACCTCCTCCATTTCGCCGATTTGATGTGTAGCAGTGTAACGTAAGAGAAGATGGTTTGCGAAGGGCTGGAAGATCAGCCGGCAGTACGTCGATGTTCACCTCCAGGTGCTGAAAAATGGACCAACAAGGCTTGACGCGGTACGCGTCGCTCCATGGTATGTTGCCCTGTATTTGAAGCGCAGCGAGAAAACGAAACAACGAGATCTTTCAGACTTGAGAAAGAAGGAATTGCTGATACTGGATAAGGAAAATAAACTATGGCTGGGTTTCGCACAAAAGAAAAATGCAAGAAAGGTAAAGTGATTTAATTGATTATCGAGTATCACGCGGCGCGGTTCGCGTATTACTGTCGAGAATCCGATGGCCTGGACAATCGAGGTGAACGGATTAACGGAGGTTTCCATTAGAATTAATTCTAATGGAAACGACGGATTGATTTTGGTAGCACAATAATAGAAAGGTATCAATATCGTGAAGTAGGTCGGGCTGCGCCCGATGCCAGTTTACGATCGTCGGGCGCAGCCCGACCTACTTCTGGCACCAACCTCCTGGTCGGATTAACGCAGCGTAAGTCGCGAAGGCACGTAAACAGCTGGGCACATTCGCCATCCATGAAGACGACAACAGCGCAATATCTGATTCTATTGTGTTGAGGGATAAGATGGTTCCAACTTGACTGCGGAGCGTAAAAAGCTCGCTCATATGGCTTCGCCGGTCCAGTCGACAAGCAAGGCGGCGATTCCGCACACAGCGCCGATAAGGCAAACCGCTATCCATCCGCCCCAAGCCCAGGCGATTCCCGCAGTGGCCGCGCCAGCCGCCCCGCCGAGGAAGAAAAGACCCACGAAAAGGCCGTTGAGCCGGCCGAGCGCCTCCGGCTGGAGAAGATTGATGACCCGGCGGCCGAGGTTGTGGTCACCGATGACGCCGATATCGAGCAAAACCGCACCCGCACCCATGAGAAGAAGGGACAGGAGCGGCGGCTCGGCATGCGACGACCCGGCCCATCCCGCAAGCGCGAAGGCCACCACTATCAGGAGATGGGATGCGATCGTTCCCGATTGCGTCCAGCCGAGATCGCCCGCTCGTCCGACAAGCGGCGTCGCCGCGGCGCCGACCGCGCCGACGAGTGCGAACAAAGCGATTTCACCTTGGTCGAGTTCGAACGGCGGTTGCATCAGCCTGAGTGCGACAGCAGTCCAGAATAGGCTGAATGCGGCCATGGTCAAGCCCGCCGTGAGCGCTCGGCGCCGCAGCACAGGCTCCGCGCGCAATAGATGCCAAAGCGAGGCGATCAGCATTGGATAAGTCGAGCGTGCCGTCGGCCGACGCTTGGGCAGGCGCGCAGCAAGCGTGAATGTGAGCATCGCCAGGGCGAAAGCGCTCACACCGTAAAAAACGCGCCATCCAAAGGCGTCGGTAATGACGCTCGCAAGCGGCCTCGACAGTACAATGCCAATCATCAGCCCACCCATGACGTCTCCGATAACGCGGCCGCGTTGCTCCGGCGGCACCATGGACGCGGCAACGGGGACCAGAATGTGGATAGCGGAACACGCAGCCCCAAGAATGAAAAGAATCGCCAGCAGCAAAGTCGCGTTTGGAGCGAAGGCGGTTGCAATCGCGCTTATTGCCGCGCATCCGAGCATCCGGACGATCAGCTTGCGATTTTCCAGGAGATCGGCCAGCGGAACCAAAAGGAAGAGGCCAACGGCGTAGCCGAGCAAGGTTGCCATAGAGACGAGCCCGCCGCTTGCATCGGTGAGACCAAGCGATGGACCGATCAGGCCGATCAAGGTCTGCGGAGCGTAGAGATTGGTGACGATGACCCCTACCGACGTCGCGAAGAGTGCCGTGAGGGGCCCGGTAAGCAGTATTTCTCCTCTGGTCGAGGGATGGACGGCAGTCTCGCGCGGCGTTATGGGCATAGAGGCTGTTATTCTGATGGACGGTCACGGTTTGCCAAAACCAGCCCTGGCAAGATCTGATACGGTTCGCCGCTGCGTGTCGGATGAACGCTATCAGGCAGGTACAGTTGGGGAAGGCTTCAATCGATTTTTGGCTCCGGCACGGATTCCCGGCCGTAATCGAAGTCAAGCCTCGCCTTCCGCACCCCCTGCGCGACGTCGACTGTTCTTAATTTCAATGAAGCTGTTTCCCGCCAATCGACAGCTTCCTGTTCAATTCTTCACCGCTGGTAATCATGTTAATTCTGCAACATGAATGTTTCATACTCCAGGCGGTTGAATTTATGCGAAAGGATAAAGAGGCTGAGAAACGCGGACAGCGTTACCGAGGCGGCAAATCCATAACCGAAAGTTTCCGCGCCAAGGTGCAATGTGGCAAAGGTGAACAGCAGGTTCGTGATAAAGAAACACGCAGTGATGATCAGCACCTCGCGGCGGGCGTCGAGATAGAACAGCACGTTGAGTATCGCCATCAACAGCACCTGCACACTGACTGCAACGACATCGATATAGAATAAATGTATATATAATGGGGAAATGCCCACCGCATGCAGCAGCTCCCTGCCCCATAACAGGCACAGCACGACCGTCAGGCCCTGCACTTTGAAAATCTCGTAGATTCCCTGCCGGGCAGCGTAAACCATCCGGTCCCGCCTATATTCAATATGCATAAGCGTATCGCCTTCACGGACTGCGCGGTAAAAACGCTCATGCTGCTGTGCGAAATCAGCCTCCATGCTCACCAGAAATACGGCCATGCCGGGCAAAATGAACAGATAAGCCAGAAAAATGGGGAGATCGTAAATGATGGAAGCACGCAAGGGTCCGATGACTGCCTCGGAAGTATGCGGCACAAACCAGAATATGAACTTGTCGACCCAGACGGCCAGATAATAAAGGGTACCGACAGCAAATAAACTATAGAAACTCCTGCGTTGGTTGAGAAAATCAAACTTGAGCAGCGTGCTTCCGGGATATTCGCGGACAATGTGGTGCAGGAATGAAAACAACAGGTAGGCATGGCCGGTCAGCACGCCCAGCAATAGCCCATTCAGTTCCCAGGGCGATGCCGCAAGCGCTACGGCGATGCCGAGCAAATAACCTTTACCCAATGTCTGGACTATGCGGCGATAGGCCTTCATTCCCGATAGAAAAATAAGCGTGATCCACGCGCCGCTGAGTACGACAAAATTGCTCAGTAATAACAAATTCTGGAAAAATGGTCCGGTAAAAAACCAGAAAATGGCAGGCGCAGCCCACAGAAAGCCGCCCACCATGGTAATCGAAAGAACGCCAAACAAGTTGGGTAGCACCTCAGCCTGGGCGCTTGCATAAGCCCGATCGGCGACAAAGCGCGTAAACATCAACTGCATGCCACCGGTCCAGATTAATGAAGTCGCCATAAGGTAGGTTACGCAGATCTGGAAGGCATTGACTTCCCGCTGGGCAACCCCCAGCGCGACGGCAAGAATGCCGATCATCATGATGCTCAGAATAGATAATACCCACGGGCCGCCGCTGACCAAACCCGCATAGCCGTAAGCGCGCAATACCGACCAATAGCTGTCGCGCTCCAGCATTTTGCGAATTTCAAGACCGATACCGCCCATATTCAAGCCACTTTCACAGGTTTAGCTGAATCCGTCACGGAATCCAATGCTTTCACATAAAGATTCCGATAGGATGAGAACATCAGCTTGTCATCATAATAGCGCTTCACGCGCTCAAGCCCAGCCTGTTGCGCCGCGTGCCATCTGGCGGTGTCATTGAGCAGTTCGAGCGCCGCTTTCGCCGTTCCCTCGGGGTCGGCGATGAAAACCACACTTCCCGCCGCGCCGAGGGCGCGGTCTTCCTCGCTGTTTCCCTCAATAAGCTCGCGGCATGAACCTACATCGGTGGCGATACACGGAACACCGCTGGCAAACGCCTCCAGTACGACCAGGGGCAACGCTTCGCTGATCGAGGTCAATACCATCAGACCCAACTGCGGAAGAATTTCAAGTACGTTTTGAAAACCCATGAACCTGATGTGATTTTGTAAACCGAGGCTCGATGCCAGTTCCTTGCACTCATTCACATAGGATGGATCTTCATCTTCCGGGCCGGCAATCCATCCTTCCGCATCGGGCCGCTCATTGACCAGCATGCGCAGTGTCCGAATAAATGTCTTGATGTCCTTGATGGGCACCACACGGCCGATCAATCCCAGCACCGGCGGAATTTTTTCAGGCCGTTTTTCAAACGCAACCCGGTAGCGCTGCAGATCGATTCCGTTGGTAATGACGAGCGTTTTTTCCGCCGCCGCCCCATCCGCAATCTGCCTCAGGCGATTGCCTTCGTACAGGCTGACGATGGGCGATGCTTGCGCGTAGGCCATGCGGCCGATCTGTTCATAAAATCGTATCCAGAGGCCACGGATATATCCCATTTCATCATGCAGGGTGTTACATACGTCGTCATTGTGATCCTGAATCCATGTGGCTTGCGCCAAATCGATTTTCCGTTCCTTTGTATAGATACCGTGTTCCGTCAGCACGAAGGGAATATTGCGGCGCAGGCGAATCATCGCACCCAGCAATCCCGCATACCCTGTCGAGATGGCGTGTACAGCGCGCACTGGCGGCAGCCCGGCCGCAATATCCGCCAGTACGAACAGAGGCGCGTGCATGGCGCGTATCGCCCAGAAATAGGCAACAAACGAGGGTTCCGTGCAGCGCTCGCGGTACTGCCGGGTGATGTAATCCCATGAAGCTTCGCTATAGAGAAAATCCTCGTGACTGATGCCACCGGCGGAACCCAGGCGGGAAAACGCTTTTGTCATTTTCTCGACTGGCATTGTCGACGACTGGCGCATGTGCGCATGCAGCTCGTCCATTTCCGAGAAAGCCCTGCGATCGCCTTTCCGCGCATTCGGTTTAAGCGGTTTATCCTGGTGCAG
This sequence comes from Nitrosospira briensis C-128, assembly GCF_000619905.2. Taxonomy (NCBI): domain Bacteria; kingdom Pseudomonadati; phylum Pseudomonadota; class Betaproteobacteria; order Nitrosomonadales; family Nitrosomonadaceae; genus Nitrosospira; species Nitrosospira briensis. Next base: position 2,955,111 of record NZ_CP012371.1, on the reverse strand, counting down.
CAAATAATGCGTTTCAACGTGCGTTACGTTGGGCGGGAATTGGTACTGCGCGGGACCATACATTTTCCTTTCGCCACCGATAAAAATAACGGCAAATTTGATTTCCGGCAAACCAGTGATGATCTGGTGCACCCATGAGGATACGCCACCCCGAACGTATGGGTAGGTACCCTCCAGTAACAGGGCGATATCGGCCACCGGATCTGCCACTGATCCTGCTCCTGCCGACGTCCCGGCTGCCTTGGCTCGAACGATGTCATTCATTTGTTCCACCACGCCCTTACCAAAGCCAGTTCGTGCCCTCTCTCGCCGGGCCGCGTCAGCGTCGATAAATAAACCTTCACTTCCGGGAATCTTCGCTCATTGAAAGCTATTTCGGCAAGCCACGGTAGGATTTTCTGCTCATCCGTTCCGCCAGCTCGCGCGTTGGCAAACGCTTTCCCAGCGAGCACGAGATCGCCCGATTCCAGCAAAATACGCCCGTATAAAAGCCAGCTATCCGCATCGGACATAACGGATGCGCCAGGTTTATCCGCAATATCCGGCACAGTTGGTGCACCAGGCGATGATGCATCGCCTGGTGAGGCAAATACAACTTCCATATGGTGCCGTGCGGTTTGCAGCCAATGCTGCTTCACGGCACCTTGTACCAGACGGTGATATACCAGCTCCCAACATAAAGCAGCAATCGTTTTATGGCAGGCATTGCGCATGCGCACCGGAACGTCCGGCAGTGTTTCAGTCAGGGCCGAAATATGATCGGTCAGTTTTTTTTCGCTGCTGTCTCTCATGGCGTAAGCCAGCAATCGCACATCATCGACGGGATCGCAGGTCGCCTTCGACCAGATGGTCATGGCTTCGCGCGGCGCCATATGCCGCGTCGCCATCACCGCCTTCAGCCGCTTCAACGGCCGTCCGGCAAAATGCACAATCTGGCGCAAGGCGCCTTGGCTGTAGGGCGGTATCGGGAAAATGACAGGGGGCGAAAACGGCAGTTCAGGTAATGCAACAATCTTTATATTGTGGGAAGAACGGCTGCGCGGACGTTGTAAAGCGCTGGTGATGCTCCACAGTACACCAAGCGCACCGAGGACCGGCAAAATCCATATAAAGGCAACCAGAAAACCCAAGCTTCTTCTGGCGGGCAGCTTGTAACGGCGCGGCAGCAATTGCCAGAAACCCCGCGCAAGAAAATAGGATGAAACAGAGTGGGATAACACCGCCGCCAACACTATCCAGTTCGCTGCCCAATTTGCTATCCAGGCACTTGCACTCAACCAGAGCAGCAAACCAGCCAGTACCTCGGCTGACACCCCCCATCGCATGGGCAGCCGATACATCAGTGCGGCTCCAGAGAACGAATCGTTTGCGGATCGATGTCGCCAATGGCTATCAGGTCGCTGGTTACTCGTGCAAGAATATCATCCGCCCGCTGCATCCATGCTCGCGCGTTCACGGTATCGGTCAAGGGCAGCAGAAGCCAGATGACCGGATTTTCCTTGTCTTTAGCCATGCACATCAGGTCGACAGCACGGACTGAAGACGGCAGTTGCCCATAAACGCTCATGATATCGCCGGGAGCGCCAGACAACCGCAGGAGCGTTGCATCGAGCTTGAATCTTAAAAAATCCTGATGCACACGCTCGAACGAAGCAATAAAGCGTCCGACAGAAGAATTGGCTGTGCCAAAACGAAGATGGTCGACGCCGTGCGCCGCAAGCACCGCAATAAGTCTTAAATTATTTTCTTGAAAAGCGAAGAACGGCATGGATCTCACCACCAGCAGCGCGTGAATTTCGCCGGTTGAATCAGCCAGAGGAATAGCGGCCAGTAACTGGTCCTGATCCATGGCATATTCGTTTATCAGGTTGACTGCCGCCAGCTCGCCGCTCTCAAGCGCGTGCGTCACCACAGAGTCATCGTCATTTATCGAAAAATTTCCGCCGATGCACGCCAGAATTCTGCCCGTATCGATCCGGTCCGCTGCTATCCCCACGATGCATGCTTGCGTCAGGGCACCGTATTCCGCTATGAACTCGATAAGCCGCTGTAACGAAGATGGGCTCAATCCATCAATGGCATCGAGCGTCGATTGCAGGTTCATGATGCCTTCACGCAGCGAAAATCCGCTGTTGGCGACAGTCTGCTCCAGACGATCATGCGACAGGCGTAATAACTGATAACTGCGCGTGAATTCCTCCAGACGTTCGGCGCGATATTGATAGGCACCCTCCAGCCGGTGTAACCGGCGTCCCCACATATCGCGAAACTCTCCCGCCACCATCGCAACGACTACAATGCCAATTGCCCATGGCAATGGAAAACCGGTCGCAATTTGCCACTGCTGATTGATAGCCACGCCTAATATTGCCAATATGAGCAAAGCACTGACAAAACCATAGACGAATCCATACCGTAACCCTGCCAGCAAAGGAGCGAGAAGCGGCCACGGAAACCCGCCATTCAGCCGGAAAGGATCATGCTGCTGGGTAATGAACGACGCCGCGATCACAATCGCGGTTAGTACAAATGTCTCGAACCAGCCACCCCAGGCCGAGACGGACGTATTGACATTGATGACCTCAATGCCTTCCAGCCAAGGTTTTTTCATGGTTTGGCAGGCTCCTTATCCGGGCTGGGCGTCATCTGCAATTCACGGATTTTTGCCAGGGTTTCACGACATACCTCCAATTCGGTATTTAAAGAACTTTGATTAGGCGCTGCTTCCCCCGCGAGCCATCGATTGGCCCGATCAACGTCATCTATGGATAACGGCAATATTTTCGGGGAAGAAGGACCGCCTGGCTGCTGCTCCAGATGAGTGGAAATTGCGGATAATTGAGCAGAAACCGCCGGATGATCCTTATTTTTCACCGCATCGGCGAATGCCTCCCATGCTGGCGTTTGCAGCCGCTCGCGCTCGCGCCGCAGTGCAAAATAACGCGCGTTATCCAGCGTTTTTGTAAAACCCCAGCGCTCGCGCATCGATTGCCATTTTTCCAGGTTATCCGCATTGCCGGACTGCGCCAGTGGATCTTTCAGTCCACGAAAGTATTCGGCCAGGCGTGGGGGATATTCCACCGCGGTTTGGGCGAAACGCTGTGAAGCGAACATTTGCAAGGTGCTGAAGCGGACCTGGTTTGCGTTGGCGAGGCAACCCGACCATTCCATATTATCGGCTAATATCAATGTCCACAAAAAATCCCGAGGCCTCGTTTCCAACGATCCCAAATACCGCGCCGCTGCCTGAACGGGTTTGCCCAATATTTGCTCCGCCGCTGCCAGGGCTTCGGTCAACGGCGGGTTTACCACCGATTGATTCCCGGATGGGTTACGGTACGGCCGAACGATGGCCTCAAGCAACACCTGATCGACTTTTTTGTCGGACAATAGCAGCCAGATCATTGCCTCGGTAACTTCAGGGTCAGGACCTCGCAGCCGCAAGAGCTCCCGCAACGACTGACGCGCCGCGTCTCGATCTCCGCTTGCCATTTTCCGCATGGATCGGAAATACCAGTAATCCGGTGCCTGCGCTACTGAAGGAAGTGATTCGGCCAGGGAGAGCCAATGATCGAGCTCTTCCAGATTTTTTCGCTTCCATGAAAAACGCATGAGCCGCTGCAAATCTTCTATACGCCGTAGCCGATCCCATCCATAACGCGCAAGTTGCTCGCTTTTTTTATCGTCGCGATGGCGTACCGCCAGACGTTGCAGGTGATCGAGTATCTCCACGTCGTTTGGCCGAAGCGCCAATGCCTTTTCGTAGGCTTTGCTTGCATGGGTATCCTGGCCCAACTGCGTAGAGACTCTAGCCAGTAATAACCAGTACGCTTCGGCATACGCTGGATCAGGAGATTTGATTCCATGAAGCAGCAGATCGAAGCTTTTTTGTGTTTCCCCCGCTTCTTCATATACCCGAGCCAGCGCCAATTGTTGCTGTCCATCTCGCGTATCGGGCATTTCCTCATACACTTTGAGCGCCGCACGAGGCTTGCCCTGGAGAATCAATAAATCCGCCAATGCTTTCATTGTCGGCGGAGGATTATCAAAGCGCTCCGCATGCCGCCGCAATTGCTGTTCCACATGCGAGGGCTGCGCAATGCTGAGACCGGCCTTGACGTAAGCCGCCGCTTCGTCCGCGGTCAGCCTGCGGCGCGACATGGCAGCCTCGAGCAATTTTACCAGCGCATCGTAATCCGGTTTCGCCTGCGCAAGTGCAAATGCTCGCGTCTCCGCCTCGTTATCGGCCTTACGAAGCGCGAAAGACAGCCATAGAGCCAGCGCATCGTCTGGTTGTCCATTCCAGTCATAAATATGGGCAAGCAACCGGTGGCGATCGCTGCCGAGCACCAAGGATGATCGCAGCACTGCCGCGCGAGAGAGACTTTCACCCAACAAACCCATCGAAATTTGCAATCGTATAACACGTTCGGCCAGCGCGAGGTCTCCCGGCAATAATTCGCTCGATTTTTTCAGCCAGGCCAATGCATGTTCGCGATCCTCGAGCGGCTCGGCAATATTGGCGCCCAGCAACAAAAGTTCCGCATCGCCCTTGACACTGTCAGGGCCGGAAGTACCGCCGTTCAGCACTTGCACTGCGGCCTTCAACGCCTCGCGATCGATACCCGCCTGAAGATAGGCGCGCAAGCAGGATCTCGCAATTTCCTTTTTCTTCGCCGAGATTCGTTCAATCACAAACGCTTTGCACAGATTGCGGGCGGCCAGCCTGGGTTGATTGGCCGCTATACGCTGTTTTGCGGCGAAAACAAGCCAACGCGCTTTCCTTTCGCCAGATTCATTTCGCCGGACAGGCAGTTGCTCGAAGATTTCGGCCAATACCGAGGGCTCCCCAAACTGCTCCGCCAATACTACCACCTGGTCCAGTTCGTCGTCATTATGCGAAATGCGTAAAAGTGAAGGGATGAGTTCAGCGATGCGGGATCGCAACGACGCTTCGACATCCTTGGCGGGATGCCGGTAAAGCTGCTGCAGCGACAGTTTTAGCTCCGCCATGCGGATTTCATAGGTGAGGTTCGATTCCGGAGCGTGTCGCAAAGGATCGATAGCAAGAACAGCCTCGTCAGTCATGCCCGCCTCTGTCAGCACCTGAACGAACGACAAACGCAACGGAGCGTTCCCGGGATCCGACTGGACAAGAACGCGAAGGTAAGCCACTGACAAGGCGTCTTTTGCCGAGAGATTGGCCGGGTCCCTGAATGCAGGCTGCCGTGGAAACAAAACCCAGAAGGCAATCAGCAATACCGCGCTCAGGAACATTAGCGCAGGTGCGTTTAGCAAGGATTCTCGCTGCGTTTCAACACTCAAGCTGAAATTCCCCGGATGCGTTGTCTGCGGGTACCGCATATATGGAATGCGGGCCTTCACGGCGAGGGGTCAAGGGCTTGCCACCCATGCTCAGCGCGCACGATATCGGCACGCTGACAGCCAGCTCCCCGCGTGCTTCAAACAATAGCGTAGCTGAACCATCGGAATTGACATGCCAGGATTTCAGCGGCGCACTGGCATCTATCAGCCGCAAGGCTGAGCTCGCATCCCGCTTGCTGCGCCTCTGGCTGAGGACGGCATAATTGCGCGCCAGATAAATATAGCGGTCCGCATTTCGTTCGGAATACCCAACAATATCAGCCGAGATTTCCGGTTTCATTTCGGAGACAGGTAATCGTACCGTCCTGAGCGCATCTCCAAAGAGCATCCAATCGCCTTCAAGATCGCGCGCAATGCTTGCTGTTTGAAAAGCCCTGCCACGCTGGACGTATTCATCAACCCAGATGCCAAGCACCTTCTCTTTACGCTGCTCATCGGCCAACTGATCCAGAAGCTCCGCCCCTCGTGCGTGCAATAGCGCATCAGCATTGATCGATATGGATGAAGCACGCAACCGGCGCCCAAGATCGAGTTGCCGGTTCCAATCGCTGACCCTGCCGAAATTCAGCGCTTCCCCATACCAGAGTTGCGCGAATAACGGCTCGGCGGTCAATGGCGTCAACACTTGCGTGCCCCATTCGGTCGGACGCAGCGCCGGGGAAAGATCAGCGAAAGATAATGACCCGCTCTGCCAGCGCAGGCCGCCTCCACCATAATTGGGCAGGTTTTCTTTTTTTGCGGCTGCCAAGGCTGCCGGTCCCGGCTTGCCATCGCCAGACCAGATAAGCAACAGCGGCGAGCTGGGCGCTATCGATTGCAGGAAGGGGATGGTACCCACGGTTTCGCGCGTTATATCCGCCGCATAACCTTCCATGAACACGCTATAGCGGTAAGGCTGCTGATCGGCATCTGTCTTCCCCTCGAACACACCCCAATAAAAAGGATGGCTGTAGGTGTGGCTCGCCAATCGAACCTGCGGCATGGCAGCCAACTGTCGCAATTTGCTACGCTGATCTTCACTGCTCACTTCTGCTTCTATTACACCCAGCGTTACCGGCGCACTGTTTTTTTCGATCCACGCCCGAAGCCGGCCGATTGCTTCAACGCCATACTCGTCTTTAGCAAACAGACGGTCGCCGCGCACTTCGATAATACCGAGACGGCGCCCGTTTTCGGTGGTCATATCAAACACAGGCTGTACCGGCAGGCGCAATGCAGCCTGAAAAAAAGAAAAAGGGTCCAGCAGCCATTCATGGCGGCCCGATGCGTTCTCAGTTAAAATGTGAGGGTGTAATGCGTATCCTCCCCATGTGCCGACTGAGACCGGATGAAACAGCTGCTCTCCGTCGCTCAACGTCAACCACGCCTGGTTACGATCGCGAACGCGAACGCCGGGCGTACCGCTTCCCACCACCGGCGCTGCGCTCGGCCGGCCCAGGTGCTCGTTGACGTCGCCGAGTTTGAGCATGCTGGTGGTGGGTTGCAGCTCCCCCTGATAGCCGATCAGATCGCGGCAGGCAACACCCGCCGGCAAATGACCCATGAATACCACCGGCAAACCGGCATCCACTTCTGTTTTCAAACGTGCGCACACGTTCTCATAGCGGCCCGTACCGTCCGCGCCATCTTCGCCCAGCCATGCGACGACGCCGGCATAACGGCCCACGAGCGGTTCGATGGGCAAAGGAAGTTGATCGACGTACCAATAGTCCAGCGCTAGGCCAAGATATTCCAGGGGCATGGCCGCATGCTTGAATAGCTCATGATCCATCTGTTGCGCGGGCGTGCCGTTAATGACTGCGAGTAATTTGCGCGGAGACAGGCGCAGGCGGCCCTGCCCCAGCCAAGTCAGGTCGCCATTGGCGACCCACGGCATGAACCCGAGCTTGACAATTTGACGCGCCGTTTTTTCAGCATCAACCCAATTGCCCGGCTCGACGTAATCAAGCACGGTAATCGGTACGTTAAATTCATTTTGCGCACGCTTGAGCTGGTTGAGAAGCCATTCCCGATTTTCTTCCTTGGTCGGCGCATGCTTGCCAGTCACAGGATCAAAGCCGTGAAAAAGAGATTCGGCAACCATGCCGTCCGCGTATTGACTGGCGCGGTCCAGTACTTCAAAGCCCCGATTGAGTATCAGCTTGCAGCCGGGAAAACGGCGCTTTACCTCCGCAAGCAACGCAACCAGTCCTTTTTCCTGTTCCTCGCGTTGCTTGCCTTCGCTCGTCACAATCAGATAGCTATCGACGGTATCGAGGAAAAACGCGCGGTACCCATCCTGCCATAGACGACCAAAATGGTGCTCCAGCAAATATTCGTGCCAAGCGGGATCGTTCATATTCATCACCAGGCTATCCCATGCCGGGTTGACGCCAATCGACCATTTTGTTTTGATGCGCTCCATGTCCTCGCTATTGCGTGCAATTTCGCCGAATGAAACATAAGCAAATATCAGCGAATCCAGATTCAGCAATGCTGTTTTCTCATGCGGCAGAATCTGGCTCGGTTGTACGACAATTTGGTCAAAGTGGCGCAAATCCTCGACGGGCGGCCGACTGCCATAGTAAAACGCAATATCGCGCTGCTCGAGCACATCAGCGAATACCGCGGATGTCATTAACAGAAACGGCAGCAAAAACTGCCAGATGCAGAAACGGAAAGATAATATTTCGCTGTTGAGCATTTAAGTCCCTTTGCTAGCGTCAGGGGAACAGTAAAAACGAAACAGAGCTGATCTGCAATAGCCGATCTGTTCCACTCTGCTAGCAGCTTTGATGCCGGCTGAGCCTTGACAACACTGGATTTGATGTAGCAGTTAGCAAAACTTGTTGAGATATCCTTGCAGATCCGGATACCCCTTGCTGGATGGGCTCCTGGCATTCCCCGACGGGAATGATTTGATGGTGTTGCCTTGGCGATCAAATTGCCGGGTACTTTCGCCTGGCAATCCCGCCAGCAATGACGCCCGTGCGGTATGGCAACAAGTATTTACCGGTTCGCTGCCCGTAAAAAGGACCCATGGCGATACCAGGTGCCTGGGCAGTAGATCCCACTTGGCCATTCGCGCCACTTCATAGCGGGACTCGGTTGCATGATGATGAAAAACCCCCATAAAGTTGTCCCGTTCATTAGCTTAGTGAATAAGGTAGCGGCGTGATCTCCAGCGATGGGCCAGCCAGCGATTTCCAGTGAACCGCTGCGGCCTCGACACTACTTGTCTGAATGACCGCCAGCACGTCGAAGCCGCCATCAGGGGAAGGTGATGCGTTGACTATCATGCCGATGGATTGTTCCCCCATATCAGCGCCGAATAGCTCGTCTCCGGCCTCAACCGGGTTTTCAGATATCCCCGGCCGGATATTCGCCAGATACATGCGACGTTTGATTTTACCTAAATATTGACTGCGAGCCACGATTTCCTGACCAGGATAGCAACCTTTTTGAAAACTCACGCCGCCGATGGCCTCCAGATTTGCCATTTGCGGCACGAACTGCTCCTGAGTGGCGGGTGTAATGATGGGAATACCGGCTTTGATTTCCAGCCAATCCCAACAGGGTGCGCCCACCGGTACGGCGTCCCTGCTCAGACCTTCCCATATTGCGGGGGCCTTTTCCGGCACGATGGCCAGTTCAAATCGATTTTGCGCAAGGCGAATTATGCTCACTGATTCGCCATGAATCACTCCAAGATGGGAAGCGGGAACCTCACCCAGATTTTTCCGCACCAACGCCTCGGCATGGTTTCCCGCCACACCCAAGCACACCAGATCATCGCTGGCATCGGCAAGCTTTACTTTAGCGCGCAACACGTACATGGCCAGACGCTTCTGTATGCCGGGCCGCACTACCGCGGGCAACTGCATGACGTAACCACCGCCATTGCCGATACTCTGGCTCCAGATCAGGAAACTCGCCAGCAACCTGCCTTTCGGATTGCAATAACCTCCATAGAGCGCAGCGGAAGCATTGACCTGCTTTACGTCGCAACTCAACTGCCCTTGCAGGAAGGATTGCGCATCCTCTCCCGAGAAGTGGATCAGGCCAAAGTGCGAAAGATCGCTTAATACCGTAGCAGACCGGGCACTCTCAAGTTCGGCCGCGTTGTCGCCAAAGCCGACGACGCGGTCATCCTGGATAATGGCGCCATGGTTGCGCAGATATGCTTGCCAGATTAGGTTCATGCAGAACGATTTATGGCTGTGGAAAGTGTTAATTATAAAGCATACGCTCCGGATGAGCGGCAAATCGCCAGGAATGAGATAATTCGATCATGGCTGACTTCATGCCTTCGCCTCTTCCCCCGCTGCTGGTTGTCCGGCTCAAACCTTCCAGGCGCCTTGCCGCGATGCTGAGTGTCGCCCATTTCGCGGCGATCGGCCTGCTATGGCCGCTGATATTACCCATATCGGCCAAACTCGCGGGATCCGCCATGCTGGTCGTCAGCCTTGTTTTCTACTTGAGGCGTCACGCTTTGTTACGCTCGCCGGATTCGGTGATGAATATCGAATTATCGGAAGAAATGATTTGCATGCTTGAAACACGATGCGGCGACCGCATCGTTTGCACACTGCTCGGCAGCAGCTTTGTCGCGCCTTATCTGACGTTACTCGAACTGAAGCCGCTAAAACGCCAGGAACCCACCAAATTACCTCCCCCTTCAACTTGCCCGAGACGACGGCAAAGATTTTTCGCGCGCAGTATAGTGATTCTACCGGACGGAGTAGATGCGGAGCAGTTCAGGCAGTTGCGAGTGCTGTTGCGGTGGAAGTGGAAAGATCCTACGGAAAAAAACCCGGCAGGCCCGGGTTGAAGCTTACCGTTCTAATATGTAGCAAGCATGCTGTATTCAACCGAATACCAAGCCATGGTCCCCAACGGCTGGGTACTCGTCAACTGTTGGCGCTGCCATCAAGCCCGCGTTCCGGAAAATGCCCGCTGCTTGATAAGGCAGAAGCTACGGCTTGAGTCATTCCAAACAAGCGGGCTAAGCGTCATCCGATGTGCTGGTTTAAAATCCAGCGGACTAGAAAAAAACCAGCGAGGCGCTGCCGCTCAGACGTGTTACCGTATAAAAGTCTCGTTGTCCGCTAATCGGTATGATCGAGAACTTGTGTATAGTCGTTATACCGAAAGTTTTGACGGGTATCGTCTGCTCTCCCGGTATCTGCACATGCGGCAGCAGGATGCTGAAAGTAGTCCCACCGGTATCGACAGTCATGCGGATGGTTACGCTGACAAGAATGCCGACCTCAGTCTCGACACTACGAATCTCATCCCCGCTGAAGCTGAGCGTCTGCTGCCGGTCCTGGTAGGTGAAACGCGGCTTTCCATCAAAACTGGTGGTCGAGTATGTAACATGGAGATGCTTACCGCTGAGTTGATACTGGTTTGGAATCTGGATGACGGGCTGATCCGGTTGCATGGATAACTCCTTCATTAAAATTAACCCCGCTCGAGACGACGACAATAGGCCGCGTTAAAGGAGGATTAGCTGATCAATATGCAACGTAAAGGCGTTGGCTGGAGATGCCGGCTTTGCCGACTCCCATTGACAATATAGATCACGACATTCAAAAAGCAAGGAACGAAAGCAGATCAACGAATCGAGAATGCGCCGGTGATTCAGGTAACGCCGGTAGGTACAGTATCACTTTCAATTGCTCTGGATCTGCTCGAAAATTCCACCCTTGGCGAAGTGCATTTTCTGTGCCTTCTGCCAGTCGCCAAAAATATCGTCGACGGTGAACAGCGCCAGGCGAGGGAACCGATCCAATGGCTCACTGTGTCGGGGCTCACGTACTGATGGATGGTGCGCAGTTCGTGTCGCACATGCGCGTGGATGTATAGCAACTCGATTGCGACTGGTTTGTTTTCTCCGGTCATAAGGTATTCGGTCCGGCAGGCATCGGTGCGCTGTTCGGCAAAAACAAGTTACGCAACACTTCTCCTCCGTGGCAAGGCGGCGGGAACATGTCAACTACCAGATTAGGTTGAATAACATGAATTTTCAGCAATTGCGCATCATCCACGAAACAGTTCGGCAGAACTACAATCTCACCGAAGCGGCAAACGCCCTGTTTACTTCGCAATCCGGCGTCAGCAAGCATATAAAAGACCTGGAAGATGAACTGGGCGTCGAGCTGTTCATACGCAAGGGGAAACGGCTGCTCGGATTGACCGATCCGGGGAAGGAACTGGTGAAGATAGTCGAACGCATCCTGCTTGATGCCAAGAACGTCAAGCGTCTAGCTGAGCAATTCAGCAACCGGAAGCAGGGGCGGCTAACCATTGCAACTACGCATACTCAGGCACAGTATGCCTTGCCACCGGTGGTGACCCAATTCAAAAAGGCATTTCCTCAGGTGCATCTCGTCCTGCATCAGGCCAGCCCCGGCGAGATCGTATCGATGTTGCTCGACGGCCATGCAGATATCGGCATTGCCACGGAGGCGCTGGAGAGCGTCTCGGAGCTGGCGTCCTTTCCCTATTACTCATGGCATCACGCTGTCATCGTGCCGCACGGACATCCCTTGGAATCTGTCCATCTCCTTACCCTTGAAGCGATTGCCGAATTTCCTGTTATCACATACCACGAGGGTTTCACGGGGCGGACAGGGATCGACCAGACATTCGCAAAGGCAGGTCTGGTACTCGATATCGCCATGTCGGCACTGGACGCCGATGTCATCAAGACTTACGTCGAACTCGGGCTGGGGGTGGGCATTGTCGCCTCCATGGCATTCAACCCCACGCGGGATACGAAGCTCAACCTGCTCGATAGTTCGCACCTGTTCGAGAAAAATACGACCAATATTTCCATCCGGCGCGGCCACTACCTGCGCGGCTATGCTTACCGCTTCATCGAGCTGTGCCTGCCATCGCTGACGGAAGCGGCTATCCGCACAGGCGTCAAGCCCGAGGTGGACATAGAGCTGGGCACCTGAATTGAACCGCTTGCTTCCTACTCCCGGTCTCCGTTACATAACTTCGACCAGAACCTTTACTCTGGTTATTTCATTCATGCAGTATGGCGCAGTGCAAGGTAGGGCATGCGCCAAAACAAATTACATGTCGCCCCCCAGAAACCCGCCGCTCTGATGATTCCATAGCCGCGCGTAGAGGCCATTGAGCGCTATGAGGCTTTGATGGTGGCCTTCTTCTACAATACGACCCTTATCGATCACGATCAGGCGATCCATTGCCGCGATAGTCGACAAGCGATGTGCGATTGCGATCACTGTCTTACCCTGCATCAATCGATACAAGCTGGACTGGATGGCGAGTTCCACTTCAGAGTCCAGGGCGCTGGTCGCTTCATCGAGCAGGAGGATCGGCGCATCTTTCAGCATGGCACGCGCTATCGCAATCCGCTGGCGTTGACCACCCGAAAGCTTTATTCCCCGCTCGCCCACATGTGCGTCATAGCCTTTACGCCCCATGGGGTCGGTCAGCCCGGCTATAAAATCGTGTGCTTCGGCTCTTTTCGCAGCGGCTATCATATTCTCATCGCTCGCATCGGGTAGGCCATATGAAATGTTGTCCCTCACCGAGCGATGCATGAGCGCAGTATCCTGCGTGACCATGCCGATATTGGCGCGCAAACTGTTTTGGGTAACATATTTGATGTCCTGGTCATCGATCAGTATGCGCCCCTGCTCGATATCATAAAATCTGAGCAGCAGGTTTACGAGGGTGGATTTACCTGCGCCTGAACGTCCAACCAGTCCAATCTTTTCGCCTGGCCTGATATGCAGCGAGAGGCGATCTATCACGGGTGTATCTCCTCCATAACAGAAGAGCACCTCCTCAAACCTGATATCGGCATTACTGATGCGCAGCGGTTTTGCATCGGGATAATCGGTTACCAGATGCGCGCGGGATAAGGTATTGATGCCGTCTCGCACAGTGCCGACATGTTCGAATAGCGCCGCCATTTCCCACATGACCCAATGCGACATGCCGTTGAGCCGTAGCGACATTGCACCGACGACAGCAACCGCGCCGACGCCTATTTCACCCTTTGTCCATAACAGCAACGCCACGCCAACCGCACCGATGATAAGCGCCGCGCCCATGATCTGATTAACCGTCTCGAAGCTGCTGATCAATCGCATCTGGCTATGCACCGTTTTCAGGAACTCCTGCATCGCCGATTTTGCGTAACTCGCTTCCCTGCCCGCATGTGAGAAGAGCTTGACCGTGGCAATATTGGTGTAAGCGTCACTGATGCGCCCCGTCATGAGAGAACGTGCATCGGCTTGGGATTGAGAAACCCGGCTCATACGCGGAACAAAAAACCACAATGTGAAAATGTAGAGAATTAACCACGCCATAAAAGGCAGTAACATCCAGACATTAAAATTACCGACCACCGCAACCAGCGTAAAAAAGTAAATCGTTACATAAACGAGGATATCTCCCAGGATAAAGCAGACGTCACGCAGTGCGAGAGCGGTTTGCATGACCTTGGCCGCTACGCGGCCAGCAAATTCATCCTGATAAAAGTTCATGCTCTGATTGAGCATCAGCCGATGGAAATTCCAGCGTAGCCGCATCGGAAAATTCCCCCCCAGCACCTGGTGCTTAATGAGATTTTGCAATCCGACCAATATGGGGCTTGCCGCCAATATCCCGGCAAACAGAAGAAGCGTGTACCGTTCCTGTTGCCATAGCAGAGAAGGCGGAATTTCACTGAGCCAGTCAACCACCTTCCCCAGTATCGCAAACAATATTGCTTCGAACGCGCCTATGGATGCGGTAAGCAGGGTCATGGCGACAAGATACCGCCTTACGCCATCTGTCGCTTCCCATACGAAAGATGAAAAGCGTTTTGGCGGAATCCTGTCCTGGGAATCGGGATAGGGATAAATCAGTTTCTCAAAGTAACTAAACATTTAAAATCATCCCATAACAGCTTTAACAACAAGCCTCTGGTCGCTAAAACGCATTAAATTTGATATTCGGCTGATGCATCGCTACATTAAAATACGGTGATGACCATCGCAGCCTGAAGCTGAAACAAAATATACAATAGCACCGATTCTCCGATGCAATATCCGATCAACGATCGCGGCACCGCCCAACCAGGCTGGATGGCATGCGATCAAGGAAGTGGAACCTGGAGCATACATGCCTGGTGCCTATGCACATCTCACGCTCGTCAATCTGATCAGGGAACCGGTCCGGCTCGAAAGTCGCGGTTTAACGCCTGAGGCAATCGTTCCGGTACTGGATTACTTCCGCTTTTGCGAGCTTGGCGCGGTCAGCCCGGATTATCCCTATCTGGATATCGCTCATCCCGATGCCTGTCAGTGGGCAGATCGAATGCATTACCAAAAAACCGGCGATATGATCAAAGCAGGAATTGATCTTATTAGAAAGCTGGAAGGCGCATCGCAGCAGAAGACATTTGCCTGGCTACTGGGATATACGAGCCATGTCGTGGCGGATGTGACGATTCATCCCGTCATCGAACTGAAAGTAGGCGAATATCAAAAAAACAAGGGCAAGCACAGAATCTGCGAGATGCATCAGGATGCCTACATATTTCAGCGATTGAATATCGGTGAAATAGGTTTGGGCGAGCATCTGGATTCGGGAATCTGGGGATGCTGCGATAAACCCGACAGCGGAAAGCTCGATCCGATCATCGTTAGGACTTGGCAGCGCATGCTCGAGACCTGCTATTCCAACCCATATCAAAGTAATCCTCCGATCATCGACAATTGGCACGGCGCATTCAAGTTCATCGTTGACAAAGCGGAAGAAGGCGGTGCACTTCCCCCTTTTGCGCGACATGTTGCCGCCAATCTCGGCTTGACCTATCCGGCGATAGCTGATCTCGACAATCAATATCTGAAGAGTCTGACCACCCCTCTCGGACCGATGAATTATGATCAGATATTCGAACGGGCGATGGAAAATGTCCTTACCGCCTGGGCATATATTGCCAGTGCCGTGTTCACGAAAGATGACACGTACCAGACGGCATCGGTCAACTGGAATCTGGATACCGGAAGAGACGTTGACGGCAACTATGTTTATTGGAAGAGCCACGCATGACCAGAATCACTGTTGCCAACGCCATTGGCGTTATGATCACGATTGGTTTCCTGGCGGCCTGCACCTCCAGTCAGCGAGGCCCCGATAGTGAGGAAATGTACGTCAAAGCCTCTGCACTGACAAAACTATCGGCTGCGGTAGAGTCGACGGTGCGTTACAAGAACCCACCACCTGACCTTGGCGACAGTGAATTGCTGGAACTCGCCACCCGACATGATCCGGTGCTGCTGGAAAATTTCCGGGGCTATAAGCTCAGGGTGCTGCGGCAGGAACGCCACTCGGTTGTGCTCATATGCGATGCGACCGGTACCCGTGCGCTTCTGGAAGACGCAGGCTGTTCCGGCCCGATGGATCGCGAACGCTGGATGGGAAAGACGGAGCCATGCGAGTTCTCGATCGATACTGAACAGATTTGTGGCGGAAATTGATATTCATATTTATTTATGCCACGCCAGGGCCTAGCCTAAGGCAATGAACCAATTGATATTCCCTGTGTCGCATAAGCTTTCTCTTTTGCTAACACTGGGACGAACAATGCAAGATATTATTTTTGGTTTGCTTTGGCTTTGTCGGTGTAGATTCGATTTAAACCATGAAGGAGATAAATCATGAACTACGTTGATGGATTCGTTGTCGCAGTGCCTACGGTCAACCGGGAAACCTACCGGGAGCATGCCGCAAAGGCTGCCATAGTATTCAAGGAGTACGGCGCGCTGAACGTCGTCGAGTGCTGGGGCAATGACGTGCCTGAGGGCAAGCTGACGTCCTTTCCGATGGCGGTCAAGTGCCAGGCGGACGAGACGGTGGTGTTCTCGTGGGTGACGTGGCCCTCGCGCCAAGTGCGCGATGAAGCCTGGAAGAAGGTGATGGTCGACCCGCGAATGCAGCCTGAGGCCAACTCAATGCCATTTGACGGCAAGCGCCTGATCTATGGTGGATTCGAAGTGATGGTAGAGGCGTGACATAGCCGTTTGTATTAAGCGCTCTCTGCTACTTTAAGAACGACAATAACCGTGATAAGTATGGTTTGACCTGCTCCCCGTAATTAGTACATGGTGCAGTAGAATCCTACGTCATGAAGCTAATGAAAGGGGCAGGTCCACTACCGCTTTACTACCGTATCCTTTGCTTCCGGCAGTAGCTCCGGATAATCCCGGCTGTAGTGCAGACCACGGCTCTCATGCCGCAGCATGGCGCTTTGCACGATAAGGTCAGCGGTATCCACCAGGTTGCGTAGTTCCAGCAGATCGCTGGTTACACGGAAATTTGCGTAATACTCGTTGATTTCTTCATGTAGAAGACCGATTCGATTTTGTGCGCGTTGCAGACGCTTGGTAGTGCGGACAATGCCGACGTAGCTCCACATGAAACGCCGCAATTCGTCCCAATTGTGGGAGATGACGATCTCTTCATCTGCATTGGTAACACGGCTTTCGTCCCATTGCGGCAACTCAACGGCGGGCGCTGGTGTCTGCCCGATAATATCATTGGCTGCCGCCTGGCCGAACACCAGGCACTCCAGCAGCGAGTTGCTTGCCAGCCGATTGGCGCCATGCAGACCGGTATGGGCAGTTTCGCCGATCGCATAAAGATTATCCATGTCGGTTTTGCCTTTCCGGTCGGTGAAGACGCCACCACAGGTGTAGTGAGCGGCGGGCACAACAGGAATCGGTTGCACGGTGATATCGATGCCGAATTCCAGGCAGCGCTTATAAATGTTGGGGAAGTGCTCTTTCAGGAATTTGGCCGGCTTGTGGGATATATCGAGATAAACGCAATCGAGTCCGCGTTTTTTCATTTCGAAATCGATTGCGCGGGCGACAATATCCCGCGGCGCAAGCTCCGCGCGTTGATCGTGCCAGGGCATGAACCGCGAGCCATCGGGAAGCTTCAGCAAACCGCCTTCGCCACGTACCGCCTCACTGATGAGAAATGATTTGGCATGAGGGTGATAAAGGCAGGTGGGGTGGAACTGGATAAATTCCATATTGGCAACGCGGCAGCCAGCGCGCCAACCCATGGCGATGCCATCGCCGGTAGCGGTGTCGGGATTGGTGGTGTAGAGATAAACCTTGCCGGCACCACCAGTCGCCAATACCGTGTTATTGGCACCGATGGTGTAGACCTGTCCGGCTGCGCTGTCCAGCGCATAGGCGCCATAGCAGCGGTTGCCGTTATGATCTGCGCGGCCCAGTTTCGCGCTGGTAATGAGATCGATCGCGACATGGTGCTCAAGCACGGTGATATTGGGATGGGTACGTGCCTTCTCGATCAGGGTCAACTGCACGGCCTGCCCCGTCGCATCCGCCGCGTGGATCACGCGCCGTACGCTGTGACCGCCCTCCCGGGTCAAATGATACCCGGTCCCGCTGCCCTGATTTCGAGTGAACGGAACGCCTTGGCTGATGAGCCACTGGACGGCCCGGGGTCCTTCTTCCACCACGTATCGCGTAACGGCTTCGTTACAGAGTCCCGCGCCTGCGATAAGCGTGTCCCTTATGTGGGCTTCTGGCGAATCTTCCTCCGACAAAACCGCGGCAATCCCCCCCTGCGCCCACCCACTGGCGCCGTCCAGTAGCGCACGTTTGGTAATGAGGCCCACCTTGTTGGTTTGCGCCAGATTCAGCGCCAGAGTGAGGCCAGCCAGACCGCTGCCGATGATCAGAGTGTCGAAATTGAGCTGTGGCAATTGAGCAATTGAGTATTCTTGTTTTAATTCCAATGAATGCAATAATAACAGACCTGCCGCCAGTCTTTATACGCATTATGCCACCATGCTTTGCGGCAGGGCAGCGACATGCCGACTTCACCCAAGCTTCCGCACCGACGAATGGGAAAGTTGGAACGGGCTCCTATAGCAAACATCGGAAAGGACGCCCCACTGAGGATTATTTTATATGGCACGCATGGCTGACGAACCCCTGTTCGATTTGCAGGGTGCTGTGATGAATTGCATACTGGACTTCGAGTGTATTTCTGATCTCGTCCATGAATGTGTCGCCAGGATAACCCTCAGGCATTACCAGGTGAACGGTCAATGCGCTTTCTGTCGTGCTGAGACCCCATACGTGCAAATCGTGTACATCCGTTACGCCGGGTTGGCGCCGTAGATAGGCGTCGATAGCGGCGATATCGATGTGCGCCGGTACCGCGCTTAATATCAACTGCACTGAATCACGAAACAAGCCCCAGGTACCATAGATGACCACGGTGATGATGATCAGGCTGATGACGGGATCGAGCCAGAACCAACCCGTTAAAACTATTGCTATGCCTGAAACCACTACGCTTGCGGAAACCGCAGCATCCGCCGCCATGTGCAGGTACGCACCCCGGATATTCAGATCGTCCTTGCTTTCCTTCAAGAACAGCCACGCGGATAAGCCGTTGATGATCACACCTGCAGTTGCAACCACGGTTAGGGTCAGGCCGGATATGACGGGAGGCTGCGAGAAACGGTGAACCGCCTCCCAGGCAATCGCACCGCAGGCCACAAGAAGCAGCGTGGCATTAGCCAGCGCAGCCAGAATGGAAGTACTGCGCAATCCATAAGTGTAGCGTTCGCTGGCCGCTTTACGCGACAGAATGGCGGCGCCCCAGGCGAGTACAAGGCCGAGCACATCCGATAAATTGTGACCTGCATCGGCCACTAAAGCCGTGGAGTTGGCGGCAAAGCCATAGCCGAACTCAACCATTACGAACGTTATATTTAAAACGATGGCAATCGCAAATATGCGTCCGTTGTCATGCGGGTTCGCGTGCCGATGACCGCCATGCCCAACCGGTGAAGGCGATCCGGAAGAAGTATGCTCATGCTTGTGGTCGGAGTAATTTCCCATCATGCTCCGCTTGGATGAGAAGGATATGTGTCGGCATATCGCCGGGCCGGCATTAATACTGCCCGACCTGATATTACTCCCATCCGATATGCGCCGGGCTTACTCATGAAGCGTTGATCGAAACAGGTTGGGCCTCCGAATGACCGATTAAGTGAACTCACGCAAATGTGCACACTCGCTGCTCCCTTCCCCCGATTTTAAACCCGGATAATTCATTAAAGACACGAGATGATGGCAAGACAGGTTGCGAGACAGTTTTTGTCGGTTGAGAGAAGTCCATAGCTGACCTATGGACGCCGCACAGGTAGCGAAAATGGCCGCAAACTGACCGCCAGCACTCGCCTAGGCTCGCAGAGCCGCTTAATGAATTATCTGGGTTAATAGCAAAGGCTATGTCTGCTATCGTACAGAACACACCGCGCCGCGCGTGCATATTATCTTCCTGCACCGATTTTCGCCTTGGCCACATGGAAGCCGCTTGACGAGCAAAAAAGGAGATGTCTTACCATGCCTACCGATAATAGCCACGACATGCAAGCATGCATCGATGCATGCAGCCATTGCCACCAGATCTGCCTGCAAACCGCCATGAATCATTGCCTTGAATCAGGCGGAAAACATTTGGAGCCCGAGCATTTCCGACTCATGATAAACTGCGCCGAAATTTGCCAGACGTCGCTTAATTTCATGCTGAGCGGTTCCAGGCTGAGCAATCATGTCTGTGGCGTCTGCGCCACAATTTGCGATGCTTGCGCGGAAAGTTGCGAAAAACTGGATGGGATGGAAGAATGCGCCCGCGCCTGCCGCAAATGCGCGGAAAGCTGCCGAAGCATGGCAAGCTAGCAGCCTGTCGGACTTGAAGAATCGCAGCGAAAAAGTGACTGGGTGAGAACAGATTTTACGGATTTTGAAGGCCAATAGTTATTCTATTGGCCGAAAAAGCAGCGAAATATGAACCAGCCAGACCCTTTTGCAGCCGATTTCCTTCAAGTCCGACAGGCTGCCAGAGTCACTGATTCTCGCAACCCTCACTTTCACATCGGCGGAATGCCGGGTTGAAGTAGCACTGTGAGCAGCAAGTACCCCGGGGTTGTGCTTGATGCGATGCAGATTGACATCGAGCGCAGTATTTGAACCACGACCCTTGTTTGGTTATGTCGTTTTTATGCAGTACCTGGGCAAGAGTGAGGACACCGATAAAGTGAAACCCGGCAATTGAAGCAGCCTTTCCATTCCCTTCGGTCCCTCAATTTAACTTTTGAACTGTTATTGAGTTCGTTTCTTATATTATAAAACTGTTCGGAATTGCGCCATGAACTCTGCCATATCGAATAACCATATTTTCAGCTGAACTAATTTATATTATGCGTTGTCTGTTCACACAGGCCACCGATAGTGTGTCTGCGCGTAATACCCAGATGGACCCTTGAACGAGTATACTTGACTGGGCTGCCTCGTAATGCAGCAGTCACAAGTATAAAAAACACAAATTCAGGGATTAGGTGGCATGGGTGACCGGGAAATCGATCAGCAGCTGGTGGAGCGCGCGCAACAGGGAGACAAACGCGCGTTCGATCTGCTGGTGATCAAGTATCAACGCAAACTCGCACGATTGCTATCGCAATTTATCCGCGACTCTGCGGAAGTGGAGGATGTGACCCAGGAAGCCTTTATAAAAGCTTATCGCGCGTTACCGTCGTTCCGTGGAGACAGCGCGTTTTATACCTGGTTGTACAGGATTGGTATTAATACGGCAAAAAATTTTTTGGTGGCTCAAGGTCGGCGTGCGCCGACGACCACCGCCGGCTTCGATAACGAAGATGCAGAAGGCTTTGAGGAGGGCAGTCATTTACGGGAGATGAACACGCCGGAAAGCGAACTGACAAGCAAGCAGATCGCGCAGACGGTTAATCAGACCCTGGAGGAACTGCCTGAAGAATTGCGTACGGCAATTACGCTGAGAGAAATTGAGGGGCTGAGTTATGATGAAATTGCTGTCATCATGAATTGTCCCATCGGTACGGTCCGGTCGCGAATATTTCGTGCCCGGGAAGCGATAGCGGAAAAACTACGGCCCCTGCTGGGGACCGGCAAAGATAAGAGGTGGTAGCATGCAAGATAAAATATCAGCGTTGATGGACGGCGAGCTGGATCCTGAAGAGGCAACGGTAGTCGTCGATCAATTCAGAAAAATGGATGGCTTACGCGAGCAATGGGCGCTTTATCATCTGATCAGCGATTCGCTGGGACAATCCGATGTGAAACCTTTCGATATCACACGTCGCGTCGGTGCAAGGTTGGCTTCCGAACCGGATATACGGGCTGTGCTCGCACCGCGCTCGTCGATGAAACATAGGCCGATCGCCTACGCTGCCGCTGCCTCGATCGCGGCAGTAGCCGTCGCAGGATGGATGAGCCTGCAAACGATGCAACCTCCGGAGGTGGCACGGCAAAATCTGGCGGAGAACAATCCGGTTCCTGCAACCGCTATTCCGGCGGTTCCGGCAGCGGTGTCGGCCCCAGCGCAAATTAATGATTACCTCCTTGCGCACCGGGAATTTTCGCCGAGTACCTCGGTGCATGGCGTAGCGCCTTATATGCGTACGTCCGCGGAATCGCACCAAAATTTTGCCAGATGACACGGGTCGCGCTGGCTACCCTATTGCTGTTATGCGCCAACGTTCAACCTGTATTTGCACAACATCCATCCAGTTCCTCCCCAGAGGCACTAAACTGGCTGCAAAAGATCGCTGCCGCGCCTCGCCAGTATAACTACGTCGGCACTTTCATTTATTCATCCGGCGACCACATCGAGACCTCTCGCATCATCCATTTCGTGAATGAGGACGGCGAGCAGGAAAGAAGCGAAGTGCTGGATGGCGCACCCCGGGAAATCATCCGTAATAATGATGAGATGAGGTGCTATTTGCCGGAAAGCAAGACCGTTGTCACTGAAAAGCGCTGGCTTCGGAAGGTTTTTCCGGCACTGCTGCCTCAGCCCCTGAATAATCTGGATGAGAGCTATATTGTCAAAAAAGGTGGGCAGGAACGCGTCAGCGATTACCTTTGCCAGGTAATCGAACTGGAACCCAGGGACGACAAGCGCTATGGTCAGAAACTATGGGTGGATATCCATACCGGCCTGCTACTTAAAGCCGCGGTAATGGATAAGGGCCACGTCGTCGAACAGTTTGTTTTTACCGCCTTGAAAATTGGCGGCAATATAGATAAAGAACTGTTGAAATCCAAATATGCCAAGAAAGCTGCCGAGTGGCGCACCACCAATCTCGTATCGTCCACGGTGGGCCGTGGCAAACTCGGCTGGCAGGTAAAGGATCCGCCTCCGGGATTCAAAAAGATCATCGAAATGAAGCGTCATCTCTCAGGAAAACCTGCGCCCGTGGGACATATCGCGTTGTCGGATGGTCTTGCCGCGGTATCCGTGTTCATCGAGCCAGTTTCCGAGGATTCCCCCCCGCCGAATGACGGGCTTTATCACAGCCGTGGTGCAATCAACATCTATAGCCGCACGGTGGCGGATAACGTCGTAACAACGGTAGGTGAAGTTCCGCCGGCCACCGTCATGCAAATCGGAAACTCGGTAAGCAGAAAGGCCGATTAGAAGCGGGGATGGAATCTCAACACCGCTTGAGTTGTATTCTGACGCACGCTGATAACGAACCACGAACCGGAAAAATGTGCTCGGAGGTCTTCGCCCAGGTTACCTGTCATCAAGCTCAGGTATGGATAACAGCTGTGGTGAGTAAAAATGCCCCGCCTATACCGTTTGATTCCTGAGCCTGTTACGAAACCGTTTCTGGCGCGCCAGACTGAAAAGTTCGGTATGATAGTCTTGCAGAAGCTCAGCTATTATCTCGAACGGATGGTTTATTCGCTTTTATCCTATGGAAGACAGAGAATGATACGCAAATTTATTCTGATGACGCTGATTGGATTGTCAACTGCCGTTTTCGCACAGACCCGGGAATTACCCGATTTTACCGGTCTCGTCGAAAAAGAAGGCCCTTCCGTGGTGAATATCAGCACGGTGCAAGCGCCCAGCATGATTTCCAATCGGGATTTTCAGGGAATGCCTAATATTCCCGAGGATGACCCATTTTTTGAATTTTTTCGCCGGCACATGCAGCCCTATGGCGGCGCACCCAGGGACTTCGAATCGAAATCGCTCGGTTCGGGTTTCATCATCAGTTCCGATGGCTATATCCTGACCAATGCGCACCTGGTGGATGCTGCCGATGAAATTACGGTAAAGCTTACCGACAAGCGCGAATTCCGCGCCAAGCTGATTGGCGCCGACCGGAAAACCGATATCGCGCTTCTCAAAATCGAAGCCAGCGGCTTGCCCAAGGTAACTCAAGGCGATCCGGGCAAATTGAAAGTCGGCGAATGGGTAGTGGCAATCGGCTCGCCCTTCGGCTTTGAAAACAGCGTGACCGCCGGTATCGTCAGCGCCAAGGGTCGCTCCCTGGCACAGGAAAATTTCGTACCTTTCATTCAGACGGATGTGGCGATCAATCCCGGCAATTCGGGTGGGCCATTATTCAACATGAATGGTGAAGTGGTAGGTATCAACTCCCAGATTTACAGCCGTACCGGTGGCTTCATGGGCTTGTCATTTGCCATTCCCATCGACGTAGCCACGAATATTTCAAACCAGTTGATCGCCACAGGCAAGGTGAGCCGTGGCCGGATTGGCGTACTGATCCAGGAAGTAACCAAGGAACTCGCGGAATCCTTCGGATTGCCGAAACCTGACGGCGCGCTGGTCGCTTCCGTACAAAAGGGCGGCCCCGCAGATAAAGCGGGAATGGAAGCGAGAGACGTCATTTTGAAGTTCGACGGTAAACCCGTGACGGCTGCAGGTGATTTACCGCGCATTGTAGGCGCCACCAAGCCAGGGGCGAAGGTGCCGGTGCAGGTTTGGCGTAACGGCGCTACCAAGGAAATGACGGTGACGGTAGACGAAACGCCACCAGATGAAAAACCGGTGGGCCGGGGCGGTAAACGGGGTAAAGCGCCGGATACATCCAATCGTATCGGGCTCAGCTTGAGCGAGCTCAGCGCAGACCAGAAAAAACAGCTGGAAGTGGACAACGGTCTGCTGGTGGAAGACATGGTGCCAGGCATCGCCAGCCACGCCGGCGTTCGTCCCGGCGATGTGATTCTCAGCATTAATAATCAGGATGTTACCACTGTTGAGCAATTCAATCAGCTGCTCAACAAAACCGGAAAAGGGCGTAACATCGCACTCCTGGTCAGGCGTGGCGATACCGCAACTTTCATTACGATGAAGCTCAATGGCAACGACAGCAAATAACCCGGCCGCTTCCGATACCCGTCGCGATCCATTTGAGCTGGTGGTATATAGCCGGGAGAATTGCCATCTCTGCCAGGATATGATCGCCGCCCTGCGTGAATTGCAAGTGCAGCTTTCTTTTCACCTTGAAGTGGTGGATGTGGATGGTGATGAAGCGCTACGGTCGCGTTTCGGCTTGAAGGTTCCGGTACTGGTAGCGGAGGGGGAGGAAATTTGTCACTATCACCTCGATCCTGTTGCGCTTGATGCTTATTTCGCCAAAATTCGCCAGCAGTCTATCGGACTTGAAGAACCACAGCGAAAAAGTCACCGGATGACGACAGACTTTAAAGGCCAATAGTTATTCCATTGGCCGAAAAGCGGCGAAATATGGACCGGCCAGACGCTTTTGCAGCCGATTTCCTTTAAGTCCGACAGGCTGCTAGAATGCGTATTCTTGAATAATCGGGGTTGCCGGGTCCTCGCAGGACGTGCGAGGATCGATACCATACATTTTCAAGAGGGCACAGTAGTGCCCTTTTTAGTTGTTTATAATCCCGCCATTCCGATCATCATCCTCTTTGATTCCATCCCCGACTCCCTGACCGCTGATGCAGCACATTCGTAATTTTTCCATCATTGCCCATATCGACCATGGTAAATCCACCCTCGCCGATCGCATCATCCATTTGTGCGGCGGCCTGTCGGACCGTGAAATGGAGCAGCAGGTACTGGATTCCATGGACCTGGAGCGCGAGCGCGGAATTACGATCAAGGCGCAGACAGCCGCGCTGGAGTACAAATCGCGTGACGGTACTCATTATCTTCTGAACCTGATCGACACACCGGGGCACGTCGATTTTTCCTACGAAGTATCGCGGTCGCTGGCAGCCTGTGAAGGCGCGCTACTGGTGGTGGATGCTTCGCAAGGCGTAGAAGCCCAGACCGTTGCAAATTGCTACACTGCCATCGAGCAGGGGGTGGAAGTCGTGCCGGTACTGAACAAGATCGATCTACCTGCAGCCGAACCAGCGCGCGTCATTGAAGAGATAGAGGATATTATCGGCATCGACGCCCAGGATGCGCTGCATTGCAGCGCCAAGACCGGAGAGGGCGTACTGGATATCCTCGAAGCGGTTATTGCACGTATCCCACCACCCAAAGGTGATCCTGCTGCGCCGCTGAAGGCCCTGATCATTGATTCCTGGTTCGATAACTATGTTGGCGTAGTGATGCTGGTGCGGGTACTGGATGGGATACTCAAACCCAGAGACAGGATATTGCTGATGGCCAGCAAGACTGTCCATCTATGCGAGCAGGTCGGCGTATTCACGCCAAAGTCAAAAAACCGGGAATCTCTCGGTGCGGGCGAGGTCGGCTTTATTATTTCCGGCATCAAGGAATTGAAATCGGCCAAGGTGGGAGACACGGTAACTTTGGCGGAACGTCCCGCCAGCCAGCCGCTGCTTGGCTTCAAGGAGATAAAACCCCAGGTATTTGCCGGCCTTTATCCGGTGGAATCGAACCAGTACGAGGCTTTACGCGACGCATTGGAAAAATTGAAGCTCAATGATTCATCGTTGCAGTATGAGCCAGAAACATCGCAAGCCCTGGGTTTTGGTTTCCGCTGCGGTTTTCTCGGCCTGCTGCATCTCGATATCGTGCAAGAAAGGCTGGAACGGGAATACGGCATGGATCTCATTACCACCGCCCCGACAGTCGTATATCAGATAGTGATGCGCGACGGCTCCATAACTGAAATCGAGAACCCGTCAAAACTGCCTGATCTGTCGAAAATAGAGGAAATCCGCGAGCCGATCATCACTGCTACCATCCTCGTTCCACAAGAGTATGTGGGTGCGGTCATTACGCTTTGCATCAGCAAGCGCGGAACACAGAAAAACATGCAATACATGGGCAGGCAGGTGATGCTCACCTACGAAATGCCGCTGAATGAAGTCGTGATGGATTTTTTCGATAAGTTAAAATCCACAAGCCGCGGGTATGCCTCGCTGGATTACGAGTTCAAGGAATTTCGAACTTCCGATCTGGTCAAGCTGGACATTCTCATTAACGGCGAAAAGGTGGATGCGCTGTCACTCATTGTGCATCGCGCCAGCAGCCAGTACCGGGGACGGGAACTCGCGCAGAAAATGCGCGAATTGATTCCTCGGCAAATGTTCGATATTGCGGTACAAGCCGCCATCGGTGCGCATATCATCGCGAGAGAAAGTATCAAGGCGTTGCGCAAGAATGTGCTTGCCAAGTGCTATGGCGGGGACATCAGCCGCAAACGCAAGCTGCTCGAAAAACAGAAGGCCGGAAAAAAACGAATGAAGCAGGTCGGGAATGTCGAGATTCCCCAGGAAGCCTTTCTGGCTATTCTGCAAGTGGGCGACAAATAGCAAACAATGGGCATCCGTATTGAAAAGGCCTGTATACGCCAGCCGGAGCAGTTTTTGCCTTCAATACGGCGCCAAATACTACCACTCGGGGACGCAGAATGAACTTTCCTCTCATCATGCTGATACTGCTGATAGCAACCGGCGGTATCTCGTTGCTCGATCGCTTCGCGCTGCGCCGCCACCGCGCGCCGGAAGCGCAAGGACCTTGGTGGGTGGAGTATCCCAAAAGCTTTTTTCCCGTGATCCTGGTCGTCTTCTGTCTACGATCGTTTCTGGTGGAGCCTTTCAAAATCCCATCCGGCTCGATGATTCCAACCCTGTTGGTAGGGGATTTCATACTGGTGAACAAATATACTTATGGCATCCGGTTGCCAGTCGTCAATCTCAAATTATTGGACGTAAAAGAGCCGCAACGTGGCGAAGTAATGGTGTTCCGCTACCCGGAGAACCCCTCGATGGACTACATCAAACGCATCATCGGGGTTCCGGGCGATACCGTCACCTATCACCACAAGAGGCTCGCTGTAAATGATATTCCAGTTAAAACGCAGCCGGACGGGGAATATACTTATGTGGAATCCGGCCTGAATTACGTTTACAGCCGTCGGTTCAGCGAATCAGTGGGAGATCACAGTTATAGGATTCTCATCAATTCAGAAGTTCCCCCCATACAGCTTGCCGGCGTGCGTCCGTTCCCCCACCATGAGAATTGCAGCTACAATGACAATGGTTTCACTTGCAAGGTGCCTGAAGGCAATTACTTCACCATGGGCGACAACCGGGACAGCAGCAGCGATAGCCGGTACTGGGGATTTGTTCCGGAGCGCAATATTGTCGGCAAGGCATTCATGATCTGGTGGAATTTCAATGATCTCAAGCGTATCGGGTTATCGATTGACTAGCCGGGGCCAGGGCGAATCACGGCGCGTAAGTTGTGCCATACGATAACGCAGCGGCAGTGCGGTCATCATCCGGATCAAGGATTGCATAAAACTTGCAGGATATGAACAGTGATGCGCTCTGCCGGAAAATCGGCTACATCTTTAACCGGCCGGAACTGCTGCGCCAGGCACTGACTCATCGCAGCCATAGCCTTCCGCACAATGAGCGCCTCGAATTTCTCGGCGATAGCGTACTCAACTGTGCCGTCGCAGGATTGATATTCAGGCATTTCCCGGATCTTACGGAAGGTAATTTATCGCGGGTCCGGGCCAACCTGGTCAATCAGCAAGCGCTGGCCGAACGAGCCCAGATGCTTGAATTGGGAAAGCTGATCAGATTTGGCGATGGAGAACTCAAAAGCGGCGGAGAGCGGCGCCCTTCTATTCTCGCCGACACATTGGAGGCGGTACTCGGCGCGATATACCTCGACGGAGGCTTTGCGCAAGCCGAGAAAGTCATCACAGCGCTTTTCACCCCCTTACTGAAAGGACTGGATGCGCAAACGCTGGGAAAAGACCCTAAAACGCTTCTGCAGGAATATCTTCAGAGCCTCAGGCTGGCGCTGCCGCAATATTCTGTTATCGCTACGACCGGCGAAGCTCACCAGCAGCAATTCAAAGTGGAATGCATGATTGTAAAACCTGACATTCGCACGGTGGGAGAAGGTACCTCCCGGCGGAGCGCGGAGCAGGAAGCAGCGAAACAAGCCTATGAGCAGCTTCATTCGCGCCGTTAAGCAAACTGCGGATAGCGCAGGAAATTCCTTATGTTTTTTTTGCGCTGCACGCTCGCCCATCACCGGCTCTCCGTTTCCCTTTAACCATTTCCCGCATGAATATCGACCTCGACCATACTACCGATCCCAACCATAGCAGTGGCTATGTCGCTATCGTGGGACGCCCCAACGTCGGCAAGTCGACGCTGTTGAATAGCCTCGTCAGGCAAAAGATCAGTATCACATCAAGAAAATCACAAACCACGCGCCATCGCATCAACGGCATTCTTACCGACGCACGGTCCCAGTTTATTTTTGTCGATACTCCCGGCTTTCAGACTCGGCATACGAATCGTCTGAATAGCGCAATGAATCGTATCGTTACCCAAAGCCTGCGCGATGTGGATGCGGTGATATTCGTTATTGAGGCGATGCGTTTTGATGATCGCGACAAAATGGTCGTTAAGCTTCTGCCTGAAGACCGGCCGGTGATTCTTGCTGTCAATAAGGTAGATCGGATGATCGACAAATCGCAGATGCTTCCCTTTCTCGAAAAAATGTCAAAGGAGTTCCCTTTCGCCGCAATCGTTCCGGTAAGTGCTGAGCGAGGAACACAGCTATCGGCACTCGTAGACACGGTTCGGCCCTATTTGCCGCAAAACCCGCCATTGTTCAGTGAAGATGAGGCAACCGACCGCGATGAAAGATTCATCGCCGCCGAGCTGGTTCGTGAAAAATTGTTCAGGCTGCTGGGTGAGGAAATTCCTTATTCAACCAGCGTCGTCATCGATCAATTCAAGATGGAGGGAGAACTGCGCAAAATTGACGCCTCCATCATCGTGGACAAGGCCAATCAGAAAGCGATCATCATTGGCAAGGGCGGGGAAAAGCTCAAGCTGATCGGCACCACCGCGCGCAAGGATATGGAGGAGAATTTCGGTGGTAAAGTATATCTCAAGATCTGGGTAAAAGTTAAAAGTGGCTGGGCCGACGACGCGCGGGTTTTGAAAACCCTGGGGTATGCGTAAACCCGGTTGACGAACAATGATCCTAAATCCGGTAGTTGACCGCTCATTTAATAGATCAGTGTTATGATTAATAACAATATTTCATATTATTTGGCACTTACCTTCCGGGTGAGGGCCGCTACAGGGTGAATTGCACGGTTTTTGCGGCACATGGCAGCGTTGCAACTCCTTGGAATGGAACGGCGCCCCGAAGCGTCGCCCGAGGGGACCCCGCGAAGCGGGGATCGGGCAGCGCAGGGGATCCCGCGATCGCGTTCCACACGCAAGGGGGTGCCCACATCCCGCTTCGGGGTCGCACCTTCCTGCGGAAGGCACTGCTCCGCCCTGCGCGGTCACATTCCGCGTCGTTGCGCCTTGCCCTGCACCCAAAAACCGTACACTTCACCCCGTCCAACTACCGGATCTAGGATGATCGCGGATAAACAGCGTCAGGACGCCCAGCCCGCATTCGTGCTGCATACTTACCCGTACCTTGAAACCAGTCTCGTGGTGGAGGCCTTCACACGCAATTTCGGGCGGGTGCCACTGGTGGCAAAGGGGGCCAAGCGTCCTAAATCCGCCTTCAGAGGTCTATTGCGGGCTTTTCAGCCGCTGCAGCTCAGTTGGGGTGGAAAAACAGAACTGCGCACGCTGCATAAAGCCGAATGGCAAGCAGGCCAGATGCCGCTGCAGGGGACAGGCCTGATCTGCGGTTTTTATCTCAATGAGTTGCTGGTGCGCCTGTTGCACCGTAACGATCCGCATGAACAGCTATTCATATATTACCAGGAGGCGCTGTCCGCGCTGAGCAACGGGAAAGATTACATTCCCATACTGCGGCGCTTTGAACAACGCCTGCTGCAAGAGCTCGGCTATGCCCTGACACTTGATCACGACGTCGCCTCCGGCAATCCCATCGATGCGAATAAAGATTACTGCTATGAAATCGAGCGCGGGCCGGTACCGTCGAATGGGCATCGCTGCGATCAGGGTTTGCAATTGGGCGGTAAAACGCTTCTGGACATGGAGCGGGGCGATTATTCCGACACGCTGACACGGCAACAGAGCAAAGCACTGATGCGCTATATACTCAATCACTATCTCGGCGACAAACCGCTCCATACGCGCCAATTGCTGAAAGACCTTCAACAACTATGATATGTTACTTGGATAATCGCTCCTGCTTGCGCCAAACTCAACGCATGTGAACGCTTGAAACCAGCAAGCCGGAGCGCTCCATACCGAGAAAGCATGAATGATCAACTTGAAGCGGGAAAAAATAGATGCAACCGAATATCGAGGCATTTCTTGATCCAGCGACGGGGACGCTTAGCTATATTGTCTTTGACGAGTCTGGTGGAACCTGCGCAATCATTGATCCCGTGCTGGATTACGACCACAGATCGGGCAGAACGAGTACTTTATCCGCAGACAACCTGATTGCGTTCGTGGAAAACCAGCGATTGACAGTGGAGTGGATTCTCGAGACGCATGTACACGCCGATCATCTGACTTCAGCACATTATCTCAAAAATCAACTGGGCGGAAAAACCGGCATCGGACGTGAGGTGCCAAAAGTGCAACAGATCTTCAAGGAAATATTCAACCTTGGGCCGGAATTCTTGCCGGATGGCAGCCACTTTGACCATCTCCTGGCGGATGACGAAACCTTCGAAATCGGTAAATTGAGCGCAAAGGCAATTTCAACCCCTGGTCATACGCCTGCCGACCTGTCTTATCAGTTCGGCGACGCCATCTTTGTCGGCGACACGCTCTTCATGCCCGATCTCGGTACGGCACGCGCTGATTTCCCCGGAGGGGATGCGCGCCAGCTATTTCGGTCGATACGCAAACTGCTGGAACAGCCGCCGGAGACCCGGTTGTTCATGTGCCACGACTACCCACCCCCCATCCGCCAGGTCCGGTGGGAGACTACCGTCGCTGAACAGCGTGTGCATAACATACATGTGCGCGACGGCATCTCCGAAGACAGTTTTGTCGCCATGCGCGAAGCGCGTGACGCTACGCTCGATATGCCGACGCTGTTGCTTCCATCGGTCCAGGTCAACGTGCGGGCGGGAGAAATGCCGCTGCCGGAAAGGAATGGTGTTTCATATTTGAAAATACCGTTGAACGTAATCTGACAAATTGAGAGTAAACGCCTGCGCAATACGCCTATATCCTTTATCCGTCCTTGGCAATAGTAGCGAATTTGTTCAATGGCTGATTCAGTACCCGTATAGATAGTAGATAGGCCTCATGCGAATAAAAGATACACCGCCAGCAGAACCCCCACCACGGCGATAGATACCGATAGAAATGATGTAAGCCATGGTATGGCCAGTTCGGGCAAGTCCTCCGGTGGAAGAGAACGCACGTAAAGCCTGTGATTATGGAAAGCTCCCAGGATAACTGCGGAACCGGCCAACACAAGAATAACGCCAAGCGCGTCGGAAGACCAATGAGGCGCCGCTGCCAAAATTCCGGTTGAGGATGCCATGAGGTTCAAAAATAACCCGAACCTGGCAACCACAAAACCGAGCGCTGTTATAGTAAGCCCTGTACGCACCCATGCTAGAAGTGTGCGCTCAGCCGCGAAGAAAACTCGTGGATCCGACATTTTTTAGCTCACCCTCTTCCCTGCGGTTTTCCGAACGGTTCAATTTTATAGCGGCTCCTTGGAACCAAGCTATATCTCATACTCCTTTACCACCGTTACCGGAATTGCGCACGAAGCATGTTGTCCTCCCAGTACAGTCTACTATAGTATAGTGAGTTTTTATTTGAGCAGCATCGCCCAGACCTTTGTAAAACGCTGGGCCTGTACAGGTTCATCGGCAACCTTGTTCAGCCCCTGGTTTTTGCCAGCAGCCGGTCAGCGCTGTGCCTGCAAGCAAAGGTTTTTCCTATGCGCTGATCGAGTGATTGGCGTAATACAGTGGCAAAATGCCCAACTGCTGCATGCGCTATCATTTCGGTAACCGCAGGCAGACGGCAATTATTGAGACAAGCAGGAATTATGATAAAACTCGGCGTCAATATTGATCACGTCGCCACGCTCCGGCAGGCGCGACGCACGTCCTACCCCGACCCTGTAGAGGCGGCGTTAATCGCAGAATCTGCCGGAGCGGATGCGATTACGCTACATCTGCGCGAAGACCGCCGCCACATCCAGGACAGGGATGTGGAACGCTTGCGCAGCTCGCTTAAAACCCGCATGAATCTCGAAAGCGCGGTGACCGATGAAATGATCGATTTTGCACTACACATCAGACCCCATGATGTTTGTCTGGTGCCTGAAAGGCGGGAGGAACTGACAACCGAGGGCGGGCTTGATGTACTGCAGCACTTCGATCAAGTGCAACGCGCCTGCCGCAAATTGGCGGAGGCCGGCATCCGCGTATCGCTATTTATCGATGCGGATCATGCGCAAATCGAGGCAGCAGCAAATTCGGGTGCACCGGCTATCGAAATTCATACCGGTCATTACGCCGACGCGCAAAGTGCGGACGAGCAACAGCATGAGCTGGAGCGGATTCGCATCTCGGTAGCGGCAGGCCTGCGGCAAGGGCTGAATGTCAATGCCGGCCATGGATTGCACTATCATAACGTACAGCCCATCGCGGCGATGGCCGATATATCCGAGCTCAATATCGGCCATTCAATCGTGGCCCGCGCCCTGTTTGTTGGTTTTGAACAGGCTGTACGGGAGATGAAAAAGCTGATGATCGAAGCGCGCAAATGATTTATGGAATCGGAACCGATCTGGTCGAGCCATCACGTATTGCGCGATTACTGGAAAAATATGGCGAGCGTTTTGCCAAAAGATTGCTGACAAATGACGAATGGCCTGACTATATCAGGAGCGGCCAGCCTGCCATGTTTCTGGCCAAGCGTTTCGCCGCCAAGGAAGCTCTTTCCAAAGCGATCGGCACCGGTATGCGCTATCCAGTAAGCTTGAACCATATCGGGATCACCCATGACAACCTTGGCAAACCGTACTTTATCTTCCATCCGGCATTGAGCGCGCTCTTCACGAACAGAGGCATTACCAGCCATCATCTTTCGATTAGCGACGAGTTAAATCTTGCCTGTGCTTTTGTCATTCTGGAAAAATAGCGGCCACTTTATAATATAAATTTCTTGTATGTCTCAAGAAGTTTGTCAAAACACAAGATGTGGCAGCACGAACATCTCCTGCACCTTATCTTCCTGAAATTTTGAACTCATAGAGACACGTTATGTCGCTCGGCCCTGTCATGCTCGATATCGAAGGCACGCAACTTACTGCCGACGACAAGATAAAACTCAGGCACCCTCTGGTCGGTGGCGTGATCTTATTCACGCGCAATTACTCATCGTTCATGCAGCTTAAGGAGCTAACCGCCGAGATTCATGCACTTCGAACTCCACCATTATTGATTGCAGTCGATCATGAGGGCGGCAGGGTACAACGTTTCAGGAAGGATTTCACGAGGCTGCCCCCCATGCGCGAACTGGGTGCAATCTGGGACGTGCACCCCGGCCAGGCCCGGCATCTGGCGCAGCAGGCGGGTTACGTATTGGCGGCAGAACTGCGCGCAGCGGGCGTGGATTTCAGCTTTACTCCGGTACTGGACATGGATTATGGGCAAAGCTGCGTCATCGGTGACCGTTCCTTTCATCGTAAACCGCAGGCGATCGTCGATTTGGCGCATAGCCTTATGTCCGGTCTGAAATCCGGCGGCATGACGGCGGTGGGAAAGCACTTCCCGGGGCACGGCTATATTCAGGCGGATTCCCATATCGAAATGCCGGTCGACGAACGTTCTTACGCGGAAATCGAAGCAAATGACCTGGTCCCATTTCGCAAAATGATCGATTTCGGCCTTGCGGGCATCATGCCGTCGCATGTGGTTTATCCGAAGGTGGATATGCGCCCGGCAGGCTTTTCCGAGGTCTGGCTGAAAAATATTCTCCGCGGAGAACTTGGCTTTGAAGGATGCATTTTCAGCGATGATTTGAGCATGAAAGGCGCAACAGTTATCGGAGATGTGGAGCAACGCGCACAAACAGCACTAGCGGCGGGTTGCGATATGGTCCTGGTATGCAATGATCCGGAGGCAGCGAATATATTACTGGCGGAATTACGATATGACATTGCAGCCACCAGTATTATTCGCCTCGCGCGCATGCGTGGAAGGCCCCACCCCGATTCGATCGTAAAACTGCGTGAGAACGCCAGCTTTGTTAAGGCAGTCGAGCAGATCTCAGGCATCGGAATTCACAACGGAGAATTGCCGCTCGCATAACGTATCAGGTTCCCCCTCCTTCTCCACCACGCCGGCAGGCCATCTCGGTAGAGTCATGGTAGGCGTATCTGCTGGTGTGCCTTCAATCCTCAAATAGAATATTGCGTGCGCCCGCATAGCGAGTGCGCTGGAATTTTCCGCGCCTGGTTGAAAAAGCGGCAAATGCAACTATATTGATTGTTAAGTGCTGGTTCAATCCTTCAGCATTGGTACAACATCAACAATATGGAGGCATTATGGCTATAACCCGTTATGAACCCTGGAGCCTGTTGCATCAATTACATAGAGAGCTGGACCGCGCGCGCGAAGGCGGGGAAGGCGAAGGATCGACTGCTACCGCCGAATGGGCGCCCGCGGTCGATATCAAGGAGGACCCTGATAAATTCATTCTCCAGGCGGACCTTCCAGGAGTTAAACCGGAAGAAATCGATATCAGCATGGAAGATGGTGTCCTGACTATCAAGGGCGAAAAGAAAACCGAAGCCAAAACTGAAAAAGAAGGATACAAGCGGGTTGAGCGTACTTATGGCTCATTTTACCGACGCTTCAGCTTACCCGATACCGCAAACCCAGACGCGATATCGGCAAAATCAAATCACGGGGTGCTGGAAATCGTCATCCCCAAACGTGAAGCTGTCCAACCAAAGAAGATCAGCGTAACCTCTGCCGAGTGAGCGATTTCACGGAGTCTTCGGACTCCGTTTTTTTTGATCTACCTGATCCAGGTTTATGGCTGACGGTTGATGCGCACGCGATAGGTCAACGTGGCCTTGCCGTTTGCTGGAACTGATACTTTCCATTCCGCGACGCCGGATGCTCTCTTGATATGAGGTTGCGATTCTGAAACCATCGCCCAGTCACCTGGTACGGGTTCTCGTACAACTACTGTAACCGATTCTTTTTTTGCACTCTTCAATATAATTTGAAAAGCAGCTTCGACTACGCCATCATGGCGCCCTTCCCCACCCGATCTTTTGAAGTCGGTCTGCTTTTTATCAGCAGTCACATCAAATGCTTCGCCCAATTTCAAGCGGATAGATCCATTTCCCGGCGTATGGTCGATCTGATCTTCGCCCACGAATTGCGCGTTACCCTGCGAATCTTTTTTATAAACCCGTACCGTTCCCCTGGGTAGCGGAAGACCAAGATTGTCGCCGGTATTTTGAAACTCAAGAAAT
The DNA here is from genome assembly GCF_000619905.2 of Nitrosospira briensis C-128. NCBI lineage: Bacteria > Pseudomonadati > Pseudomonadota > Betaproteobacteria > Nitrosomonadales > Nitrosomonadaceae > Nitrosospira > Nitrosospira briensis. The sequence goes on along the minus strand of NZ_CP012371.1, from coordinate 2,918,970 downwards.
ACGCCAACCTTCGGTATCTGGCCGAGGTCCGCACTCTGGCTGAAGTAATAATAATCCGCTCCGGACAGCAGAAATTGCTTCGTGACGGAAATATGATTCGCAGACATCAACGCTACCTGCTTGGTCTGAGCCTCCGCCAACGTCGTGGATCGCGGGAGCGTATAGAGATGATAATCAAGCAGCGACTCCGGCTTCATCTGCATGGCATCCGCCGCTTCCGCCATCATGCCCATCACTTTACGCTGCATTAGGGGCCGCTGACGGGCCCGGTTCAGATCACCCGCCACGAGTTGCAGCCGGGCATTCGGATAAGCCATTCCACTTTGATTGATCAGCGTAACCCAACCGTTGAAGTCGAGATGATCCTCACGATCGCTCAATTCCGCCATGTAGTCAGCGCGCCAGGAGAGGCCCGACGTTAAATAGGAGAGTTCAAGGTTCTGTTCGCCCTGAACAGCATTGATGAGCGAGATCACCAGGGTCGGCTTATCGCGCAAGCCCTCTGGTAAACCTGGAAACGCCAGTCTGCCCGGATTGCCCGCCTCGATACGATCGCCGAACTTGAGTACTGCCCCATTATTTGCTGCGAGCACTATAGCCGTTTCTCTGGTTTCAGCACCCGTCACGGGGTTGATGCGGATAGCAATTACTTCCTTCCCGACATACTTCTCCAGTAATTTTTCCGGCGTCAACAGATCGGAATCAAAATTCTGCTCCAGTAGCCGAAATCCGGTGGAGTGCGTCAGATTACGCAGCTGCGCCGTTTCAGGGCGTATCTGACCGGAGATGTCACGCCAGGCCAGCTTGTTGAAATCCAGGCCGAGCTTGACCCGGCGCGTATCTTTCACCAGCGCCAGATCGTCATTGTAAATGGTAACAGCCATGCCCTTTTGTTCAGCAGCAGTGATGACTTTCTCATCACTGGCGCCTCCGGAAGCCGCGACAGCACCGAAGGAAGCCATCGCCAGGCTCACGGTGACAATTCCCGTTACAAATATTTTCAGCATTTCATCCTTGATTCGGTTCTCTTACTCAGCAGGCTCTGTAGTGGACTTATTTCCGGTGCCGGAATACCCCTGCGCAACGCGATAATATACACGCCGCAGTGGCTTACCGTCCCGAATGATCGCCAACTCCTTTACCGGCCCCGGTTGAACGAGCGCGGGTGTAATATCATCCACGCCTGCGATATCATGTTCGAGCTGATGAGGCTTCATGCCCACCAGTATAATCGGCCGGGTCGTCGGTGGCTCGGATGGATACCAGAAATCGTACATGGCGGCGTTCTGGCCGAACATGTTGCGCGAGCGTATGTCCATCGGCTCCTCTTTATTATAGAAAGACAAGGCGCTGGCGACCGACCACCGGCTCATTCCCACCACGATAGGCTCTTGCCCGCCCTGCTGTCGAACCGCGGCTACAACCCGCTCGACCTCCTCTGTTGCCTCTCGCCAGAAGTAGTGTTGATTAAAAACCGCGTACGGAACGCCGGGTACGCCGAGCACAACATAGTGAAGTGCGAATGCGTAGAGAAACAAACAAACACCGATGGCCGGTTTCCACGCCGCTCTGACACGGTTTGCCAAACCTTGCCTACTATCGGTTTGTCCTATCATCCACGCCATCGTGGGCAGCGCCGCAAGCCATACCGGCGCCGTCCAGTGAAACTTTGGCGCTCCAAACAGACTGAGCCAAAAAAATGCGGCGAGCGGCACGACGGTGAATACACGTATGAACAGGCGCCGCCTATGCATGTGCAGATTGTCGGCGCCATTTTTGCCCAATAATGCCAAGCCCGCAGCCAGCATGCCCACGGGCGTTAAAACCAGCAAAATGTGGACAAACAACAATTGCAACGAAAATTGGCTGCCTATCCCCGTAGCCCGCTGCGATTGAAATCGGATCGATGCCCAGTCGTGCTGGAAATTCCAGATGATCACGGGGGAAAACAGCAGTAGCGCAAGTGCGGCGGCCAGATAGGCATGCGGACGGCGCAGCCAGCGGCGCGAAGCGGGGTCCAGGATCACAAACAGCAGCGCCGCCGGACCCAGCAGGCCCAGCGTGTATTTCGACAGGATGCCCAGGCCGAATGCAATACCCATGCCCAGCCAGGCCGAACGCTCATCGGCTATCAATGCGCGTTCCATGTAGTAGAGCGTGGCAGCCCAGGCGGCCAGCAGCGGCGCATCCGGCGTCATGAGTGCGGCAGGAACAAAGCCAAGCGGCAACACCGCCAGCAGCATCACTGCGCGCATAGCGGTCGACTTATCGTACAGATTGCGCGCCAGCGCATACAAATAAGCCATCGTTATCAGGCCACAGCAAAACGAGCCGATCCGGACTCCGAACTCGCTGTTGCCGAAGATCGCGGTGCCAAGCCAGATCAGCCAGGCCACCATGGGCGGGTGATCATAAAAGCTCAGGTCCATGTGCTCGGCATAGGCCCAGTAGTAAGCTTCGTCGGGAATCAGTTCGGCTGTGCCCAGATAGATCAGGCGCAACAGGACGGCAAAGGCAACGATTCCAATCGATGCGACCCGCCAGCGCACTTCCGGCGAGGGCGGATTCACGCTGACGGGAAATACGTAGAATGCGGTGCCGAAGTAGTTGATGACGGCCGTTGCGGCGATGGCCGGGAAGATGGCCAGAAACGGGGGCAGGTGCCAGCCATCGATCAGCAGGGCCAGTACGCCGCCGCGCATCAGTAACGCAAACATGCCTACGGTGAGGGCGCGGCCCAATTGATTCCACCGCAGGTCGCCTGCATGATCGCGGAATGATCTTCCGGAATGGAGTGAGTAATTCACCGCTGCGGCGGTGAAGAAGCTCATGATGTGCGCCAGGGCGAGCCCGGAACCACGGCTCATGAGGAATTGAAACAACAGCGCGTCTATGGCGACGCTCAACAATCCGACTGCGGCAAAGCGGCCGGCGGCACCGACCGGGACGGTACCGCCGGCCAGGGTCATGAGGCGTTGCAGGTAGGCCCACTGCGGGCGGACTGATAATCTGGAGGTGCCGTGGGTGCGATGGGTGCCATGACGAACGCGGATGGGCACTTCCACGACCCTGAGTTTGCCTTGGCCGGCCATGAGCAGTTCGAGCAGGAGTTCATGGCCGTGTGCGGGTTCGGCAATGGTGGCGGCCAGTTCCCGCCGGAAGGCGAAATATCCCGAGGTGGCGTCGTTTACGTCGCAGAGGGGGCGGGCAAGCCAGTTGGCGAGGCGCGAGAGCCATCGGCGCGGCAGGGGCTCTCCTTCGGTGCTGCCGCCCGCTACGTAGCGACTGCCGATGGCGATGTCGCAGCTTCCTGCCAGTATGGGGGCAATCAGGGCGGGCAACCGTTCCGGCGGGTAGCTCAGGCCTGCATCCATCACGACGATGATATTCCCGCGTGCCGCTGCCGCGCCGGCCAGGATGGACCGGGTGAGACCGGGTTTTTCCCGACGTTCGATCAGCCGTACATTCGCCCGTTTTTCCCAGGCACGCACTTTGGCGGGCGTGCCGTCGCTCGAGTTGTCGTCAACAACAATGATCTCGACGTCCTCCGCCGGCAGGTCAAGCTCGTACAGGCGCGTCAGCAAGGGGTCGATGTTGTCGGCCTCGTTGAACGTCGGGATCACTATGGAAACTTGAGAGACGCTGGCTATAGCTGTATCAGGCAACTCAGGCGGCGTTGAGGGGGCGGGAGGCAAAGACGGGAAATCAGTTGTGTCAGACAAAATTGGTCAAGATGCACGTAACTGTTATTTTTCTACGAGGTGCGCGGTGTTTCTTGTTTCAATGACGAAAACGATAGTTTCACCACGATAGTTTCACGGCACGCGGAAGCGTAGCACAATTCATAGCGGCGCGCCTCGAAGACGCTGATAATGCAGAACAGGCGGCTAAAAACCGCGGATGCAGGCGTTTCCCCCCGTATCCTTCACCTCGGCTGGTTTCGCCGTAGCGGAAACAAGATTTCGTGCATACACATCTTACGGTATGCTAGTATTAATGCGGTTTAATTTTTTTTCAATCCACGCGGGGGACACTGATGAAAAATATACTGAAATCGTTACTGCTATTATCTGCAACGTTATTCTTTTCTTCTCAGGCTGCGGCGGGGGAGGATGGCTATTTCAAAGGCGTAGGCATCAAGCTCGGGCATGGCGCCATGAACGCCGTAACAGGCGTGGCGGAAGTTCCGAGAAATATGCTGTATGAGTCCAATGACAAAGGCATCGGCTATGGACTCACCACCGGATTGTTCAAGGGTATTGGGTATGGGGTGGGCCGTACCGCTGCCGGCTTTATAGATCTTGCCACGTTCTTCATTCCGAGCAAACCGATAATCGCACCTGGCTATGTGTGGGAAAACTTCACGACCGAACCAACCCACTTCCGGCCATGGAGGTAGAAATTATATAATTTCGAAGCAGACTTGTTCGCCCGTCTGTCATTTTATAAAAAGGGAGCCTGGACTCCCTTTTTATTTGCCCATCCGGAATCAATTCGGTTACCGAATGATAGTTCCATACCTGATTCAGTATCGCAAGAATAATAAACCGCGGCAGAAAATACGCCGAAAGCGTTAATTTTTGGAATGCCGTGCACATATCCCTCAGCGGTATGCTAGTATTAAACTTGATTTAATTTGTTAATCCACTTAGGGAGGTATCGATGAAAAATATGTTGAAACCGCTGCTACTGCTGTCTGCTCTGTTGTTCTTTTCACCTCAGGGCGCGATGGCCGATACTTACGTCGAAAACGTAGGTGATAAACTCGCTCACGGCGTTGCGAATACCATAACAGGCATAGGGGAAGTTCCGAAGAACATGATAATGACGACCAATGAGAAGGGTATTGGTTACGGACTTACCGCTGGATTGGCGTCGGGAATCATATATGGAATTGGCCGTACATTGACGGGCGTTGTAGATCTGGTGACCTTCATTATTCCGACCAAGCCTATCATTTACCCCGATTTTATCTGGAAGGAATTCGACACCAAGCAAACCCACTTCCATCCGGAATGGAAGCTACAAAAATAATACGTTTTGCCTACAGGCGTATCCATTTGCCATTTCATAAAAAGGGAGCCATCGCTCCCTTTTTATATGCTGGGATCAATGCGATTAGCATGAACAGCACAATTGCACATACGGCAGCCCCGATGTTCTACGGAAGCATCCTTGCATATCAGCGGACTCTGCCGCATATCCCCACCCTCTGAGTTCGCCCACGAACTACTCTTGGACGATGAATATAGCCAAAGGCAGGAAATTTCCTGTTTGAAGCATAATCCTAAATCCAGTAGGTGACCACTCATTTTTCAGCTCATTTGTAAACTAAAAGCGATGACCGAAAAGGATTTTTTGTACCCATGAGCTTTACCTCTTCGGTGAACTCGCTATGGGGCGGATTCGGGATAATGTTTTCAACAGGCATTGCCACTACACCTCAGCGGTATGCTAGTATTACGCGGGATTTAATTTGTTCCACTTTTGGGGGGTATCGATGAAACGTATACTGAAACCGTTGTTGCTGCTATCCGCATTGTTATTCTTTTCGCCTCAGGCGGCGGTCGCCGCCAGCTATGCTGCGGATGCCGGCGACAAGCTTGCGCACGGCATGGCGAACCTGGTAACAGGCATAGGAGAAGTTCCAAAGAATATGGTAATGACGACCAATGAAAAAGGCATAGGTTATGGACTTACGACCGGGGTGTTTTCCGGAATCGTATCCGGGATTGGCCGATCGTTGACCGGCATCGTCGATCTGGTGACGTTCTACGTTCCGACCGAGCCGATAATCACACCTGGCTATGTCTGGCAGGACTTTGACACCAAGGAAACGCGCTTCGACAGCAAATGGAAGTCCAAAGACTACTAGCTTTGGACACAAGCCTATCCGTCTACCATTTCAAAAAGGGAGCCATTGGCTCCCTTTTTTTTGTATATTGGAATCAATGCGGGTAGCATGATTAATTCGCTACGGATGTATGTGCCGCCTATATAACAATTGCGATTGACTCCTCTGGAGGCAGGCAGTGATGAATCATAATATTCTTGCACGCCGGCCCGGCGATTTAGACGTTGGCTGGGCTCAGCGTGTCATTAACAAACATCATTCCCGTACAATCGTATCGAACGTGAATATTGTTTCTGTCGATATCGGCACGACCACGCGAATTCGTCTCGCAATTGAGCACAATGGACCTGCAGCACTGCCTAGACAGTGGTTCGTAAAACTGCCGTCGCTGACGTGGCGCGCACGAATGATCACCGCTTTGCCAAGATTGTTACATACAGAGGTGCGCTTCTATAATGAAGCCGCTCAAGCCATACCCATCGCGATACCCGGTCTATTGGCGGCACAGAGCATGCTGGGGAAAGGATCGACGCTGGTTCTGAGCGACGTAACAGAATCCGGCGCGATTGCCGGGCATACCGGCGATGCCCTGACGGCGGCACAGGCTACGCTCGTTATTGAACAGCTTGCCCGCATTCATGCTCATTTCTGGGGAAAAGCCGATCTCGCGCGAACTTATCACTGGCTGGCGGCACCGGTACGTCGCCTGGAAGATCATCTGGGCACCGCCCTGGCTGTTCCATTGATGAAGCGAGGATTGCATCGGGCTGGAAAGCTCATCCCTTCGGCTCTTTATCCACTGGCCGTTCGCTATGCGCGAAATCGCCACCAGGTAATGCGTTTTCTTTCTAACGCGCCGCAAACACTCGTTCATCATGATTGCCATCCCGGCAATCTATTCTGGAACCAGTCTCGACCTGGCCTTCTTGATTGGCAGCTTGTACGCTTCGGGGAAGGTATAGGGGACGTTGCCTATTTTCTTGCGACTGCGCTTGATCCGGAAATCCGGCGAGCTCACGAGATGAAGCTTTTGTCGGTTTATATACAGGGGCTCAGAGATAACGGAATCACAGGCATCGATAACGCTGGTCTATTGCAGAGATATCGCGCCCACCTTATCTATCCCTTTGAAGCAATGGTTGTGTCACTCGCCGTCGGTGGAATGATAAAGCTGGAAGCCAATCAAGAACTCATCCGCCGGACAGTGGCTGCTGTAGATGACCTCGCTGTCTTTTCCGCCATTCCGATATGATGCGGCAGCTTTCAGGAAATCCGGCAGATTGACAGGTATTGTGCCGCACCGTAAGTCGGCACAATTCTCCGTCAATCTCCATGTGCATTACTCTTATTTCCAACGAGAGAATCAGCACCTCGTAGCGCCTAAAATTGTGCCCGCTATCGATGCGCCTTGCCAGGCTGTACCGTACCCGGTACATGTGTTCAAGCTGCACGCATTTTGTAAATTGCGTTACACTGTACGGCTTCCGATCCCACCTTCAGCTCGTCTTTCAATCATAGGTGTTCGCTTCAGGAAAACATCATGAACGATATTCTCAAAGCCAGGCTTGACGCAATTGACGCTGATTGTGAAAGCACCGCGAAAATGGAACTCGACACGCTGTCCGAGGCTGCTCTCCATGACAATAACAATACAAAAAACAGCGTGCCGTCTCCGCAGGCGATCGAGGCTGTCTGGCTCAAGCTCATCGTCAGGAAAGAACATGAGTTTATCGATGAAATCGCCCAGACTCTGAAGCCAAAATCCGCTGGTGGATCTACTATCCAGTCTGTTGTTCCGGATAAGGAATTTGTGTCTACCGTTGAGGCAATGGTGGACGCCATGTTCGCGGAGGATCGGTATGTGGATCGAATGCGGGATTTCTATCACCTGGCGGCCAGAAAGGCGCCTGTGGATGAGCCCGCCTCCCCCAGGCAGGCAAAACGGCCGGACCTCATCGATACCGCATACCGAACCGGCATCCAGAATGCGCTACGCCGATCACGGCAAACCGTCCTTAGGGAATTCGACTTGTATAAACCGCTCAAGGCACCGGAAAATACCGGTTTCCTATCGGAGTGGCGCCATTACTCCACCTTGAGCCCATGGAGATCCCTCGGCGCAATCGTAATGTTGAGTTTAATGTCCTATCTTATCGCTTTTATCATCGCAAGCGACTCATTCCGTGGATTGCTCGAACGCTTTGGCTGGTCCCCCGGAACCGGACTTTAGCACTCGGCATCGAGTGAGTCGAAGAAGTCGGCGCTCTACTCACATTGAATTTAAATCCATGATGGCATCGATAACCATACCGGTACCTGCTGCTATCAAAAGAATGTCCGCCGCGACACGCACATAGCGGTAACCCGGCCCAGGCGCGCCCAATTGCCTGATCAGGTGAGGCGGGAGATCATAAAACACCACATTCCGGGGCAAGGCGCGTCCCACTCCCCATTTTCTTGCTTGTCCGGGCGGCATGCAACCGTTGTACTTCTTGGCCAAGCCTGGCGGACAGCGGCCGCTCTGAAAGCGGGGACCATAGTAATCGAGGATAACAGCGCGTTGCCTCGAGTCAAAACTACCCGGCAGAACTCGCATTCCGTGAGATCGATAATTCTGATTCTTGCCCTTGTTCCAATTTTTTTCCTTTTGATGGCGATGTTGATTCGCCTTATGATCGCCTCCCCCCTTCTCGGCAAATACGGGCATGGAGATGCAGAATATCGAAAGCGCCATGGCCGAAACAAAAAACTTCAAAAGTGCTTTATACATGATCTGTACCTTGGAAATTATGAGCTTGGCCGGGGAGTATCAAGCTGATCCAGCAACCACCCGTCCAGCTTTGGACGCAATTCATCAAGTGAACAATAACCCGTGTTGAGCAGGCGGTAATCCGCCCCGCTCTGCCCGATTACAGTGGGAAAGCCATGCACACCCCACTGACTTGCCTTCTGGAAATGTTCAAGCGTCAGGCGCTTCGCGATATCGGACTCGAACGCCTGCCCGAACTGCTGGGCATCTATTCCCACCCTCGCGGCGAGTTGTGACAGCACAATGGGGTTCGTCACATCCTGTTGCTCGACGTAGAACGCGGATTGCACCATCTTGAAAAAAGAAAAGATCGCTTCGCGGTTGATCAAGGATACGGCAACCACTCCGCGGCTGGCGGGTTCGGTGTCGTAAACAAACCCTTCCGGCATCGCACCTTCGAACCGGAATGGCTGCGCAGTCCGTTGCTGCACAGCACGCCAATGGTGGAGTATCTGTTCACGTTGCGTCGGGAGCATCGGTTGTTTCGCCCCTGGCCGCAAACCACCCAGTAATAGCTCTACCTCAAACCGGCCACCATACTCACGCTGAATCACTTCGATTACCGGAGAGAAACCCCAGCACCATGAACACATGGGGTCAGCGACATACCAGAGCTTTCTTTCACTCATACCGGACGAGATTCTTCCATTCTTGTCGTGCAAAATGGGAGATAGTCAGCCTGCGTCATGCTTGGCCACCTATGGATAAGTTGTGCAGGCTGAGCTCAGCCGGTGCATCAACCAGCCCCGATATGCTTCGTGAAATTATGCAGCGGCGCGCGAAGCTTTCTTGCGTTCGTGCTCCTGCAGGAAACGCTTGCGAATGCGAATGGTCTTGGGGGTAATCTCCACCAATTCATCATCGGCGATGAATTCAATCGCGGACTCGAGAGTGAGCTGGATCGGCGGCGTCAGGGTCACGGCCTCGTCAGTTCCGGATGCGCGAATGTTGGTCAACTGCTTGCCCTTTATCGGGTTGACGACAAGATCATTATCGCGGCTGTGAATGCCGATCACCATTCCTTCATACAGGCGATCCCCTGGACTGACAAACATGCGCCCGCGCTCCTGCAATTTCCAAAGCGCATACGCTACGGCTTCACCCTGCTCTGCGGAAATCAGTACGCCGTTCCGGCGTGCGGCTATTTCCGGCCGCATCGGTGCGTATTCGTCGAATACATGGCTCATCAGGCCTGTACCTCGCGTCATGGTCATGAAGTCGGATTGGAAGCCGATCAAACCCCGCGCAGGAATACGGTAATCCAGCCTCACACGTCCGCGCTCATCCGAGACCATGTCCTGCAAATCGCCGCGGCGCGCGCCCAGCGCCTCCATTACTCCACCTTGATGCGTCTCTTCAACATCGACGGTGAGCATTTCGAACGGCTCGCACTTGACACCGTCAATTTCACGAATCACTACGTGCGGACGCGATACGGCAAGCTCATAGCCTTCACGACGCATGCTTTCCAGCAAAATGGTCAGGTGCAGCTCGCCCCGCCCGGAAACTAGAAACGAATCGGTATCGTCCGTTTCCTCCAGCTTCATCGCGACATTGGTCAGCAGTTCCTTTTCAAGGCGCTCGCGCAATTGACGGCTGGTGACAAACTTGCCTTCCTTCCCGGCAAAAGGCGATGTATTCACCTGGAAGTTCATCGTCAGCGTGGGCTCGTCCACCGCACGCATCGGCAGCGCCTCGGGCCGGTCAATATCGGCCAGCGTCGCCCCGATACTGAGTTCCTCGACACCATTGATCAGAACGATGTCGCCCGCCATGGCTTCTTCCAACTGGACTCGCTCGATACCGCGAAAACCCAGCACCTGGTTGACCCTGACCTTCTTCGGCGCATTCGATCCGTCCAGCACCAACACATCCTGGGCGGGCCTGAGCCGTCCACGGCTGATGCGGCCAATACCGATACGCCCAACGAAACTTGAATAATCAAGCGCAGCAATCTGCAGTTGCAGCGGTTCGTCGGGATTGCCTTCGGGCGCTGGGACGTGCTTGAGTATGGTATCAAAAAGCGGACGCATATCGGCACTGGTCTGCTTCAGGTCCAGCATGGCATAGCCGTTGAGCGCTGAGGCGTAAACCACTGGAAAATCCAGCTGATCTTCATTCGCGCCCAGCTTGTCGAACAAGTCAAAAGTATGATTCACCACCCAGTCGGGGCGCGCACCGGGACGGTCGACCTTATTGACGACGACTATGGGGCGAAGCCCCAGCGCCAGCGCTTTCTTTGTGACAAAACGGGTCTGCGGCATGGGGCCTTCGACCGCATCGACCAGCAGCAGCACGCCATCCACCATGGATAGCACCCGCTCCACCTCACCGCCAAAATCGGCATGGCCGGGTGTATCGACGATATTGATGTGCACGCCCTGGTAATCCACGGCACAATTCTTGGCGAGGATCGTGATGCCGCGCTCGCGCTCGATATCGCTTGAATCCATTACCCGATCGGCAATATGCTGATGCGCGGCAAAAGAGCCTGCCTGGTGCAGCAATTTATCCACCATAGTGGTCTTGCCGTGATCGACGTGGGCGATAATAGCGATATTTCGTATGGAACGGGACATTGGTAAATCCTCAGTCGGAACGACAAAAGGGCAGCATTATATCAGATAGCCAAGGAACTCGCCTGTATCATTGTACGGCCGAATCCCTTCACCGTCACTTCGCAAAACGAAGACCGGAGGTGGCTTATAAAAAAGGATTGCCTCTGATGGTAACAGACAAAACCCCGGAAGAACCGGGGTTTTGTCTGACAATGCTGCCCTGCCGCGACCATTTCGTGCCTGACTTCCACTGTCTTTGTTTGTCCTGGACAGCTGTCCTTGGCATCTTTCAGGCAGGCGTTTCTCTTCTTTTCTTACTTGGCTGCAGGCTTGTCGTCTTGCCGAATCTGGGTGGGGCCGGTGATCGAAATATCCTTGCGGATTACGCGCATGTCAATGAGGCTGTCGACTTTCGACAAATCATCCGTCGACCTGAACGCACCCGCTTTTGAGCGATAATCAATGATCGCCTTGGCTCTGGGAGCGGTGATACCTGGAAGAGTCCGAAGCTCGGCCTCGGTAGCGGTGTTGATGTTAACAACCGCGTGGGCGCCGGTAAACGGTAACACGGTGACAAGCATCGTGACAATGGTGATAAGTAATTTTCGCATGGATTTTCCTTTAGATTAAAAAAAGAACAACACTTAACTCTTCATCAAAATGCTATGAAAGGCTGGCGTTTGGGGGGAAACAATGAATGAAAAAAAGTCCCCGACGGAGAATATCAGCAATTCGCGCTTTCCTTGCTTAATTTTTCTCTGAAAGATACGAAAAGCATCATATTGCCATCTTCGAAACTCAAGCATATCCCGCGCCATGACAATAAACACCGACTAATATCACCTTTACAGGACCTCGCTGGAAATCGTCGTTCCCGGTAATGCTGCTTGCGAATAACTGTAGCGATCACTGAGAAGTAAATCTTGAGCTCGTTCGTAAGCAGACTCATTATACCGTGACGTGCAAGAAACCAGTGAAGTACCCTACCCTGGAACAAGGAAATCGCTGCCCCAGGATCGAGACAGGAACCCCGGGTCAGGCTTCGAGCTGGCGATCCACGGAATCCCGAGCGTTGCTGGTACGTCGGTGATAGACGATCTGCTTCAAACGCTCCAGATCGTTCAGCTTTACACGCCTATACCGGCTGCTGATGAGGCCGTCATCCTGAAACCGTGCAAATATACGGCAAACGGTCTCCTCCGCGATTCCCAGATGGTTTCCTATATCGCTGCGCGACATGCTCAGGTCGAATTCGGTAGCCGAACAATGGCGCCGTGCGAACTGCTGAGACAGGCTGAGCAAGAACGTAGCCAGACGCTCTTCAGCATTATGCTTGCCCAGCAATAGCAGCAATTCATGGCTGTGATGGATTTCCGCGCTCATGATTTTGAGAATTTCGTGCTGAATGGCGGGATCCGTACTTGCCAGCTCTTCAAAGCGATCGATGGAAACTTCACAAACAGAGGTAATTCCCGTCGCCTGGGCTTCACAGTTATGTTGCCGGCTCTCGATGGCGTTCAAACCCAGCAATTCTCCTACTATGTGAAAACCGATAACCTGCACCTGCCCGTCCTCGGTGCTGACGCTGGTTTTGACTGATCCGCCGCGGATGACATACATGTATTCCATCGGCTGCCCCATGCGATACAAAACATCTCCGCGTTTAAACACGTGCTTTCTTTTGACGACTCGCTCAAGCAAAGATGCGTCACCCGTCTTCAACCAAAGGGACATGCATAACTTATAAGCGCCACAATCCCTGCAATCCAGGGGAACGTCAACCGGGTTATCAGTAGCGGGTGATATATTCGACGAGCATTTGGTCATGTTAGCTCCGCTGAAAATTTTACAATCCGTCCGGGCAGCTTTCGCCCAGGCGGTTTTGACCGCCAAGTGCGGCCTCCGGTAAATCGGTCAGTTTATATCTGCCGCTTACGACCATGGCGGCAAGCAGGTCCAGGGTCTGGTTCTGCAACAGCTTCACGATCTCCTGCTTGATTGGCCACCATTTGACATGCATCGGACAGGGCGTTTTATCACTGCAAACCTTGAGTCCCAGCACGCAGCCATCGGTGAATCCGGGACCCTCGGTAAGGATGGCGATCTGCATCAGATTAATTTGGTCGCTATTTTCCCTCAGGCAAAAGCCTCCTTGTTTTCCGCGGAAAGAATAAAGCAGGTTGCCGCGGGACAAGTCTTGCAGAATCTTGGCAAGATAGGTTGGGGACGACCTCAGGTGGTCGGCAATGGTGCGATTCAGTACGGCCACGCCACGGGGTTGCGTTGCCATATAAATAAGGGCCTGAATGGCATACTGAGTTGTGCGGGATAAAATCATCGCGAGATCACAAAAAAACTGTCATGTAACAACCCTGGATAAAATCCTGCAATTGTTACACGAGCCAGTAGACGAATATGAACAGGCCCAGCCAGACCACGTCCACAAAGTGCCAGTACCAGGCAACACCTTCAAAGCCGAAATGATTCTCCGGCGTGAAATGACCCAACAGTACGCGGCAATAGATGACGAACAGCATAATGGAACCCAGCGTCACGTGGAAGCCGTGGAAACCCGTCAGCATGAAAAAGGTTGCGCCATAGGCGCCGCTCGTCATCTTGAGGTTGAGGTCGGAGTAGGCATGGCCGTATTCATAAGCCTGCAGGCCGACAAAGAGAAACCCCAGGGCAAAGGTGAGGAACAATCCCAGTTTGAGCTGGCCGCGCTTATTCAGCTTGAGCGCCCAGTGCGCCCAAGTGACCGTCACCCCCGAGGTCAACAGCAGGACGGTATTGATTGCCGGCAGGCCCCACGGGCCCATGGGGAGGAATTTCTCGGTGATGCCGGGACCGGCTGTCGGCCAATCCGCCGTGAAATTCGGCCACAGTATTTTATGTTCGAGATCGCCCAGGTCGGGAATGGAATGCGCCCGCATGTAGTACAACGCGCCAAAGAAGGCGCCAAAAAACATGACTTCGGAAAGAATGAACCAGCTCATCCCCCAGCGGAAAGACGCATCCACCTGCTTATTGAACTTGCCGCTCTCGCTTTCGCGCGCCACGGTGCGAAACCAGCCGAACAGCATGTAGAAGAGTATGGCAAAGCCCAATGTCAGCATCCCATAGCCCGCTGGCATCTTATTGACCGAGAATGCGGCGCCAAACCCCATGAATAGCAGCGCTATCGCCCCGGTCATGGGCCAGGTCGATGGCGCTGGAACGTAATAGTGACTTCCTTCCTGGCTCATGCTCTTTCTCCTGCTTGTAATTTACCGGTTATTTGCCGAAGTCCGATCAACAACGGTAAGCTTGCCATAAGTAATACGCCACCGGTAGGACCAGAGAGTAAGCAAGTACGAACAACGCTGTTCTGATCGATGCCAACTTTCTCTCGATGTCCACGTTTTCCGGGATATCCATGTCGTCGGACATATTCATATGCTTTGACATATCGCTCTCCTGTCTCGGCTGTTACTTAATGACGGGCGGAACTACGAAGGTATGATAGGGCGCGGGAGACGGCAAAGTCCATTCCAGCGTTTTCGCACCTTCCCAAGGTTTTACCGGCGCTTTTGCACCCCCGCGGATGCACTTCAGCACTACGTAAAGGAACAGCAATTGCGTGGAGCCGAAACCAAATGCGCCTATGCTGGAAATCATGTTGAAATCGGCGAATTGGAGCGCGTAGTCAGGAATACGACGCGGCATGCCCGCCAACCCCAGGAAATGCTGCACAAAGAATGTGAGGTTGAAAAAGAACATGGATAGCCAGAAATGCCATTTGCCCAGCGTCTCGTCATACATGTGTCCGGTCCATTTCGGCAGCCAGTAGTAAGTCCCGGCAAATATGGCAAAGAGTGAGCCCGATACCAGCACATAGTGGAAATGCGCAATGACATAGTAGGTATCCTGCACCTGGACATCGATCGGCACTATCGCGCACACAACTCCGCTGAATCCGCCAATAACGAACAGGAAGATGAACCCGATAGAAAACAGCATGGGTGTCTCGAAGGTCATGGAACCGCGCCACATGGTGGCGGTCCAGTTGAATACTTTCACGCCGGTCGGAACCGCGATCAGCATGGTGCCATACATGAAAAACAACTGTCCCGTTACCGGCATGCCGGCAGTGAACATGTGGTGAGCCCAGACGATGCAGGACAGGATGGCGATCGAGGCGGTGGCATACACCATCGAGGAATAGCCGAATAATGGCTTGCGCGCAAAGGCCGGGATAATTTCCGAGACGATGCCGAACGATGGCAGGATCATGATATAGACTTCGGGATGGCCGAAGAACCAGAAGATATGCTGGAACAATACCGGATCACCGCCGCCGGCTGCATTGAAGAAGTTGGTGCCGAAGTTGCGGTCCGTCAGCAGCATGGTGACCACTCCCGCCAGCACCGGCATCACCAGAACCAGAAGATAGGCGGTGATGAGCCAGGTCCATACGAACATCGGCATTTTCATCAATGTCATGCCCGGCGCCCGCATGTTGAGGATGGTCGTAATGATGTTGATTGACCCCATGATGGACGAAGCGCCAAGGATATGAATGGCGAAAATCATCATATCCATGCCTATGCCCATCTGCACCGACAGCGGCGGATAAAATGTCCAGCCACCGGCAGCCGCGCCGCCGGGCACGAAGAACGAGGTAATCAGCAGCAAAGCTGCCGGGGGCAATAGCCAGAAACTCCAGTTGTTCATACGTGCAAAAGCCATGTCGGGCGCCCCGATCATCATCGGTATCTGCCAATTGGCGAAACCGACGAACGCCGGCATGATGGCCCCGAACACCATCACCAGACCATGCATGGTCGTCAACTGGTTAAAGAACTCCGGATTGACGACTTGTATGCCGGGCTGGAAGAGCTCGGCGCGGATAGTCAGCGCCATCACGCCCCCGGTCAGGAACATCAGAAAACTGAACCACAGATACATCGTACCGATGTCCTTGTGGTTGGTCGTAGTCAGCCAGCGCATCATACCGGTGGGATGGTGGTCGTGCGCGTGTGCAATATCGTCTTGTACTGCCGCCATAATTGTCTCCTTGATGCTGGTTTTTTAAAACGTACTGTTGATGGAAAGCGGCCGGCACATCAAGCCGCGGGAGTGATCGCCACAGGCATGCACAATGTCGCTATCGCAACGGTCGCGGTTGCAATGTCGTGGCATGCGCGCCATGGTGTCCCCCTTGATGCTATTTTCTGAACTGGTTGATTTCCGATGGCTGCACCACGTCTCCTGCGGTATTCCCCCAGGCATTACGTTCGTAGGTGACCACCGCCGCGATTTGTACATCCGACAGGTGCTTGAACCTAAATCCGGTAGTTGACCGCTCATTTAATAGACCAGTACTATGATTAATAACAATATTTCATATTATTTGACGTTCACCTTCCAGCTGAGGGCGCTACGGGGTGAATTGCACAGTTTTTGAGGCACATGGCTGCGTTGCAACTCCTTGGAATGGAACGACCATTCCGCGTCGTTGCGCCTTGCCCTGCACCTCAAAAGCCGTACACTTCACCCCGCCCAACTACCGGATTTAGGTTGAATGCAGCCATTGCCGTGCCGGCCTTGCCATTCATGACAATGTCGACATGGCCGGCCTTGGGACCGTTGGCGATCTTCGAGCCGTCCAGCGCGGCAAAGGTCCCGGGTATGCCCTGGCCATTGGCCTGATGGCAGGCAACACAGTTGGCGGCATAGACTTTCTCGCCTTCGGCTTTCAGTTCGTCCGCCGTAAATACTTTGTTCACGTCCTCGGTCGCCGCAGCGGTCTTGCTTTTCTGTTCAGCCACCCACTGGGCATATTTCTCCGGCGTCACCGCTTGGACTACGATCGGCATGAAGCCGTGCTCCTTGCCGCAGAGTTCGGCGCATTGGCCGCGATAGGTGCCAGGCTTTTCAATGGTGAACCAGACGTCGCGTATGAAGCCGGGGATGGCGTCCTGCTTTACGCCCAGGGCAGGTACCCACCAGGCGTGCAGTACGTCGTTGGCGGTGAGCAGTACGCGTATCTTCTTGCCGGTGGGCACAACCAGCGGGTTGTCCACTTCCAGCAGGTAGTTCTCACCCTTGGGCGCGGTGTTTTCGATCTGGTCGCGGGGGGTGGACAGGCTGCTCAGGAAACTGATGCCTTCTCCTTCGCCCGTCAGGTAGTCATAACCCCATTTCCACTGGTAACCGGTGCTCTTGATGGTGATCTCGGAACTGGAGGTGTCCTTCATGTCGATGATGGTCTTGGTGGATGGATAGGCCATGCCAACCAGGATGAGAAACGGGATGCCGGTCCAGATGATCTCGACCGTGGTGCTGTGATGGAAGTTGGCCGCCGGGTAGTTCAAGGATTTGCGGTGCTTGAGTATGGAATACAACATGACCCCGAACACGCCCACGAATATCACCAGGCATATCCATAAAACCAGCGTGTGAAGATCATATATCTGCTGGGCTATCGGCGTTTGCGGCTCGGGCAAGTTTAACTGGTAAGGATCCGCCGCTGCCGCCATTCCCAGCCCGGAATACAATGCGGTCGCCACAATCCCAACTATGGTTGCTGCTGCTTTGCTACTCATATCTCCCCCACCTGGTCGCTGATTGCCAATGATGAAAGTCCTTGTCCAAGCCAGAGATAAAACTTTGATAATTATCGGTTTTATGAGCTTCTTCCGGAAATGAATCCAAGATCGCTCCGGTTGAACATTAAAGATAATCGGACTTTCTTATCCGGTATCAAATCGTATTGCGCAACGCGCATTGAAACCTTGATAAATGTCAACTTTCATGAAGGTTTCCAGAAAAAAAACAGGCTTAGCCCGGATATTTCATAAATTTGCGTGATGATTGCGCAGGATTTTGTTTTGTAGGGAAATTTTGTGAAAGAGTGGCGTAGTTATTCATACGTCCGACTGAGCGAAATTTACATACGAAACAAAAGACCAGCGAGGGCGCGCGTCAATTTATGAAACATCCGGGTTAGGATCATCGCGTGACTGATCTAGCGCCATGGCGCTATGGTGTCAACAAGGGCGCGCGCACGAGCAGCTTGATTGCCGCATCAAGCGCAATTCTTGCCGGATGGCTAAGCTCGATGAGCGTAGCCATTAGCGACGCGTAACTTCATGGATGAATGCTGAGCCCGGTGACTTTACGGATGAGCCCTGGGTCTTGGGTGCTGAAGCGGAAAACTCTTTTCAGCTTTTTTTGTATATTCGACTACGGATATTTCCGTTAATCCCTTCAGGTTGACCTCTTCAAAAGAGTCCCTGCTTATGTTCGAGCCGCCAGGGACCTGCGGGACTGTCGCGGCACAAGCCGAATACCAGGGATGGCGGGAGCGAAGGAACGGTAAAGCGCAAATCAAGAAACGATACGCAAACACCATTTCCTGTGAACTCGATCTGGTTGAGCGCAGGAAATGCTGCGAACCGGCGAAACGGTGCAAAAATATCCTGCGTCCATGCTTCATGGGCGAGATGGCGCTGGGAATCCGTATCACCAAATCGCCCACGTCGTATCCATTTCGCGGCTGAGGCTGGCTGATAGCCTGCGGCAATCCTCTCCCACATACCCAATATCCCACTTGCTGGATCGGGCGGCTTGCGGCTATGGGTTCGCCATAGATCGATCAAAGCAACCTGATAGTCATCGCCATGGCTGACGATGACCTTCCAGTTAAAAGGCGACAGCGGTTGAGGAAAAGCATGGACTTCGGCTTCGAACAATCCGCTATTTTCAGCGTAAGCCTCGCCCACCTTGACTGCGTGAGAATGCAGAATGCCCTGAAACCCTACGTAGCCTCCTAAAACCAGGAGGGCGATCACGGCTGGACGCCGCCCCTGAGGTCGGAGCATGGCCGCCGCGAGGCCGATTGCAATAATTGCGGTGAAATAGGGGTCGATTATAAACGTGAATGGAATCGCGAAACGATGACTGGAAAAGGGTGCCAGCAGCATCGTGCCGTAGGCGGTAAATACGTCGCCCGCGATATGAATGGCTATGCCCAGAGCGGCCGTACTATAGATCGCCCGCCACGAGTAGCGTTGACGCAAGATAAGGGAAAGCAGCCAGGCTAGCAGCAATGCCCAGGCCGGCAAGAGTACGATCGAGTGAGTAACGCCCCGGTGCAGGGTTACGTAGGTGAGCGGATCAAACAGGCGCAATACAAAATCGCAATCGGGAAACGCGGCGGCCACGAACCCGACCGTCGTACGCACGCCTGACGTCAATTCACCCGGGGCCGGCCTCATCGGCGCGGTTGCCCGCGCCAGCAGTGCGCCGCTTAAAGCATGGGTCAGCGTGTCCATGCCGCTTCAGCAGCGATGAGAGCGATGCGTGCGTTTGGGTTCGGGCCCAAGGTGCCTCAGGTACTTCAGGTACCTTGTGGCGCTTTTTCGCTGCCCCCTCTTTCTTCCATGCTGCGCCCGGTAAATACGAGGCGATCCAGGTTCTCGGCCATCGAGAGGCACCCGTTGAGAAACCGGCTGGTTCTGGCTGCACCGGGAGAGTTATCGCTCATCCAATGGATGAACGTGGCCAGATAAATCGTGGTGAGCCCGGTCTCTTCCAGGGCGCGCCGGAAATAAGTGGCATCCCGGCCCGCCGCCTCGCGCATCCATTGAACCGTACGGCTGATACGCATCAGTGCGGGGAGCTGAATATGGATGTGCCCCGGCTCCAGTTTGCCGTAGATCATCTGCCGGGTTGTCTTGCGATAAGGATACAGCGCGCCCAGCCATGTCATGATCAAGCGGTGAAGTCGCCGGCGCGGCGTCAGATATATAAAATCGGAAGCCTGCGCGGCTTTGAGCATGGCGCTATCGGCTCGCTCGAACCAGGCATCGACAATGTCCTCTTTCTCGCGAAAATGCGCACGCACATCGTCCAGGCTGATTCCCAGCACAGCTGCCACATCATGCAGGCGCACGGCTTCCCATGATTTCTGCTCGCCGAGCCCAACCGCGGCACCGACAATCTGATCGGATGTTGCCATATTTCCTCCGATGAGTTATTGATTCGGAATGGAAAAATATTTCAGCTCAATCTGGCTTAAAGTGTAAAACACATCCATCGCATTATCAATACCGGCGGCTCGTATGACGAGCGTGATCTGAGATGCCAACGGGATAGCCTGGTTACATCAGGCTTACATCAAGCGGCTAGGTAAATCAGATGTGCAAGGTGTAATCTGTAATCATTAACCCCTTGCTCATAGCCGGCATGACCGCCCGGCCTGTGCTTCAGCGGAAACATGCTTTTGCTGTTATCCGGTTATCTTCGATCGTCTCCCTACTGCAAATTCAGTCGAACCTTAACGTATAAAGCACATCTATTGCATTATCAACACCCGCTCGTGTGACGAGATTGATTCTGGGGGTCAATGTATAGGTAAGTTTGGTTACGCCGACCACGGCAGTCAGTCCTTGTTCATAACTGATATAAGCTCGCTTCGAAAGCCGTTTACCGACAATGCCGACCTGTCCCATCAAGGTATCGCTTCCCGCCTGTTTTATGGTTAGCTCATCCACGCCGATCGCCTGGCTGATCTTGTCCGTGATACCCCCCGATTGCCCGCCCAGAATAGACGCGGCTGCGGCGAGCAGCAATGATGCATCGGCCTTTCCTCCAGGGGCGCGGCCCAGCGCGATCCATGAAAGTTTCTCGAGATCGGGTACAAGCGGGGTGGATACCAGCCGTACTTTAGGTTGACGCACGCTTCCGGTCACTTCGACGCCGGCCTCTACCGCCAGCCCTTTGCGCACAGCAAGTACATTCAGCGCAGGATCGTCAATCGGCCCCTTGAAATCAACGATACCCCGCTCGACCGCCAGACGCTGGCCATAAGCTTCGAAACTGGTATCGCGCGCAGCGATGGTGCCAATGGCTCGCAATCGATGCCCCGGCTCGCCGCGCAGGCTCAACTGGCCAGCCAGTCTTCCCTCGAGACCCGAGGCACGGATATAGAATTGATCGCCCAGATCGAGGTTGGCCTCCATATCGACCCGCAGGCCCTTCCGGTCGGGCTGATGGTCAGAGGACGCTCCTCCCGTAACGATGACATCATCCGGCAAGTGCGGGTTACCAGCGGTTGGCTGGGCAATCAACCCCGCGTTTGCGGCAAGGCTGCCCTTCAAGGTGAGCATGTTGTTTTCCAGGCTGGCGCGGCCATTTCCCGAAGCAATGATCCAGCGATCCGGCCGCTGTGCCAACGGCACGAGGTCGGCGATAATTTCCAGATTACCGCGCTGCCCCTTTAAATCCATTACGCCCGATGCGCTCAGACTGCCCGGCCCTTTGGCAAGCTTCAGGTTCTTGAGCAACCGGTCATTGGGCGGGGGCACGTGAGGGGCGGTAAAATTCAGAACATCCATACGTAAGGATTCCTGGTCGAAGCTCGCTGACAGTTTTCCCTGCTCAAGCCGCACCCCCTGCTCCAGCAGCGCCAACGCCAGATCGTCGCCGTGTATCTGCCCGTCCAGACGCGGGCTGCCGAAAGTGCCGACGACATCCGCTCGCAAGGCAAGCCGCCCCCCCGTTCGTATATTGTCATCGAACGCCGGACCAGCCCAGGAAATATCGTCCATATCGACGAGTAGATTTCCCGTAAGGGTTGCAGCGGGCAGTACCGTCCAGTTCATGGCAGACTCGGCGGATCTTGTGACAGGCATGGAGACTGAGGCACTCGCCTCACCCAGGCGCTTTCCTCTCGCTTTGAATTCTCCCGTCAATCTCCCGTCCACGGCCTGGGCAGCGAGCTGAAGCGTCTGCAAACCCAGTGGCAGCGGCGAGTCGCCCCCCGGTAATATCCAGTCGCCGCTTTCACGTGCAACGCTAAGGCTCCCCGTCAGCCGCGCCCCCGATGCGATGTCCCATCTGCCGCCCAGCCGAAGTGCTTCATTATCTTTCGGCCCGTTCTCGACTGCATCGGTGCCAAGGCGCAGTCCAATCCCGGTAAAATTACCCCTGCTACTCCATATTTGGGGCGTCCACTCAATTCCATCGATCTGCGCGGTTCCGCCGGCAACGATAAACTTTGCTGCGCCAAACGATACGTGCCTGGCGCTCATGCCCAGCGGCGCCATACCCGCCAATTGAAAGGAAAATCGACCGGTTCCCGACAGTTCGGATAATTCTCCCAACCATTGCGCGTTTTGCCACTGCTGAGCCGGTTTGTTCAATTCGCCCGCTGCTCGCAGCGCCAGGCTCTGGTGCTCATTCAAGCGAGCGGCCACCCGCACTTCGTGCCACGATCTTTTACCTTCCACTTCCAGCGTCAGGTTTTGCAACAGTGTTTTTTTCTTCGTTGCATAATCCGCAGCCGTTATCGTTAATGCGACGACGTCGCCATGCAGGCTGCCATCGACCGCTACACTGCCAAAATGGTGCTCGCCTGGAAGCGCAAGATTATTCCCTTTTGCATTGAACGTCATATCCGGCCATTGAAAACCATGTCCTGAAAAATCGGCAGAACCACTCTCCAGGACCGCCCTGGCAGCAAGGGAACCGCTGAGTCCGTGCCCCATCTGTACAAGAGCCGGTGCGGCAAGCTCGAATTGCAACTGGTCGCCTTTGCGGCCGAAGCCGCCGCGCGCGGTGAGGTGATTGCTACCGAGCCGCACCTCGACCTCGCCCCTGGCTCTGCCGAAACCCGCAATCTCAACTCGGCCATGGCCGCTCACGGACTGTTTCGCCACATGACTATTCCCCATCTTGAAACGTATCGCGCCTGCCGGGCCGCTTGCTGTTCCGCCCGCTGTCCCGGGCTCCAGCTCGCCGGCCAGCGCCAGCGTTGCGTTGAGGCTGGTTTGCGGCGCCTGTGCAAATGCGGAAACATCGAAATTCTGGAGCTTGCCTTCGAAATTAAATACCCGTGGACCGCTTAACCCAAGCTGGCCTTGACCTGCAAGTTGGGACCGGCCATGGCTGAGGCTCATCTTGTCCAGTGTCAAGACATCACCTGCCCGTACCATATGGGCGTCCAGGCGCGACGCCTTGTCGCGAAGCGAGAGAGAAGCGTTTTGATTCTGCGTGTCGCCGCTGAGCTTTACATTGCCATTCAGGCTCGCCGGGCGCAGGCGTGTATCAAGCTTGGCAGGATCGATACGGTTAATTATCAGATCCGCTGATCCTGTCGCCTCCTCTAGCTGCCAGGCAAGGCTGCCTGAAACGGTTCCCCCGCCTAACGCCACCAGCATCAAATCGTTGAACTGGAGTAATTCGGCAGACACTATCGGTTGCGCACGCGCTTCAAGCACAGGTAAGCCGCCCTGATCAAGCGGTTTGGGCGCACTGTTCTCCACCGAAACGCCACCTTCGAGCTGCCCGGCAACGACCTCGTGCAGGTTTGCCTGCACCGTGAGACTCGCTGTCGGCGCACCGGCGGAAAAAACATGCGGATCAAGTCCGCT
Source organism: Nitrosospira briensis C-128 (assembly GCF_000619905.2). Lineage (NCBI taxonomy): Bacteria > Pseudomonadati > Pseudomonadota > Betaproteobacteria > Nitrosomonadales > Nitrosomonadaceae > Nitrosospira > Nitrosospira briensis. The sequence goes on along the minus strand of NZ_CP012371.1, from coordinate 2,895,330 downwards.
CGCAGACAAGCTCAGCCCGGCGATAAAAACAGGACCATAAGGCTGCAGTTGCGCTTCGCCCTGTCCTGTCAACCCGGCGCCGCTCCCTTTCGCTGTCATGTCGAGCCGCTCCAGGTTGCCTTTGACGATGACTGAAATACGCGAACCAGTGGTTTCAAACGCCGAGAAATCGGAATTCGCAAGCTCGGCCAGTTCAGCTTCGGCATGCAGATCGAATGGCCTGATACCGTCCAGCTGGCCCGACGCGATCAATCTGCCGAATTCGAGGTTGGTGCGCAACCCGGATAACCGATGCCTCCGGCCGTTGCTTTCCAACTCCGCCGTGAGCTCTGCCGCGACAAATACCGGCCTGTCGCCCTCTTCATTCATTACGCGTAACGTGCCGATATCGAGTTTATGCAAAGACAGCGAAAAAGGCAGCTCCAGGCTTGCGGGCAAGGATTTTGGTTGCGAAGAGGGTGACGAAACAATCTCCACTTCTTTCACCGACAGTGCTGTAATCATCACATGGCCCGAGCGCAACTCACCGGGTTGCCAGTTCAGTTTTACATCTCTTGCAATGACAAGCAGATCGTCACTCGCAAAGCGAATGGTCCGCGCGCTAATCGATCCCGAAAGCGCTCCATCCAGTTCTTCAAACGAGAGATTGTCGCCGCTGATATGCGAGACTGCCGATGCGAGCGACTTCAGCCCGGATGTGCTTGTCGATAGCCAGATGCCGATGCCCGCAGCCAGGGTAACGAGGGCAACAAGCGCTAGCGCCGCCCATTGCCATCGCCATTTTTTCATGGCGGATTTTTTGGTCTGGCCTTCATCCGGAAAGTTTGGCATGGCGTTTTCTTAAAATGCCACGGCAATCGAAAAATGCAGGCGCAATTTGCCGTCACGTTGCCCGCGCGCAAGATCGAGCGCCAGCGGTCCAACGGGGCTGCGCCAGCGGACACCTCCTCCGTATCCAACTGCAAGGTCAAGCTGGCGTACACTGTCGGCAGCATCACCGACATCGGTAAATACGGCGGCGCCCCACTCACGCGTGAACCAGTGGTTGTATTCAATCGTACCGGTGGCCAGGGTTCGGCCGCCCACTATGGCTTCACCTTCGCGTACACCCAGATGCTGGAATGCATAACCGCGCACGGACTGGATGCCACCGGCGCGGAACAGGTATTCCTGAGGGATACCAAAGCGCGATGGAGCAAACGTATACCCCAGCTCGCCGCGCAGCAACAGCACATCGCGTTTCCCGATGGGGTACCAGAACTGATGCCTTATATAGGTGCGCAGGAAATTTTGATCGGATAGCGCCTGCTTGCTTCCGCCTCCGATACGCACTTCCGTTACCATCCCATCCCGTGGAAACAAAGGATCGTCCACCGAACGATAGCGCAACTGCCCGTCCAGTACCAAAGTCTCGTTTATCTGATGCAGCCCCCCCTTGGGCGCCCGGTCTTCCCGTTGCCAGTTAAGCGCAAAGCGGGTTTCCGTTTTGTCATACAGTTGATTACGGCTTATGCCTACCTTCTCACGTACGGTTTCCAGTTCCTGAATAAAAGTCCTTTCGGCACCTGCTCCCAGAGAAAACCAGCGGCCGGCCTGGTCCCGCACGCTTTCGACGGTAGTGGATAGTGTCTGGCGCTTTTGTTCCAGGCGCAATCCGCCATTCAGCAGCAGCGCACGGTCCAGAAAATTATTGTTGGTGTAATTGATCTCGCCTCGCCCGCCGGTATTGGAGCTGTAGCCCGCCCCAACCGAGACGCGCTGCGACTGAGCCTCCGATAAAACCACCTCCACCGGTGCTGCCTGATGCGTCACTGCATCAGGTTTAATGTTGACGGCTGCTGAGTTGAACTGGGGCAGATTTTGCAGTTTCGTCTGGAATGAGAGTAATTGGTCTCGCCGATAAGAATCGCCCGCTTTGAATGGAGCCAGCCCGGTGATCAGCGTTGGATCATAGCGGCTGAGTCCCTTGATCTCCAGGTTTCCAAAGCGGAAAGCAGGACCGGAGTCCACTATCACCAATAGCCGCGCCTTGTGAGAATCGGAATCCACCTCCGCCTTGCTTTCTTCTATCTCTGCTGCGGCATAATCCTCCGCCGCCACACTGGACAAGAGTATTGCCTTGGCTTCTTCCCAGGCTGGCGAGCGAAATGGCTGACCCGCGCCCAGGGGCCAGGCAGCTCGCAGCTTTTCGATACGCGCGCGCCGCCCGGGCTCATCAATTGCCAGATCTCCCTTGAATTCGATATCGACTTCTGTAACGAGGGTGCGGGGTCCCGGTATGACTTCCAGCACCGGGATTGTCCCGGGAATGGTATGGGGCATCGCGGAATGCAGGGTCATAGTCGGCGTGTAGTAGCCTTCGGTCGCGAGCAACTCGCTTATCTGCTTCCGTGCGCGGCGCATGAAAGTCGCGCGGTCGGTTTCATCGACCAGTTGCGTCATCGGTAGCTGAAAATGCGTTTTCAGCAAATCGCGCAACGGCTCCGGTGCTGAAATGGTGACTGCCGGCGGCGTGTTTTTGGCATCGGATTGCTGTGCATTGGCGATGCCGCCATTTCCCAGCGTAAAAAGGATGAGCACCAGAAGGCGTGCTGATATCCGTATTTGCGCCGGGTGGATATGAGAAAGGGATTTCGCAACAGACATGAACGAGACAGGCTGTTTGAATACGCTACCGGAACCCGCTAAAAATAATAAGTGAATCCGGACGATGAGTTGAGAGAGCGGCGTATGCCCCAACAGCCGTTTATCGAGCTGGGAGCCAGAAATACCATTGATTTTTATGCAATTTCGCCTATGCTTCTGTTTGGCGGTCCAGGCGGACCAACAAAGTAGAACCCATTTCGTGTTTCGCCGTCAAGCCGAGCGGTCGTGAACCGGTCATTGCGCGCGGCGTTTCAGCTGAAGAAATAAAATGCAGTTTCAATCCTGTGCGACTTATGCGGAAACGACTTTTTTCGCGCATACCATGCATGGCCAGGCGCGAACCTTCGCCCGCCATGCTGAACAAACCCTTTGCTGAATTGTCTCTAAGCACAAGCACTTTGCAATAAGGATGGTATGGATAAGATAAAACCGATGGGAAATCCCATAGACAAGAAAACACAAATCAATTTCTGGTACGTCATCATTGCGATACTCGGCATCCTGGTTGTACAGAATTGGTACACGAAATACACAAAGGTCGAGCCGATCCCTTACAGCCGCTTTCATGAATTGCTCGATCAGGACAAGATCGCGGAGATCGCGATCACCGAGAATCATATTTACGGCTCACTCAAGAATGAAGGCGCCGATGGGTTAAAGAATTTCGTTACCACGCGCGTAGAGTCCGAACTGGCTGATAAGCTGGATAAGCACAACGTTATCTATACCGGAGTGGTTCAGAGCACGTGGGTTCGTGACCTGCTGTCCTGGCTGCTGCCGATGGCGATTTTTGTCGGGATCTGGTTATTTATCATTCGACGCATGAATCCGGGGGGTATGAGCGGCGGCCTGATGTCGATCGGCAAAAGCCGTGCCAAGGTATTCGTGGAGACAGAAACCAAAGTCACCTTCGCGGATGTCGCCGGCGTCGATGAAGCAAAAGAAGAACTGGTCGAGATCATCAATTTCCTGAAGGACCCCAAAGAGTATGGCCGCCTTGGCGGACGCGTGCCCAAAGGTATCCTGCTGATCGGTCCGCCCGGTACCGGCAAGACGCTCCTCGCCCGCGCCGTCGCGGGCGAGGCGGGTGTCCCGTTCTTTTCCATCTCCGGATCCGAATTCGTCGAGATGTTCGTCGGGGTCGGCGCCGCGCGGGTGCGCGATCTGTTCGAGCAGGCACGACAAATGGCGCCCGCCATTATATTTATTGATGAGCTGGATTCACTGGGGCGGGCTCGTGGCGCATATGGGATGGGTGGGCACGACGAAAAAGAACAGACACTGAATCAGCTACTGGCTGAGCTCGATGGTTTCGATCCGAAAAGCGGCGTAGTATTGCTGGCCGCAACCAACCGGCCCGAGATCCTCGATCCCGCGTTATTGCGGGCCGGGCGGTTCGACCGCCAGGTGCTGGTGGACCGGCCGGACAAATTGGGCCGTGAGCAGATTCTCGCCGTTCACCTGAAAAAAGTGGCGCTCGATACCGACGTCAAGCCTGAGCAGATCGCAGCATTGACGCCAGGATTCACCGGAGCGGATCTGGCGAATCTGGTCAATGAAGCGGCGCTGCTTGCAACCCGGCGTTCCGGTACCTCAGTCACGATGGATGATTTCAATAACGCCATTGAGCGGGTCGTCGCGGGCCTCGAAAAACGCAACCGTCTGCTTAACCCGGAAGAGCGGCGCGTCGTCGCATTCCACGAGTTAGGCCATGCCCTGGTAGCCCTGGCTTTGCCGGGCACTGACGAGGTGCATAAAATTTCGATCATTCCCCGGGGCGTCGGCGCACTGGGCTATACGATCCAGCGTCCGACAGAAGACCGGTTTCTGATGAGGCAAGCCGAGCTGGAAAACAAGATGGCGGTACTGCTGGGCGGCCGCGCGGCAGAGCAAGTGGTATTCAGCGAGATATCGACCGGTGCATCCGACGATCTTATCCGTGCGACCGATCTTGCCCGCGCGATGGTGTTGCGCTACGGGATGAGCGATGCCCTGGGCCACGTCGCCTATGACCGCGAACGGTCGACTTACCTTCAGCCCGGTGTACCGATGCCTCAAAGCCGGGACTACAGCGAGGAAACCGCAAATGCGGTCGATAGCGCCGTGCGCGCGCTTGTCGATCATGCGCTGGAGCGCGCTATCGGCGTTCTAATGGTCAACCGTGCGCTGCTTGACCGGGCCGCGGAGGAACTGCTCAAGACCGAAACCCTGAACGAGCCCCAGATAGAAGTGTTGAAGCGCGAGATAATCGCTCAGGCCGCGCATCCGGTGAAAGCCTGATATGAAGAAGAGGCGATAAGCACGGCGGCGTGCGCCCGAGTTCTTCATTTGCCAGCCCTTATCTTTTCTTAAAAATATTTTCTATGCGAACGCTGATTCGTGTATACTCGCCGCTTCGATGAAAAGCCCCTACTGTCTTTCCGGGTTTTTGTCGGTTCATCGTTCCTGACCTCTCTTCGATTTTCAAGCCTCCAACGGAAATTGTGCGGTACCGTGGTTAGCGGCGATGTCTTATATGTACGCTTGCGCCAACGGTATTTTGCCCATCAATTTCGGCAACCTTTTCTGTTTGCGCGCGTTAAAGCGCCTCTATGAGTCCAGGTTTCTGGCCGAGACAAGCGCAAAAGAAACTGCTCCTTGCATGTCAATGACTGCAAGCAGCAAACTTTTGATCATGCTCCGTTTGGCCTCGAACCTCGAATTCTCATGAGGTGCATATTTTTTCATTTAATAGGAAAAAAACAACGTGTCTTTTGAAAATCTGAATCTACACCCGCTTATCCTCAAAGCTATCATCGACTCAGGCTACACCACGCCCACTGCCATCCAGGAGCAGGCCATTCCCGAATTACTGGTTGGCCACGACATCATGGCTTCCGCCCAGACGGGTACCGGCAAAACCGCTGCATTCATGTTGCCGGCGCTGCATCGCCTTGCCACGCCATCCAGCGTACACAGCCGTGGACCGCGCGTACTGGTCCTGACGCCGACGCGCGAACTCGCGCTTCAGGTGTCCGAATCCGCTGCCAAATACGGTAAGCATCTCCCCCGCGTCCGGGTCGTAAGCATTCTTGGCGGCATGCCATACCCGCTGCAAAATAAACTGCTTTCACAACCGGTAGATATTCTGGTAGCAACGCCTGGCCGCTTGATCGATCACATCCAACGTGGCCGCATTGATTTTTCGCGCCTGGAAATGCTGGTGCTGGACGAAGCCGACCGTATGCTGGACATGGGTTTTATCGATGATGTCGAAAGAATCGCTTCCGCCACACCCGCAACTCGCCAGACGCTGCTTTTTTCAGCCACGCTGGATAGCGCGATAGACAATGTTGCGGCACGGCTGCTGAAATCCCCCAAACGCATCCAGGTTGCGGCACAGCAGGCTCGACTCGACAATATCGAGCAACGGCTGCATTATGTCGACGACCTTTCTCACAAGAATCGGCTGCTGGATCATCTTTTACGTGATCTGGCCTTGAAACAGGCCATCGTCTTCACTGCCACCAAACGCGATGCAGATACGCTTGCCGACAATCTTTCCGCCCAGGGCCATGAAGCCGCCGCCTTGCATGGCGACATG